>JAIXTY010000240.1 GCA_027483705.1 Rubrivivax sp.
CACGGTTTACCCAACGCTCTATGAGGGATTCGGCTTCCCTGCTGTGGAATCCCAGGCTGCAGGCACACCGGTTCTGTTCAGCCCGGTGAGCAGTTTGGTCGACCTCGTCGGCCCAATGGCTTGGCCCTTGCCCATTGATGATTTCAACGCTTGGCGGGCTGCGATCGAACAAGTGTTGGTGATGCCAGCGCACGTGCGGGCGGAGCGTGCGCACGAGGCCCGGGAATGGGCTCGAAAATTCGCGTGGAGACGCAGTGTCGAGCGACATCTCGAACTGTTTCGAGGCATCTTGGCGGCCCAACGGGGCTGATGTCGGGGGGTCTCATGGCGTCCTCACGAAGAGTGACCTTGCTAGCAGCTTCCAAGCCGGCAGATGGCGCCAGTCGTAGCGGAGAGCATCGTAGATGGACTGGCGCGCCAACTGTCCTGCTCCGGCGGCCATCTGTGCCGCAGCGAAGTCGCTGCAACACTTCGCCAGTGACTGAGCCAGTGCTCGCCGATCGACGTGGCGGCCATCAGGCCCCGAAAAACCCCAGCGCTCAAGCGCCCGCTCGATGACCAAGCGTCGGTAGTTTGCGGTTGGTGCGCTTCGCGTGATGTTGGCCGGGTGCTGTCGGTACAGCGCCAGTGGGCGGGAAACGCGTCTGATCTCGGTGACACGCGACATTCGCAGCCATAGATCGTAGTCTTCGCCGATGCGTAAGCCCGTGTCGAATAGTCCCACTTCGTCAAACACCGTGCGATGGGCTACAACCGTGCTGGTCCAGACCTCGCAATCCAACAACAGTTCAGGGTAGATCATTCCGCTTGGACCCTGCCAGCGCGAATCGGCCTGGTCCTCGTGCAGGCGCCGCAACAGGCCTGGCTCCGGCAACGGCTGCTCACTGGGCCAAACGTGCCATGCGGTGTAGCTCATGCGGCAAGCCGGAGCCGCCCCCATAGCCTGCAACTGTGCAGCCAACTTGTCGGGCAGCCAGATGTCGTCAGCGTCACAGAAGGCGATCCACTCTGACTGCGCGGCCATCACGCCGGAATTGCGCGCGGTTGCGACACCGCCATTGGCTTTTCGGAGAAGGCTGACCCCAGGATAGTGTTGCTCAACAAAATCGGCCGAACCATCGGTGGATCCATCGTCGACCACGATCGCTTCGACTACGACGCCCTGCTGCGCCAGGATGCTGTCAAGCGTTGCACCGATGTAGCGCTTCGCATTGAAGCAAGGGATCACGACGGCGATCTGAAGAGATTGCGTCATCCTGCGCCCATCAGGTTGACAAAAATCTTTTGCATTCAGGCGCGCGGCCAATACTCGCGCCAACGATGCCCACGACCCGTGGATACTGTCCCAATTGGAGCAACCGAAACATGCAACCTAACCGCTGAGAGTCAGTGATTCTTCCATCAATTGGCATCGACGGACCCTCGCATGCCAGCCGCCGTCAGGCGAACGCCCTCGGCGAATGAAGTCTTGGGCTGCCAGCCGAGTTCCGCGCGAGCCTTCGCGTTGGAGAAAACGACGTGGACGGTCTCTCGGTGGATGCGTCCAAGCGGCGGAAAAGGCAGTCGCGGCGGCGGTCCACCAACGCGCGAGGCGATCTTCTTCCAGACCCGCCTCATCAGCCCGTCGCGGGGCGCTGAGTTCAGGGTTCGCCAGAACGCTTGCGCTACAGAGGACTCGATGCTACTGAATCGCGGACTTCTGTCGTCCAGCCGGGCAAAGGCCTCGATGAACTGTCGCCAGCTCGGTGCCTCGTCGCCATTGATGAAGTACGGTTGGCCCAGATCGTTGTTGAGAAGGGCGCAGTCAATGGCGCGGCAGACGTCGTCTACGAACACCGCATTGCAGACTCCTGAGCCGCCGTCCACCAGCAGTACCTCGCCCGCTTTTGCCTCCTGAACAACCAGATCCACGAAGGCACTGCCTGGTCCGTAGACCACTGTCGGACGCAGGACCACGAGATCAAGCTTGCCAGCGCGATGCCTCGCCCAGACGAGTTCTTCCTGCTCTGCCTTCGAGTCGCAGTAGTCGTTGCCGTAGCGCGAGATGGTCGCTGTGTCTTCGAGTTGTGAAGAGTGATTCGGTTCAGGGCCATGAACGGCCATGGTACTGATGTGCACCAGCCGCCTGATGCCACAGGCCTCCATGGCGCGGAGCAGATTCGACGTTGCCTCGGGCCCTCGGTCGCCGTGCGCCAAATGCACCACGGCATCACAGCCTGCCAGAGCAGATGTCACGCTTGCGGGCTTCAGCAGGTCAACCGCCACCGCCTGTCGGCCCAGGCGCTTCATCATCTCGACACTCTCTGATCTCCGGACCAAGGCACGGAAGCTCGCGCCCGGAGCTTCATCCCAAAGTTGAAGCAGGCGACTGCCGATAAAGCCTGCCGCACCTGTCACGGCGCAGAGCTTGGGCAGGGGTGTACGCTGCGGACTTGCGTGGTGGTGGTACGACTGGGGATGCATCAGCGTGCTTGGTGGTCGAAAGGATTCACACGAGAGGCAGCTTGAGAATTGCCACCAACGACGACTTGACATAGCCCATACGGGCCGCGTTTAGGTAGTGACTCAGTGCGCTGCGCTTGTTCGTCTTGCGCAACGCGTAGCCCGCGTCAAACAATGCGCGAGCGTAGACCTGCTGCACGGGACTCGCGTGAGGGTGATCGTCTGGCATCGAGCGATACAGCAACTCGAATGCCTTCATGTTCCAGAAACTCTTGTCGCTGGCGATACTCATCGAGTTGGCGTGCACGCGATAGATCGCATGTACATCACTGACATGTATCTGGCGAACCTGTTGCGCATGAGCAATCTCCAATGATTGCAGTCGGTCAGCAGTCTTGCGAATCTCCGCGCGGAAGGGAAAGCGACGGAGCGTCTCGATGCTGATCAGGGTGTTGGCACCATTGAAGTAAAGCCGCCCATTGAGCAGATGAACGAAGATGTCTGCGTCGACCACGCGAAGAGCCCCCTCCACACTGAATGCAACCTCTTCAGTCTTGATCGTCGGGACGAAACGCGGGGGCTGCCCTTCCTCATCCAGCAGGAGCCCGGTAACGAACATGTCCGCCTGGGCGCCTGCCCCGACCAATTGGTCGATTCGCTGGTAGAAGCCTTCGGATACGGCGTCGTCGTCGTCGAGGTAGTGCACGTACCCGCCGCGTACCTTGTCGATTGCAAAGTTTCGGCAGCTGAACAGGCCCGGTTCTCCAGTGTTCTCCAAGTACCGCACACGCGGGTCTTCAAGCGCGATGGCCCGGACGAAGTCCAAAGTGTCGTCGGTGCAATGATCTAGCGCGTACAAGACCTCGGTGTACGGAGTCATCCTGTCGCGAAGCATTGCGTAGTGCTCGCGTACGAAGGCTACCCGGTTACGGGTGCAGCAGACGATCGAAACAATCACCTTTGCCGCAGAGTTCATCGAGTACTCCTCACCGCTGCATGGCTGGCGGGACTGGGGTGATCATTCATGGTTGCTCTCGCAGAATCTCATTGTTGGCCGCGCTTTGGCACCCGACTTTGGCGTTGTGGCAGCAGGGGTTCACCTACGCGACTCAAGCTGCCATATGTCCCATCGGCTTGATGGGCTTCATCCTGTGAATTCTGGCTTGTCTCAGCGCCACGGGCCGAGGCGGGCGTGACCAAGTTGGCAGCAGGCGTGGGTTCGTCGTTCGCAGGTGCAAGGCGTGGTGCAGTCGGGGCCTGCACTGCCGCTGCGGCGGCTCTCGTGCCAGCGATTCACGGTATTCATGGCCCGTAAGCTCGGGCGAGTGGCCGGTAGGAAGCAGAATGGGATGCCGGGACGCGGAGCCCCGCAAAGAGTGGTGAGCAACGCCCCGCAGATGTCGACCACCCCACTAGATCAGATGTCCATCGTCCGCCGTGCTCTATTCCTCAGCGTGATCGAGCGCTATGCGCTGATAGGCTTGGGCCTTGCGTCTTATGTCTTGGTCGCGAGGCTGCTCACGCCACATGAGATAGGAATCTATTCGGTCACGGCAGCCCTCGTGGGCGTTGTCCATGTGATACGCGACTTTGGCGTATCGAGTTACCTCATTCAAGAGCAAGATCTCGGACCCGAGCGGAGAGACACCGCGTTAGGGATGTCTTTGGTGACCGGCAGTGTGTTGTTTGTGGCGGTCTTTTCCGTCGCCCCCATCGTTGCATCGCTGTATGGCGATCACCGCATGACATCCATCCTGCGGGTCGTGAGTTTGAATCTGCTGCTGCTGCCCTTCTGTGGCATTGCGCTGTCCTTGTTGCGCCGCGAGATGCGTTTCGGCCAACTTCTGTGGGTCAATATCCTTGCAGCGGTCGTCGGGTTCGTGGTGACGATCGGTCTTGCCGCATACCAGGGCGGACCCGAAAGCTTGGCCTGGGGTATTGTGGCCTGCAATGCCGTCACCGCCGTCGGCGCGTGGTGGGCCGTACCCGCATCAGAGCGTCCTAGGCGACCTCGTTTGGTGGAGTGGAAGCATCTGACTCGCTTCGGGCGGCAGCACACGCTCGCAGGTGTTGTGGTGAGTGTTTCCATGGACATGAACGACCTCGTGGTCGGCAAGGTGCTTGGGTTTGCACCTGTGGCGATCCTTAGCAGAGCACAGGGCCTGATGCAGTTGTTCCACCGTGATCTGATGGGTGCCGTGCGCAACGTGGCCTATCCGGCGTTCGCCAGCGCCTTTCGCAATGGCGAGTCGCTGGAGACAAGTTACGTGCGGAGCTATGGGTTGGTGATCGGGCTGGCCTGGCCGTTCTACGGCTTCCTCGCTCTTTATCCGCTGGAGATCCTGCGCCTGTTGGCAGGGCCGCAGTGGGATGCCGCCGTACCTTACGTCACCGTGTTTGCCGCTGCCGGCGCTGTCATTGCGATGGCTACGCTTACCCAAACCTTGGTGATGGCGATGGGGCGGGTAGATCTCGCATCTCAGGCTGACTTGATCGTTGCTCTCATTCGAGTTGTACTGGCAGTACTGGCGGCTGTGCTGCTGCGCGACCTCATGGCTGTTGCGATCGCGTTGCTGCTGTCCTATCTCGTCGCGGTGCCAATCTTTTACCTGTTCAAGCAACGATGCCAACCAAACGACTGGTCCGCACTGGCGCGCCAGTCGGTCCGCAGTTTGGCCGTAACTGGCATCTGCCTTCTCGCGCCTGCCGCCGTCTCTTTGGCGGTTGGCTTGAATCGCACACAGCCGCTTCCGCTTACACAGTTCTTGGCGGTTTGCTTGATGGCATTGGCGGGTTGGGTGGCGGCTGTTAAGCTCTGCCGCCACCCGATCGCACTTGAGCCTGCATACCAGAAAGTTCTCAATCGAATCTTCAAGCTTCGATCGGTCTGACGCTCAGCTCTAGCTGCTTGGTCGTGCGAATCGGCGCGCTTGCCCGATGAGCTAGGCGGCGCTGCAAGGGCTGCATCGCCCTTCAGAAGTTGCTTGGAGAGCACTTGGCGCTTTGGTGGTCGATGCGGCGGCAGTGGTGCTTGGTTGCGCCAAAAGCGGCTGCTAGGGAGGTCAGGCATCAGTGCACGCGACGGCTGGGGTTGCACTGGGCTTGGCTGGCGGCACGCTTGACTGCGAGCGCCCGGCAACTCAGCGGCTTCTGAGCGTGTTCGGTCGCTCAGTGGCGGATTTCACGGTTAGGTCACGGGTCGCTGGTGCGTTGCCGCCAGAATGGGCTTGCCGAGGGCTAGCACCACGAGTGCACAACAGGTAGGGTGTCTGGCTTCAACGCCAAGCCTACACCTTGCGTTTGTCATGCACCGCCATGCGATGTCCACAGAAGATCAACATGAGTCGAACCAATCAAGCTGCACAGATGAATCCGACAACTCCGGAACCTGTTTCCCGCCAAGAGTCCATCGACTCGGTCCAAGCTGGTGAGTATGCATTCCCATACCATTACATTCCGGCCCCGAAGGGATACCTCAAGTTCAGCAGGCGCTGGCACTACGCACCTTCGTACATCGCAGCAGTGAATCTGGCAAGCAGATGGCTTACGAAGGTCATTGCCAGCTCTTCGCATGGGCAGCATCTCCACATGGACTTCGGTTGCGGTGATGGCGGGTTTTTGTTTGCATTGAACCAAGACCAGAGTTTTCGCGGCGTCTGCTTCGAAGGCATTGACATTGATGGACGCGCGATTCGCTGGGCTGAAGCCTTTTCGGATGGTTGTCCGAATGTCAAGTTTCGGCGCCAAGATATACAGACCCTCACCCCTTGCACGTACGATAGCGGTTCTTTGGTTGAAGTCTTCGAGCACATCCCGCCAGCAGAGGCAGATACCTTTGTAGTAGCGATCGCAAAGTCACTGAAGCCAGGCGCCAACCTTTTCGTCACTGTACCCAGTACTGAGGTCCCGGTCAGCAGTAAGCACTACCGTCATTTTGACTTCGATAGCCTGGCGGGTTGTTTTTCTGATCATTTCGAGGTGCACGAAATTTTTGGTTTTGAGCGTGGCAGCTTTATTGGCAAGGCCTTGAAGTCGCTAATGTTCGGCCAGCGAATCTACATTGAGACCAGCTTGACATCAAAGTACCTCGTTCGTGAGTTCGAACGCAGGCACGATCGGCTAAGCGGGTGTGGGCGAATTGGAATGGTTCTTCGGCGAAAGTAGGCGCCGAGCTGCACACCCCGAAGCGCCCAAGAACCCGTGCCGTTCCTGGCCTTCCGCGTGATCGGCAACGGTGCAAGTTGCAGGATCTAGACCCAACGCCCTCGGTATTTGGCAAGTTCCGCTACGTTCGCTGAAGGGTCAGAAGTCCCATGGTGATGCCGCTTGATCGGGAAGTTTTCTGGATGGAAGCATCCACCTGATCAAGCTTCGGCAAAGCTTGGCCAATCTGGCGTCGCCTAATGCTGATTGGCCTTTGCCAAAGCCTGATGCCTCAACGTTCGAGCCCGTCACCGGGAGCTAGGCAATGAGTCTGCGGTTGATGACCTTGTTGCTGTAGCTGAAACTCACCTTCACGTTGTCCAACGAGTGCGATGTCGAGTGATCGAGTACGCGTGTTGGCAGCACCGTGGTGCCGAAGGCTGCTTTCTTCGCGAACTCCGCCGCTCGCAACTGGCATTGGTGAGTTTCGGCCGTTGTACGGAGGCGGCTGCGAGAAGCCCCTGTAATGCATCAGGGCCATGCTTTCAGTTGGCTCAATCACGGGCCAGAGCCCGGACAGGTTGATCGTTCACAACAAGGTGCAGCCCTAGGACATCGCGCATCCCATCGACAGGCGGCTAGGTGACCTCGCCTGAAAGCGCATTGCTGACACGGCTTTGCCTTCAGCGCCCCACCGCACTGGATGACGCTGATGAGGCTGCTTCGTTGTTGGCTGCCTCTTGCTTTGCCGCCTCAGCAGCATCGTCCCACTCCTTCAGGGACCGCAGCCGTCCGATCAACGGCGAGTCCTGAAAGCCCAGCGCAGCGGCAGCCCTTGCTGCTTCGCGAGCCAACTCGAATTCCTTCATTTCCACGTAGACCAGTCCGATGCTGTTCAGCGAAACTGCGCTTTCGCTGGCGGCCTCTCGCGCAACACGAAGCTGCTCAAGAGCTTGCGGCTTTCGATTGGTTTGTGCGAGGTACATGGCAAAGAGAGATCGAACG
>JAIXTY010000275.1 GCA_027483705.1 Rubrivivax sp.
CTCACGCCGCTGGGCAAGGAGCTCGCCCGCCTACCGCTGGACCCGCGCGTGGGCCGCATGATCCTGGAGGCGCGCAACCGCCAGGCGCTGACGGAGGTGCTGGTGATCGCCGCCGCGCTGTCGGGCCAGGACGTGCGCGACCGCCCGCAGGAGCAGCAGCAGGCCGCCGACCTGAAGCACAAGCCGTTCGACGACGAGCGCTCGGAGTTCGTCGGCACGCTCAAGCTCTGGCACTGGATCGAAGACGGCCGCGGGCGCCACGGCCATGCTGCGCAGAAGACCGAGCAGGTTGATTCGCACAAGCTCACCAACCGCCAGCAGGAGCAGCGCCTGCGCGAGCACTTCATCAGCCCGCGCCGCGTGCGCGAGTGGCGCGACATCCACAGCCAGCTGCACACCGTGGTGGCCGAGCAGGGCTGGCGGCTCAACACCGAGCCGGCCACGTACGAGCAGATCCACCTCTCGCTGCTGGCCGGGCTGCTGGGCAACATCGGTTGCAAGGTCGACGACGAAGAAAACTACCTCGGCGCCCGCGGCATCAAGTTCTGGCGCCACCCGGGCGCCAACCTCAGCAAGAAGCCCGGCCGCTGGCTGATGGCGGCAGAACTGGTGGAGACCACGCGGCTCTTCGGTCGGGGCCTTGCGGCCATCGAGCCGCAGTGGATCCCGCCGCTGGCGGGCCACCTGCTGAAGACCCAGCTGCTGGAGCCGCACTGGGAGAAGAAGGCCGCAGAGGTGGTGGCGCTCGAACGCGCCACGCTCTACGGCATCGTCGTCTACAGCAACAAGCGGGTGAACTACGCGACGCTGGACGCCAAGGCCGCGCGCGAGATCTTCATCCGCGAGGCGCTGGTCGAGGGCCTGCGCGAGGACACCTTCGACGCCACCTGGGAGCGCAAGCTGCCGTTCCTGGCCCACAACCGCAAGGTCGTGCGCCAGGTGCAGGAGCTGGAGCACAAGGCGCGCCGGCAGGACGTGCTGGTGGACGACGAGCTGATCTTCGCCTTCTACGACCAGCAGCTGCCCGCCGACGTGGTGGGCGGCAGCAGCCTGGAGAAGTGGTACCGCAGCGAGATCAAGCGCCAGCCGAGCCTGCTGCAGCTGACGCGCGACGAGCTGATGCGCCACGAGGCCGCCGGCATCACCACCGACGCCTTCCCGAAGACGCTGCGCCTGGGCGGCGTCGACTGCGTGGCGAGCTACCTGCACGAGCCCGGCGACCCGAAGGACGGCCTCACGGTGACGGTGCCGATCTACGCCCTTAACCCGGTGAGCGAGGAGCGCTGCGAGTGGCTGGTGCCCGGCATGCTGCACGCCAAGGTGCTGGCGCTGTGCAAGACGCTGCACCAGCGGCCGCGCTCGCGTCTCGTGCCGCTGCCGGACTTTGCGGCCGAGTTCTGCGAGCTGGTGCCCTTCGCCCAGAGCAGCCTGATGGACGCGCTGCTGAAGGCCGTGCGCGAGCGCACGCAGCTGGCCGTGCAGCGCAACGACTTCAAGCTCGAGCAGCTGCCGCCGCACCACTTCATGCACCTGCGCGTGGTCGACGAGCACGGCCGGCAGCTCGGTGCCGGGCGCGACGTGGCGGCGCTGAAGGCCGAGCTGGGCAGCCAGGCGCGCAGCGCGTTCCAGGCGCTGGCGGCGCTGAAGGTGGCCGCGCGGCCTGCGCCGGCCGCCGAAGCTGCGGCGCCGGCGCCGAGCCGCGGCGCAAAGGCCGAGCTCGCCGCGCCGCCGCCGCCCCCCGCGCAAGCCGCGGCCACGGCGTACACCGCGTGGACCTTCGGCGAGCTGCCCGAGCTGATGGAGCTGAAGAAGGGCGGCCAGGTGCTGGTGGGCTTTCCGGCACTCGTGGACAAGGGTGCGCACGTCGAGATCGAGGTCTTCGACGAACCCGAGGTCGCCGCGCAACGGCATCGCGCCGGCTTCCGGCGGCTGGTGGCGCTGCAGATCCGGGAGCCGCTGAAGTACCTGGAGAAGAACATCCCCGACCTCACGCGCATGGCGGCCCTCTTCATGCCGCTGGGCACGCTTGAGGAGCTGCGCGAGCAGATCATCGCCGTGGCGCTGGACCGCGCCTTCGGCGGCCAGCCGCTGCCCACCGATGCCGCCGGCTTCCAGGCCCGCGTCGACGAAGGCCGTGCGCGCCTGAACCTCATCGCCGCCGAGGTGGCCCGGCTGGCTGCGGCCGTGCTGGTGGAGCACGCTGCGGCGCTGCGCAAGCTCAAGGATGCGCGGCCACCCACGGACGTGGGCGACGACATCACCGCGCAACTGCAGCGCCTGGTGCCCAAGCGTTTCGTGCTGGTCACGCCCTGGGCCGCGCTGCAGCACCTGCCGCGCTACCTGAAGGGCGTGGTGCTGCGGCTGGACAAGCTGCGCAGCGATCCCGCCCGCGACGCCGCCCGCCTGGCCGAACTGCGGCCGCTGGAGCAGCGCTGGCTCAAGCGCCTGGCCGATCTGCGCGGTGCGCCGCACGCGCGGCTGGACGAGTACCGTTGGCTGCTGGAGGAGCTGCGCGTGAGCCTCTTCGCCCAGGAGCTGCGCACGCCGCAGCCGGTCAGCAGCAAGCGGCTCGACAAGGCCTGGGCGCAGATCGACGCCTGAGGCGCTCGCCTCGCGAGCGGGATGCATTTGCATGTGCGAATCATTCGCATTAACATGCCTACACGTTTTCCCTGACCGAGGCCCACCATGGCGCTGATTCGAAACCTTGCATCCCTGGCCGCGCTGACGCTGGCCGCCCTGGGCACCACCTTGCCGGCCGCCGCGCAGGAGAAGGTGCTCAATCTGTACTCCGCGCGCCACTACCAGACCGACGAGGCGCTCTACACGAACTTCACCAAGGCCACCGGCATCCGCATCAATCGCGTCGAGGCCGACGACGCCGGCATCCTGGCGCGCCTGAAGGCCGAGGGCAGCGCGAGCCCCGCCGACCTGATCCTGCTGGTCGACGCCGCCCGGCTGTGGCGTGGCGAGCAGGACGGCCTGTTCCAGCCCGTGAAGTCGGCCGTGCTCGAGCAGCGCATCCCGGCGCAATGGCGGGGCGGCGTGGGCCCGCAGGGCACGCAGTGGTGGGGCATCAGCACGCGGGCCCGCGTGCTCGTCATCGACAAGACTCGCTTCAAGCCCTCGGACGTCGACCGCTACGAGAAGCTCGCCGAACCCGCCTTCAAGGGCCAGATCTGCGTGCGCAGCGGCTCGCACCCGTACAACCTGAGCCTCTTCGGCTCGGTGCTCGAAGCCGACGGCCCTGCGGCCACCGAGGCCTGGCTCAAGGCCGTGGCCGGCAACCTGGCGCGCGATCCCAAGGGCGGCGACACCGACCAGATCCGTGCGGTGGCGGCCGGCGAATGCGGCGTGGCGCTGACCAACACGTATTACTACGCGCGGCTGCTGAAGTCCAACCGACCCGAGGACAAGGCGGTGGTGGAGCGCACGCAGGTCGTGTTCCCGAACCAGGCCGACCGCGGCACGCACGTCAACATCAGCGGCGCCGCGGTGGCGCGGAACGCGAAGAACCGTGACGCCGCCATCGCCTTTCTGGAGTACCTGGCCTCCGACGACGCGCAGCGCATGCTCGCCGACGGCAACAACGAGTTCCCCATCGTGGCCACGGTGCGCACCGAGAACCCGGCGCTGATAGCGATGGGCCGCTTCAAGAGCGAGGCGGTGCCGATCGCCAAGGTCGGCGCCAACACGGCCGTCGTGCAGCAGATGCTGGATCGGGTGGGCTTCAAGTGATGCCGGCGGCGCGGTCGTGAGTCTGTGCAACCGCCGCCGCACCGGGGCGGCCGCCGTGTTGCGCCCTGTGGCGATCGACACGGGCGGATACGCATCGTCGAGGTGCATCCCTAGAATGAGGGACGCGGCTGCCGCGTGAGACGCACAATCCAGCGCCGAATCCCCCTTCGGAAGGAAGTCCGGTGAACCAGTCCCTGTGCCTCGGTGTGTTGATGGCGACGCTGCTGCTCGTGGCAGCGGGCGACGCCACGGCGCAGGGCGCACCGGCCGGCACCGCGCCCGCGAAGGACGCCAAGGACAGCAAGGAGTCCAAGGAAGCGAAAGACGCCAAGGCCGCCGAGGCCGAGGCCATGGAACGGGCGCGGCGCCTTGCGGCCAACCCGATGCGCATCATCCTGGAGGCCAGCCGCGTTCGCCGCAAGGGCGACGCCGAGCCGGCGCCGAACCCCATCGTGCCGGTGGTGGCCAGCACCGCCACGGCACCGGCCGGCGTGGTGGCCGCGCCAGCCGCGGAGCCGACACCGCGCAGCGCACCACCCGTGCCGGCCCCGACCCCCGTGCGGGAGGCACCGCCCCCGGCACCGCCCGCCGCGGTGATCTCGTCGGAGCTGACCCAGACACGCGTCGGCCCCGCGCCAGCACCGGCCCTGGAGGCCCCCACGCCGGTGGCCCGTGCGGTGGCCACGCCGGCGCCCGCTGTGCCGGCGCTGGCCGCGCTGCCGGCCGAATTGTCCAGGCCGACGCTGGTCCGGCGCGTCGATCCCGAGGTGCCGGCGCGTCTGCTCGCCGACATCGAATCCAACACCGTGATCTCCGCCGACCTGACCATCCGCCCCGACGGCAGCGTGGCCCAGGTCAACCTGGTGTCGCAGAACACGCGTGCGCTGGGCCGCTACGTCGTGGCCGCGCTCCAGCAGTGGCGCTTCGCGCCGCTGCCCGCCGAGCGCGTGTGGCGCATCGACCTGCTGTTCCGCTCTGACGAGTGATGGGGCGGGGCGTGCCGGCGCGTTTTCAGGCGCCGGCGGTGGGCGCAAACGCCCGCAGCGCCAGGTCCATGCCGCCGTGCTCCACCGACACGCGCGCGCGCTCGCGCACGGCCGGCTTGGCGTGGAACGCGATCGAGCAGCCGGCCGCACCCATCATCGGCAGGTCGTTGGCTCCGTCGCCGACGGCGATGGTGGCCGAGGCCGGCAGGCCCAGCAGCTCGGCCACTTCCAGCAGCACGCGGCGCTTCTCGGCGCCGTCGACCACGGTGCCCCAGGGCCGCGGCACCAGGCGGCCGGTGAGACGGCCGCCCTCGATCTCGAGCACATTGGCCCGGGCGAAGTCGAGCTGCAGGCGCGCCTTCACGCGATCGGCGAAGAAGGTGAAGCCGCCACTGACCAGCAGCGTTCGCAGCCCGGCCTCGCGGCAGGCCGCGACGAAGGCCTCGACACCCGGGTTCAGCCGCAGGCGCTCGGTGTACACGGTCTCCAGCGCCTCGGCCGGCACGCCCCGCAGCAGCGCCAGGCGGCGGGCCAGGCTGTCGGCGTAGTCCGTGATCTCGCCGCGCATCGCGGCCTCGGTGATGGCCGCGACTTCGGCGTTGCGCCCGGCGGCCGCCGCGATCTCGTCGATGCACTCGATGCTGATCAGCGTCGAATCCATGTCGAAGGCCACGAGGCCGAAGCGGCGCAGCGGCGGCAGGTCGGCTCCGCGCAGCACCAGGCCAGGCAGCGGCTCGCGGGCGGCGCCGTGGTCGGCGGGGAGGGTCTTGTCCAGGCTCATCGGCCGATGATGCCATCGGGGGCACGGGCGGCCGGGCACGCGCTCGGCGCCGGGCCGTGCGGATGGCCGGCCCCTTGAATGCAGGGTGCTCGACCACCCGAATGAGTAGTGGCCTCGGTGATGCCGGTGGCCAGCGCCGCTGACCGGGCAGCGCCCGACCCCCGCGCTCAGCGCGCCTCGGCCAGCGGCGCGCCGAGGTGGCGCAGCAGGTCGCGCAGGTAGTGCGCGCGGTCGGCCGGCGCGCTGATCTCGCGCTCGATGCGCAGCTTGTCGTTGCCGGCCAGGCGGATGGCGCGGTTCTTCTGCACCAGCTCGATGATGCGGCGCGAATCCACCGGCGCTTGCGGCCTGAAGGTGATGTTCATCAGCTTCGGGCCGGCGTCGATCTTCATCACGCCGTAGGGCCGCGCCAGCACCCGCAGCCGGTGCGTGTCGAAGAGCGTCTGGCCCTGCGCGGGCAGCTTGCCGAAGCGGTCGGTGATCTCTTCCAGCAGCGTGTCGATGGTCTCGGGCTTCTCGGCCGAGGCCAGGCGCTTGTAGAGGGTCAGCCGCGTCTGCACGTCGCCGCAGTAGGCGTCGGGCAGCAGCGCCGGCGCGTGCAGGTTGATCTCGGTGGCCACGTTCAGCGGGCTCAGCAGATCGGGCTCGCGCCCGCTCTTCAGCGCGCGCACGGCCTCGGCCAGCATGTCGTTGTAGAGCTGGAAGCCCACCTCCATCATGTTGCCGCTCTGGTTCTCACCGAGCATCTCGCCCGCACCCCGGATCTCCAGGTCGTGCATGGCGAGGTAGAAGCCCGAGCCAAGCTCTTCCATGGCCTGGATGGCCTCC
>JAIXTY010000007.1 GCA_027483705.1 Rubrivivax sp.
CAAAACTCGCTACGCGGCCTGCGGCCGCTGCGCTCGAACAGTTGCGGCGAGTCAGTTCACGAAGCGCGCTGCGCGCGCCGCCCTCAAGTCTGCGCTGCTCGGCGCCCCACAGTGCGCCCGCACAGCCCTTTGCCGCGCAGCATCTCCAGGGAGAATCACGAACGACCGCAATCGCTGCAAATCAGTCTCCGGCGGTGCCCGTTCACCCGCCCGAGTCACCGTGATTCGGCGCGCCTGGCTGACTGACGAGTGGCCTGTCATGAGGTAGCTGGAACGCTCGCCCAACAGGGACACTGGCACGACTCTTCAGGCAAGCGCGGGATGTCGACATGCCCCGGGACCGCGGTGTTTGCTGGTCCAAGTCGCACGGCCCTCTCTCTGAGCCAGCATGGGTGAAGACTGCACGCCTGCCACCCGAACGCTGTCGCCGGGTGTGACAGGCCGGTCGCTACAGGCACAACTCGACACGCCGCCATGGCGACGGGCGCCATGCTGCCGGGCATGCATTTGTCGCCTGCCCCGCTGCCCGGTCCGCGCGCCTATCGTGGCCTGACCTTCTTGTTCCTGCTCGCAACCCTGGCCGCCTGTGGGGGCGGTGGCAGCGATTCACCGGCGCCGGCGCCTCCCGTGTCCGCGCCCGTACCGGCGCCGACGCCGGCACCCGCTCCCGCTCCAGCTCCAGCTCCAGCTCCCGCTCCTGACGTGGCCGGCACGCGCGCCACCTGCCAGATCGCCGACTTCGGCGCGCAGGCCCTGGCCCGTGTGAACGCCTACCGCGCCGCCGGTGCCTCGTGCGGATCGTCGGGCTCGTTCCCGGCGGCACCGGCCCTGGCCTGGAACGATGCGCTCACCCAGGCCTCTCTAGTGCACAGCGACGACATGGTGGAGCGTAACTTCTTCAGCCACACGGGCTCTGACGGCAGCAGCGCCGGGCAGCGGGCCACGGCCGCTGGCTACACCTGGTCGACCTGGGGCGAGAACATCGCCGCCGGGCAGCCGAGCGTCGACAGCGTGATGGCCGCCTGGCTCGCCAGCCCCGGCCACTGCGCCAACCTGATGAACGCGCGCTTCCGCGACATCGGGCTGGCCTGCGTCAACGGCACGGCCAGCAACAGCTACCGCACCTACTGGACGATGACGCTGGGCGCCACCCGCTGACCCGCGACGGCATCGCGGCCTTGGGTTACAAGGTCGGCATGTCCACCGAAGCCGTGCGCCGATGACACCCTGGTTCCTGCTCGCCGTGGCCGCCATCGTGCTGGCGGTGCTGTGGCAGCGCCACCGGGCCCTGCAGCGCGAGCAGTTCATCCGCCGCTTCGAGCTGCCGCGCGGCCTGTTCGACCGCCTGCGCCGGCACCACCCCACGCTCACGCCGAAGGACTGCCAGCTCGTCGCGCAGGCGCTGCGGCAGTTCTTCCTGGCGCACCTGAAGAGCGGGCGCCGCTATGTCTCGATGCCCTCGCAGGTGACTGACGATCTCTGGCACGAGTTCATCCTCTACACCCGGCACTACGAGCAGTTCTGCCGCCAGGCCTTCGGCCGCTTCATGCACCACACGCCGGCCGTGGTGCTGAGCAGCGACCGCCAGGCCAACCAGGGCCTGCGGCGCTGCTTCTGGTTCAGCTGCCGCGACGAGAACATCGACCCGCGCGCGCCGACGCGGCTGCCGCTGCTGTTTGCACTCGATGCCAAGCTGAAGATCGCCGGCGGCCACGTCTACGCGCTGGACTGCAGCGGCCTGCGGGAGCACCGCCGCGAGGGCGACGGTGGTGGTGGCATCGTGCACTGCGGCGGCGACTTCTCCGACGCGAGCATCGACGGCGGTACCGACGGCTTTGGCGATGGTGACGGGGGCGGTGACGGCGGCGGCTGCGGGGGCGAGTGAGGTGTGCGGGGCGAGCGGGGCTGCCGCCCGGCCGACCAAACAAAAAGGGCGCCCCGCAGGGCGCCCCCGATCCGTCAGGCTCTAAGCCTCAGGCCGTCTTGCGGCGGCGGGCAGCGCCGGCCACGGCCAGCAGGCCCAGACCCATCATCGCGTAGGTGCCGGGCTCGGGCACCAGCGCCGCATTGATGAAGTCGGCGTGCAGCCACACCGGCACGTAGCCGCTGAACTCGCCGAAGCTGCTGTTCAGGCTGGCGTCGATGTCGCCCCATTCGGCGCCGAAGGTCAGGCCGTACGAGTTGATCGAGCTGATCCGGCCATTGATGAAGCTCGGGCCGCCCGAGTCGCCACCGGCCACGCCCACTTCACGCGCGCCGACACCCAGATTGCAGAACACCGCGCCGGCGGCGCCGCCGATGTTGCTGGCCTGCGCCACGGTGCAGCTGGTGTCGTTGGCCGCCAGGCCGTTGTCGAAGTCAGAAACGATCGAGTACTGGATCTGGCCGAAGGGCTCGGCGAGAACCTCGGCCCAATTGGCGCCGAAGGCCGAGTTGCCCAGCATGAAGTCGTAGCGGTTGTCGCCGTTGCGCAGCCGGGCGGTGAAGCCGTTGGCCCCGGTGGCGCCATCACCCAGGCGGCCGTAGCCCTGGACGTTGAAGGTCTGGCCCTCGAGGTCGTTGGTGGTGTACAGGTCGTACGACGAGGCCCAGGTCGGGGCCAGCGAGTCCAGGCGCAGCACGGCGACGTCGTTCTGGTCGATCACGCTGCCGGTGTACAGCGGGTGCACCGCGTAGCCCGTGACCGAGCGGGTAACGGCGCCGCCGTTCGGCAAGCCACTGGTCTGGATGCGCGTGCCGGGCGAAAGACCGGCTTCGGGCTGGAAGAAGACCGTCGTGGTCAGCGGATTGGCCGAGCCAAAGCCGTCGGACACGCAGTGGCCGGCGGTCAGGACCGACTGGCGGTCGTTCAGCAGCGTGCCGCTGCAGATGAAGGCGCCGATGGCGGGGCCGTAGTCCATCAGCAGGTGCACGACGCCGCTGTCACGCGGGTAGGTCGGCCAGTAGATAGGGTCGCCGCCGTTGGTCACGGGCCCGCCAGCCTGGGTGTTGGTGGCGCCGGTCAGCATCTTGGTGGCGGTCCACGTCAGGCCGTCGGCCGAGCCGCTGGCGGTGGTGGGCGCGCGCTGCGCGAGGGCACCGGACACCAGGCCGATGGCCAGGGCGACGCCGGTCAGGCTAGTACGGAGCGTTGCGCTCATCGGGGATCTCCAGAGTCAGGAAATGGTGGTTCGAACGAAGGGCGGACCCTCAGGCCCTGTCGCGACATAGGGATTGCCGCTAGACCGTAGAAATGATCCTAGGGCCGCGCCGCCGCGCCGTGTGGCCACGAAGGCCGCAAACCCCCGGGCTTGGGGGTCCGTGATCGCCCGGGGTGTGGTGCCGATGACGCGCGCGCTTCCAGGCCGCTGGCCCGGGCCGGCGCACCTGGCCGGCGCACCTGGCCGGCGTCAGGCCCGAGCCGGCTGCAGCGGGTCGACCGGGGCCACGACGCCCTCGGCGGCCTCGATGACCTCGCCCGCATCCAGGCACAGGTCCTCGCGCCAGCGCGTGGCCATGATCTGCACCCCGGTGCGCAGCCGGCCATGGCGGCCCACCGGCACCGCCAGGCCGGGCAGGCCCAGCAGCGGCGCGATCAGGGCGGCGCGCATCGAGTCGAGCACCGCGCGCTGGCCGTCGGGCGTGGTGTCGCTGCGCAGGGCCGGCGGCAGGTGGCACAGCACCGGCGTCACCAGCAGCGGCCACTGCTCGAACCACGCCAGCCAGCGCATCTGCAGCGCGTCGCGGGCCTGCAGCGCGGCGGCGTAGGTGGCCAGGTCCGCCGGCGGATGCAGCGCCAGCCAGGCCTGCATCGCCGCGCGGGCGTCGTCGTCGCCCACCTGCTGCATCAGCGGCCACAGGCCGAGCGCCATGTCGGTGGCCGCGATCGCGTGCCACAGCGCCACGACCTGCGGCACATCGGGCGGCAGCACCTCGTCGACCGCGTAGCCGGCCGCCGCCAGGTGCCGGCCGGCCTGGCGCACGGCGGCGGCCTGCGCCGGGTGCGTGTGCCCACCAGGCAGTTCGGGCACCAGCGCCACGCGCAGCGGCCGCGCCGGCGGCGGGCCGGCGAGTGGCATGTCGGCCCACTTCCAGTCGCGCCGGTCGCCGCGGGCCATCGCGGCCAGCGCCAGCCGCGCGTCGCGCACCGTGCGGGTGTGCGGGCCCTGGGTCGACATCAGCTGGCCGCTGATCGGCCGGCCGCCCGGTGCGCTGGGGTTGAAGGCCGGCACCCGGCCGAACGCCGTGCGCAGGCCCACGACGCCGCAGCAGTGCGCCGGGATGCGCACCGAGCCGCCGATGTCGTTGCCGTGTGCGATGGGGCCGATGCCGACGGCCACCGCCGCGCCGGCGCCGCCGCTGGAGCCCCCGGGCGTGACGGCGGGGTCCAGCGGGTTGAGCGTGGCGCCGTGCAGCGCGTTGTCGCTGAAGATGCGCATCGAGAACGCCGGGGCGTTCGTGCGGCCGACGATGATGGCGCCCGCAGCGCGCAGGTTGGCCACCACCGGGCTGTCCTCGGTGGCGATCTGGTCGCGGTAGGCGACGACGCCGTGGTCGGTGGGGTGGCCGCGCTGGTCGACGTTGATCTTCGTCGTCACCGGCACGCCGTGCAGCGGCCCGAGCGCCTGGCCGCGCGCGCGGGCGGCGTCGGCGGCGTCGGCGGCCGCGAGGCACTCGTCGTCCAGGCGCCGGACTACGGCGTTGACGGCCGGGTTGACGGCCTCCAGCCGCGCCAGCACCGACTGCACGGCCTCGCGCGCCGAGGCGCGGCCGGTGCGGATCAGCTGGGCCAGGTCGGTGGCGTCGAGTTGCCAGAGTTCCATCGTGTGCTCCCGTGGGCCGCCACTAGGCGTCGGCCGCGGCCTTCAGCAGCCGCGGCAGGTTGGCCGCCGCCGCCAGGCCCTGCTGCTTCAGCCGGGCGAGCGCGGCCTGCTTCTCGGCGTCGGCCTTGTCCACGCCGCTCAGCAAGCGGCCAAAGGCGTCGAGCCGACACTGGCGGATCCACTGCCGCAGCGTCGCGTCCTGGCTCCACGCCTGCTGGTTGCGCATGTTCACCGCCATCGTCAGCGGGTAGTCCGCCAGCTTCATCGGGAAGGGCACCGGGTGGCACAGGTGGTTCTGCTGCGCCTCGTCGGCGACGTGCGCCTCGACGTAGGCCGTGAGCGCGGCGCTGAGCGAGACATGCGGCGCCCGCAGCATCTGCACCACGATGCGGCCCTTCTGGAACACCGGGCACGCCGGCTCGAATCGGATGGCCGAGGCCGTGCAGTCGATGTACAGCGCCCCGGGCTCGACGGCCACGCGGCCCTGCTCCAGCTGCAGGCCCGCGCCGTCGATGGCCTTCACGCGGCCCAGGCGCACGACATCGCGGATGCCGCGCAGCACGGCCACCTCGGCCTCGGACAGCGTGGCCAGGTGGAACATCGTCGGCATGCGGCTGCGGTCGATGCGCAGCATCGAGCCGCAGGCCTCGAGCCGCAGGTACAGGTCCTCGATCGACGTGGCCTCGGCGAAGGCCTGCATCTGGTCGGCCTGGCCGCCGATGGCCTCGTGGAAGAACGCCGGGCCATTCTGCGTGCCCAGGCGGTTGACGACCCACGAGTCGCGCGGCACCACCCAGGTGATGGCGTCGGCCGGCGTGCCCGACTGCAGCAGCCAGATGCAGGCGTCCATGGCCGTCTTGCCGGCGCCCAGCACCACGAAGCGCCGCGGCAGCGGCCCCTCGCGCTGCAGCTGCCACAGCCCCGGCAGCGCGTTGGGCGGCACCACCCGCGCGCCGCCGGCCACGGTGAAGGCCCGCGTGTGCGTGGACGGCACCGCGGGGCTGAAGAAACGCGCGTCGACGATCTTGCGCCGCACCGTGAGCAACGTGCGTTCGCCCGACACCAGCGACTCGAACTCGCCGCCGCCCTCGCGATCGCCCAGGTAGTTGCACAGCGGGTGGTAGGCGACGCGGCCGCTGGGCAGCAGGCGGTGGTTCATCACGCGGTCGAAGTAGCCGCAGACCTCGGCCCCGCTGGCCAGTTCGGCCATGCCGCGGTTCAGGCCGACGGGATCGAGCAGTCCGCTGCCGAGCTCCATCGAGGCCACGCCGTAGAAGGCCGAAGGCTGGTGCAGCGTGACGAAGCCGTAGGCATCGTTCCAGTGGCCGCCGGGCTTGCCGTGGCGGTCGACCAGCGTGACGTGCGCATCGGTCTCGGTGACCAGGGTGTCGGCGAAGGCCAGGCCGGTGGTTCCGGCGCCGATGATCAGGTAGTCGGTCTCTGCGCGGCGCATGCGCTCCTCAGGCGCCCGGCGAGGGCGTCGGCGCAGTGTAGGAGGCGCCTTCCGCGTGGGCCGGACGTGCTTACCCGGGCCTGCCCAGCAGCTGCTGCAGACGCGCCACCTCGGGGTGCTCCGGCCCCAGGGTCTCGGCCAGGTGCGGCTCGGCTTCGCGCCAGGCCGCCAGCGCGTCCTGCGGCCGACCCTCGGCGGCGGCGAGTTCGCCCCAGCGGCGCAGCGCCACGCCGGTGTCGGCGCTGCTCGCCCGCCGGCCCTGGGCCTTGCGGTGCAGCGCCAGCGCCGCCGAGAGGTCGTCGCGCGCGCGCCCGGTCTGCCCCAGCCGCAGCAGCACCTCGCCGCGCACGCCCTTCGACAAGGCCAGCGCCACGCCCTGCAGGCCCTGCGCCTCCATCGCGGCCACGGCGCGCTCCAGCGTGGCCAGCGCGGCCTCGGGGCGGCCGTCGTCGAGGTCCAGCGCCGCCGTCAGGCGCAGCAGGTTCAGTGCGGGTGGCCCGGTGGGTGGCACCCGGCCCTCGAAGCCCCGCGCCGCGCCGTCGACCATCGCGCGAGCGGCCGCCCGTTCGCCGTGCCGCCGCAGCGCGTCGGCATGCAGGCTCAGGGCGGCCAGCTCGGCCGGCGCGCTGCCGCTGTTGCGCGCCGCCTCGACGGCCTCGAGCGCCGCGGCCAAGGCTTCGTCCTGTCGGTGCAGCAGGTTCAGCACCCGCCCGCGGTTGGCCACCAGGTAGAACGGCAGGTGTTGGTCGGGCGAGCGCCGCCGTGCCACGGCCACCGCGCGTTCGAAGCGCTCCAGCGCCCGCTGTGGGTGGCCCGAGGAAAGCTCGGCCAGCCCCCAGTTGTTGAGCACCGTGATGGCCTCGGCGCTCTCCTGCGCCTGGGCTTCGGCATAGCGCTGCATCGACGACTCGTACAGCGCCAGGGCCTCGTCCGACTCGCCGGCCAGCGACTTGCCGTAGGCCAGGTTCGACAGCGTGTGCGCGATGGTCCGCACCGAGGGGTGCGAGGCCGCCATCGCCAGCCGCTGCGCGCGCTCGGCCCAGGCGACGGCCGCCGCCGCGTCGTTGCGGTTCTGCGCCAGGTAGGCCAGGGCCGTGGCGGCGCGGTAGGCCACGGTCGGCTGCGCCGCGTGCTGCTCGGCCAGGCGCTCCAGCGTGGCCTGGCCGCCCGCCGGATCGCTCATGCGCGCCACCAGCGACGCCTGAAGGGCGTGCACCAGGCCCAGCAGCTCGGCGTCGCCACTGCGCCGGGCCAGCTCTTCCGCGGCAGTCATCAGCTCGCCGGCGTGCTTCATCGCGCCCAACGACGAGTGCAGGTCGGCGAGGGCAACCATCACCGCGGCCCGCTGGGCCGGGCTTGCGCTGTCGATCCGCGCGAGCGTTTCAGCCTGCTCAAGCAGCTCGCCCACCGTGATGGGCGTGTCGGCCCGGGCACGGCCCAGCAGGTCGGCCAGGAAGTCGGCCACGGCGTCGGCGCGCTCCTGCGCCCGCTGGGCGCGCGCCGCCTCGTCGCGGGCGCGTTCGGCCGCCTGCGCGGCGCGTTCGCGCTCGTCGCGGGCGAGGTCGCGCTGCTGCAGCGCCTGGCGCCGCTGCACCATCGCGAGCACCGCGCCGGCGCCCAGGGCCAGCATCACCGCCAGCTGGGCGTGCAGGCCGCCCAGCAGCGTCAGCCCGGCCGCGGCCGCCGCGCCCACGGCCCAGCGGCGGCGCCACAGCAGCCGCCGCAGCCGCTGCCAGCCGTGTTCGGGCCGCGCCAGCAGCGACTCGCCGGCCAGGTGGCGCTGCAGGTCCTGCTGCAGCGCGGCCACCGTGGGGTAGCGCTCGGTGGCGGCCTTGCGCAGCGCCAGGCCCAGGATGGCATCGAGCCCGCCGGCCAGGGCCTCGCGCCGCGCCGGGCCGGTGGCCACGCGGCTGGCCGGGGGCACCTCGGTGCGCTCGAGGGCATCCGCGACATCGGCGGCCAGCCCGCGCGGCAGCCGGTAGGGGCGCTGGCCCGCGAGCAGCTCGTAGGCCACCACGCCGAGGCTGTAGACGTCGCTCGCGGTGCTCAGCGGCTCGCCGCGCAGCTGCTCGGGGCTGGCGTAGTCCAGTGTCAACGCGCGGCCGGCCAGCGCCGTGAGCGCGGTGTCGTCGGCGCCGTCGGCCTGCATCACCTTCGCGATGCCGAAGTCGAGCAGCTTCACCTGGCCGTCGTCGGTGACGAGGATGTTCGAGGGCTTCAGGTCGCGGTGGATGACGAGCCGGCTGTGCGCGTAGGCCACCGCGTCGCACACGTCGACGAGCAGCTGCACGCGCTGGCGCACGTCGAGCCCGCGCGACTGCACGTGCTCGTCGATCGGCCGGCCCTGCACGTGCTCCAGCGCCAGCCAGGGGCGGCCGTGTGCGTCGACGCCGGCGTCGTACAGCCGCGCGATGTGCGGGTGCTCCAGCGTCGCGAGGATGTCGCGCTCGCGCGCCATGCGCTCGGCCAGGCCCCGCGCCCAGCCCAGGCGCGGCAGCTTCAGGGCCACCTGGCGCTTGAGGCTGCCGTCGCTGCGTTCGGCCAGCCACACGCTGCCCATGCCGCCTTCGCCCAGCTCGCGCAGCAGCCGCCAGGGCCCCACCTCGGCGCCGGGCTGGGCCGCGAGGGCCGGGCCGTCGCCGGCAGCGGCGGCCGCACTCGCCGCGGTCGGCAGCGCGGGCAACTCGCCGAGGAAGCGGTCGTCGTCGTCGCCGGCGCGCGCGGCCAGCAGCCGCGCGACCCGTTCGCCCAGGTGGCGCTGCTCCTCGGGCAACGCGGCCAGCCAGCCGGCGCGCTCGGCGGCGGGGCGATCGAGCGCCTCGTCGAGCAGGCGCTCGATCGCCGGCCAGTCGGCCTGCAGCTCGGCCAGCGACGAGCGGGCCGAGACCGTCATCAGGTGCCGCAGAAGGTGCGGTAGCCGGCCGTCAGCGCCGCCGGCGCGGGCTCGGCGTATGGCTCGAACGCGGGGTCGTCGTCGAAGGGCCGGCGCAGCGCGGCCAGCAGCTGCTCGAAGGGCGCAAGATCGCCTGCGGTGGCGGCGGCCAGCGCATCCTCGACGCGGTGGTTGCGCGGGATGATGCGCGGGTTGGCGGCGCGCAGGGCCGCGGCGTCGGCGGCTTCGGCGGTACCAGGCGCCGTGGCGCGGCGGGCCCGCCACATCGCCAGCCAGGCGGCGATGCCCGCCGGGCCGCCGTCGGAGGCCTCGAACAGCGCGCGCAGCGGCGCCTCGTCGCCGCCGGCCGCATCGGCCAGGCGCCGCGCCGCCAGCGTGAAGTCGACGGCGTGCTCTTGCAGCAGCCGCAGCCAGGCCTCGGCCAGGCGCGTGTCGCCGGCGTCCTCGGCCGCCGCCGCCGGCAGGCCGAGCTTCGTGCGCCACACCGCCAGCCACGCGGCCTGGTACCAGCCGGGAAAGGCGTCGATCACCGCCGTGGCGCGGGCCACCGCGGCGTCGGTGTCATCGTGCAGCAGCGGCAGCAGCGTCTCGGCCAGCCGCGCCAGATTCCAGCGCGCGATGCCGGGCTGGTTGGCGTAGGCGTAGCGGCCCTGGTGGTCGATGCTGCTGAACACCGCGCCGGCGTCGAAGGCCTCCATGAAGGCGCAGGGGCCGTAGTCGATGGTCTCGCCGGAGATCGTCATGTTGTCGGTGTTCATGACGCCGTGGATGAAGCCCAGGCCCATCCACTGCGCCACCAGTGCCGCCTGGCGCCGTGCCACGTGCTCCAGCAGCCCGGCGGCGCGCTCGGCCACCGGCTGCCCGGCGAGCCCGGGGTCGTGCAGCGCGATCGCGAAGTCCAGCAGCTGCGTCACGCGATCGACCTCGCCGCGGGCCGCGAAGAACTGGAAGCTGCCCACGCGCAGGTGGCTGGCGGCCACGCGCGTGAGCACGGCGCCGGGCAGGCGGCCGCTGTCGGAGGTGTCGCGGTAGATCCACTCGCCAGTGGCCGCCACGGCCAGCGCGCGCGTGGTGGGCGCGCCCAGCGCGTGCAGGCCTTCGCTGACGAGCACCTCGCGCAGCATCGGCCCCACCGCGGCGCGGCCGTCGCCGCCGCGCGAGAAGGGCGTGCGGCCCGAGCCCTTGAGCGCGATGTCGCGGTGGCGGCCGAGCGTGTCGACCACCTCGCCCAGCAGCAGCGCGCGGCCGTCGCCGAGCTGCGGCGAGAAGCCGCCGAACTGGTGGCCGGCATAGGCCTGCGCGACGGGCTCGGCGCCCTCGGGCACCAGGTTGCCGGCCCACACCGCCGCGCCGGCCGGGCCGCGCAGCGCCGCAGCGTCCAGGCCCAGTTCGGCGGCCAGCGGCTCGTTGAAGAACAGCAGGCGCGGCGCCGCCACCGGCACCGGTCGCCAGGGCACGCCGAAGCCCGGCAGCTCGCGCGCGAACCGGTTGTCGAAGGGCGGGAAGGCTCGCGGCGGCAGCGCCGGCGCGGCGGGCGGGTTCGAAGACATGGATGCAGTGTGCGTCAGGCCCGGTGTAACCCTTTCGGGGTGTGGGGCGACTGGCGCTGTGTCGGGCCTGCCGCAAGCACCAGCTGCAAGCACCAGCCCGCGCAAGGCCCGGCCGCCTCGGCGGCCTGTTCAACCCTGATCGACCCCGATCGACCCCACTCACCCGGAGTTGCCCATGTCCCTGACGTCCATCCCCACCGCCGCCACCCTCGCCCTCGCCCTGGGCACCGCGCTGACGCTCGTCGCCGCGCCCGCCGCCCACGCCCAGCCCGCCGACAAGGAAAAGTGCTTCGGCGTCGCCCTCAAGGGCAAGAACGACTGCGCCGCCGGCCCCGGCACCACCTGCGCCGGCACCTCCAAGGTCGACCACCAGGCCAACGCCTGGACGCTGGTGGCCAAGGGCAGCTGCGCGAAGACCGTCTCGAAGACCTCGCCGACCGGCTTCGGCCAGCTCGCCGAGTTCAAGGAAAAGAAGGCCTGATTCCCGCCGCCATCTGGAGCACCCGATGGAGCCCGTCGCGCTGGCCGGCATCGGCCTGAAGGACGACCACGTGCTGCCGCTGCTGGCCGGCGAGGCCGGCGCGGCCGCGGTGGGCTTCGTCGAGGTGCACGCTGAGAACGTGATGGGCGCCGGTGGCCCGCGCCTGGCCCGGCTGGAGCGCGTGCGCCAGACGCGGCCGCTGTCGGTGCACGGCGTCGGCCTGTCCATCGGCGGCGAGGCGCCGCCCTGTGATCGCCACCTGCAGCGCCTGGCCGGCGTGCTGGCGCGCTTCGAGCCGCGCTGGTTCTCCGAGCATCTGGCCTGGTCGGGCCACGGGGGCGGCTGGTTCAACGACCTGCTGCCGCTGCCCTACCGCCGCGACACGCTCGACCGCGTGAGCGCCCACATCGACCTGGTGCAGCAGCGCCTGAAGCGGCCGCTGCTGCTGGAGAACCCCAGCACCTACGTCGAGTTCGCGTCGTCGACGATGGACGAGGCCGAGTTCCTGGCCGCCGTCGTGCGCCGCACGGGCTGCGGGCTGCTGCTCGACGTCAACAACGCCTACGTCAGCGCCGTGAACCACGGCCGCGACGCGCGCCGCTTCATCGACCGGCTGCTCGACGCCGTGCCCGCCGGCACGGTGGGCGAGATCCACCTCGCCGGTCACGCCGTCGACACCGACGCCGCCGGCGACCGCCTGCTCATCGACACCCACGGCGCGCCGGTGGCCGACGCCGTGTGGGCGCTGTACGTGCACACCCTCGGCCGCCTCGGGCCGGTGCCGACGCTGATCGAGCGTGACAACGACCTGCCGCCGTTGCGCCGCCTGGCCGCCGAGGCCACTTGCGCCTTCGAGCTGATGCAGGCCGTGGCGGGCGTGGCCGACCTCCTGCCCGAGGCCGTGTCGGCATGACGTCCGACTTGGCTGACTTCGCCGCCGCGCTGCGCCGGCCCGACGCGCCACCGCCCGCGGGCCTGAAGGCCTGGAACGGCAGCGACGTCGGCCGCCGGCTCGACGTGCACCGCAACACATTCGTCGTGACGCTGGTGCAGGCGCTGGGCGAGACGCTGCCGGTGTGCCGCCAGGCGCTCGGCGACGCATGCTTCGACGCTCTGGCCCGCGACCACGTGCGCGCCGAGCCACCGCGCACCCCGGTGCTGGCCGAGTGGGGCGACGGCTTCGCGCCCTGGCTGGCCACGGTGCCGGCGGCCGCGGCCTGGCCCTGGCTGCCCGGCCTGGCGCGGCTGGAGCGTGCGCGCGTGACCGCCTTCCACGCCGCCGACGCCACGCCGCTGCCGGTGGCCGAGGTGGCGTCGCGGCTGGCGGACGCGGCATCACTGGGTGCCACGCGCCTCGTGCTGCACCCGTCTTGTCAGGTCGTGCTCGAGAACTGGGGCGTGGTCTCGCTGTGGGCCGCGCACCAGACCGGCGATGCGCCGCCGCAGGACCTGGCGGTGTTCGAGCAGGACGAGGCTGCGCTCGTGCTGCGCGACGACACCGCCATCGGCGGCGGCGAGGTGCTGTTGCTGCCGCTGCCGCTGCCGGCCGCGCGCTGCGCCGAGGCGCTGCGGCAGGGCCACCCGCTCGGCGAGGCCGTGGCCGAGGCCGGTGATGTCGACCTCGCCGGCCTGCTGGCCCTCTTCATCCGCCACGGCGCCCTCGTCGGCTGGCGAACCCCCGGAGACGATCGATGACGACGAGCATCCCGCTGCGCGCCTCGCGCTGGCTGCAGGGCCGCGTGGCCGCCATGCCCTGGACCGACGATCTGCTGGCGCTGCTGGCGCGTGTGTCGATGGCGGCCGTGTTCTGGCGATCGGGGCAGACCAAGGTCGAGGGCTTCGCGATCGATCTCGTCGAAGGCCGCTTCGAGCTCGGCTGGCCGCACCTGGCGCCGCAGGCCGTGGACCTGTTCCGCGACGAGTACCGCCTGCCGCTGCTGCCACCGGACCTTGCGGCCGTGATGGCCGCCACCGCCGAGCACCTGCTGCCGCTGGCGCTGCTGCTGGGCCTGGCGACGCGGCTGTCGGCGCTCGGGCTGCTGGGCATGACGGCGGTGATCCAGCTGCTCGTGTACCCGGGCGCCTGGCCCACGCACGGCACCTGGGCCGCCGTGCTGCTGATGCTGGTGCTGCGCGGCGGCGGGGCCTGGTCGCTGGACCGCGTGGTGCACCGTGTCCTCGGCCAGCGCGGCGCTTGATCCAGGCCTGGGCGTCTTCGGACGCAGGCCGCAGAATGGCGGGCGCGCTGTCCTGCGCGCGCCTGCCCCTGCCGTCCGCTTGAGCTTCCCCCACGACGACTTCGAGCACCAGCTGCGCCCGCTGTGGCTGCGCGCCCAGGCCGGCGACGAGGCGGCCTACCGCGAGGCCCTGCGGCGCATCGCGCAGCGTCTGCGCAGCTACCTGCGCCGCCGCATGCAGTCGCTGCCCGACGACCTGGAAGACCTGGTGCAGGAGACCTTGCTCGCGCTGCACCTGCAGCGTGGCACCTACGACCCGGCGCTGCCGGTGAGCGCCTGGGTGCTGGCCATCGCGCGCCACAAGCTCGTCGACCTGTGGCGCCGCCGCGGCCGCCAGGAGGCCCTGCACGACCCGATCGACGACGTCGACGAGGGCCTGCTGGCCCGGGGCGACCCCGAGCCGGGCGCGGCACGCGACCTGGCCGTGCTGCTGTCCGAACTGTCGCCGGCCCAGCGCGACGCCATCCAGCTGACCAAGATCGAGGGCCTGTCCGTGGCCGAGGCCTCGGCCCGCACCGGGGCCAGCGAGTCGGCCATCAAGGTGCAGGTGCACCGCGGCCTCAAGAAGCTGGCCGCGCTGGTGCAAGGCGCCTGACGAGGACACTCCCCTGACATGAAGACCGACGACCTGATCCTCCTGCTCGCGCGCGGCGCGGGCCCGGCGCCGCGCGCGGTGGCCGCGCGCCGGCTCGCCCCGGGCTCGGCGCTGGGCCTCGCAGCCAGCGCCGGGCTCGCGGCGTGGACGCTGGGCTGGGTGCCGAGCACCCTGTACACCGAGATCGCGCCCTGGTTCAAGCTGGTGTACGCCGCCTTGCTGGCGCTGGCCGCGGCCTGGCTGGCCGCGCGGCTGGGCCGCCCGCTGCCGCGGACCGGCGGCCCGCTGCTGGCCGTGGCCGCGGTGCTGGCCGCCGCCGCCGCGGTGGGCCTGGTGAGCTGGTGGCAGATGCCGCCGGCCGAGCGCATGACGGCGCTGGTCGGGCACTCGGCCGCGGAGTGCCCGTGGAACGTGCTCGCGCTGTCGCTGCCGGCCCTGGCCGCCAGCCTGTGGGCCCTGCGCGGCCTGGCGCCCACGCGGCCGGTGGCGGCGGGTGCCGCGGCGGGCCTGCTGGCCGGCGCGCTGGGTGCCTTCGGCTACGCGCTGGCCTGCGACGAGCTGTCGCTGCCGTTTGTCTCCGCCTGGTACACGCTGGGCGTGGCCCTGACGGTGGCGCTCGGCGCGCTGCTGGGCCCGCGCTCACTGCGCTGGTAGCGGCCCGCCCAACCTCGAGGGCTTGTGCCGCCCCGGCGGCCCGGCCGCGCCGCGAACGCTCAAGTGGCGCGCCGTTTGGCCGATGATCCCCCGATGACGAACGCCCGCCCGGTGAGCCCGCCGAGCGCCGCCGTGGGCTGCCCGCCCGGGCGGGGCCGCTGGCTGCCGCGCGCCTGGGGCGCCGCCGCACTGGTGCTGAGCCTGCTGGCGCCGGTGTTGGCCGGGGCGCAGGTGGCGCCTGGGTCGGTCGCGCGCCCAGCCTCGGCCGCGGCCGACGGGCCCGCCACGCCCCGGCCGTGGCCGCCGCTGCTGCAGGAACTGCTGGAAGCCTCGCTGGACGACCCCGAAACCAGCCTGGCCGACGTGCGCCGTCGGCTCAAGGTCCTGAAGCCCACGGGCGACCCCGAGCCGGCCTTCTGGCTGGCCATCGCCGCCGCGCGCCTGGAGATCCTGCTGGAGGCCGACGCCGAGGCGACCGCGAGCCTGAAGCTGGCGCGCCGCCACGTCGAGGCGAGCCCGCGCCCGTCGGCGGCCATGAGCCAGTGGCTGGAGTACATGGAGCTGCGCCACCGGGTCATCACCGAGGGCAGCACCGAGGCCCTGGGCGCGCTGGTTTCGGCACGTGGCCGCCTGCGCATCGATCCGGCGTCGGTGCTGGGCTGCGAGTGGGACGAAACGGAGTCGTGGCTGCTGCGCGAGATGGGCAGCCTCGACGAAGCCTGGCGCGCCAGCGAGGCGCTGGAGCGCTGCGGCGTGGCCACCGGCTGGCCGCACTTCCGCGCCCAGGCGCTGTCGGACCGTGCCAATGTGGCGGGCCTCGCCGGCACGTTGGGCCTGGCCGCCAGCGGCGGCGCCGGCCCGGTGGCCGCCGAGCGCGTGGCGCAGCTGTTCGAGGAGGCCTATGCCGCGGTCGGCCCGGGCCAGGGCCGCTTCCTGCGCAGCCTGGTGGCCTACTCGGCCGGCACGACGCTCACGCAGATGGACCGCCCGGTGGAAGCGGCACGCCAGCTCGCCCGCGCGCTGGCCGCCAGCCGTGCGTTGAGCGACCGCGCCGGCATTGCCGCCGCGCTCACCGCACAGGCCACGCTCGACGTGCGGCAGGGCCGGCACCCCGAGGCCCTGCAGGCCCTGGCCGAGGCCGAGCCGGTGCTGCGCCAGATGGGCACCGGCACGACGAGCCGGCTGATGGCGCTGTACACGACGCGGCTGCTGTCGCTGGCGGCGCTGGAGCGGCGGGCCGAGCTGCCGGTGGCCATCGCCGGCGCGCTGGCGCTTCGCGAGCAGGGCGTGCAGCCGGCCGTGCGCGAGAAGCTGGCGCGTGCCGTGGCCGCCGCACAGGCGGTGCTCGGCCGCCACGCCACGGCCTACGAATGGATGCAACGGGCGCACGGGTTGGCCGAGCAGTCGCGCAGCATCGCCAGCGGCGCGCAGGTGCTGCGGCTGCAGACGCTGTACGACAGCTCGCGGCGCGAGGCCGAGCTGGCCGCGCTGCGCCACGCCGAAGAGACCACGCGGCTGTCGCTGCAGGCGCAGCAGGCCACGGCACGCACGCTGTGGGCGGCGCTGGTGGCGGCCGTGGCGCTGGTGGCCGGGGCCGGTGCGGTGGGCTGGCGCCAGTGGGAGCGCCGGCGCGAGATGGCCGAGCTGGCGCTGCGCGACACGCTCACCGGCCTGGCCAACCGGCGCGCCATCGAGGCCTACGCCCGCGCGCAGTTCGACCAGGCGCAGCGGCTGAAGCTGCCGTTCACGGTGGCGCTGATCGACCTCGACCACTTCAAGGACATCAACGACCGCCACGGCCACGCCACCGGCGACGCCGTGCTGCGGGCCTTTGCCCAGGCCGTGCCCGGGCTGCTGCGCGCGCCCGACCGCCTGGGCCGCTGGGGCGGCGAGGAGTTCCTGCTGGTGCTGCCGGGCACGACGCAGCACGAGCTGCCGGGGCTGTTCCAGCGTCTGCGCGGCGCCTTTGCCGCCACCCCCGTGCCGGGCCTGCCCGTGCCGCACGGGCGCAGCTTTTCGATGGGCGGCGCCGAATCCGGGGCCGACGGCGCCGGACTCGACGCGCTGGTGGAGGCCGCCGACCGGCGCCTGTACCAGGCCAAGGCCGCCGGCCGCGACCGCCTGGGCTGACCCTGGCGTAACGTTTGCCGCGGTCGCCGCGTATAAGCACGGCGGGGCCGATGGCCGGCCCGCCGGAGCCGACACGCCCATGCACCCGACGCTGCCCCTGCTCGCCAGGACCGAGTTCCCGCCGCTGGCCCGCCGCGGCCTGGAGACGCTCCAGGTCAACCTCGGCTACACCTGCAACCAGAGCTGCCTGCACTGCCACGTGGCCGCCAGCCCGCAGCGCACCGAGCAGATGGACGCCGACACCGTCGATCTCGTGCTGGAGGTGCTGCGCGTGCGCGGCGTGCGCACGCTCGACCTCACCGGCGGCGCGCCCGAGCTGAACCGGCACTTCCGGCGCCTGGTGCAGGCGGCGCGCGCGCTGGGTGTGCGCGTGATCGACCGCTGCAACCTCACCATCCTGTCCGAACCCGGGCAGGAGGACCTGGCCGACTTCCTGGCGGCCCAGGGCGTGGAGGTCACGGCGTCGCTGCCGTGCTACTCCGCCGCCAACGTCGACCGCCAGCGCGGCGACGGCGTCTTCGAGCGCAGCATCGCCGGGCTGCAGCGGCTCAATGCGCTGGGCTACGGCCAGCCGGGCTCGGGCCTCGTGCTCAACCTCGTCTACAACCCGCAGGGCCCGTCGCTGCCACCGGCGCAGGGGCCGCTGCAGGCCGACTACGAGCGCGAGCTGATGCAGCACTTCGGCATCCGCTTCAACCACCTGTTCGCGCTCGCCAACATGCCCATCCAGCGCTTCGGCAGCACCTTGGTCAGCAAGGGCCTCTTCGAGGGCTACATGGCGCTGCTGCGCGGCGCGCACCGCGCCGAGAACCTGGAGACGGTGATGTGCCGCAGCCTCGTCAGCGTCGACTGGCAGGGCGGGCTCTACGACTGCGACTTCAACCAGATGCTGGGTCTGCCGGCCGGCATCGGCAACGGCGGTGGCCGCGGCCATCTGCGCGCCCATCTGCGCGACCTGCTGCACACCGACGGCGCCGGCCGCGCCATCCGCGTGGCCGACCACTGCTTCGGCTGCACCGCCGGCCAGGGCAGCAGCTGCGGCGGGGCGCTGGAGCCCGAGCCCGCGGTGATGCGGGCGGCCTGATGGCCCCGGCGGCGTCGCCGCGCCCGGGCCGGGGCCGGGCCAGGGCGTTCGGTTGGGCGGGCCTGGTCGTCGCGGCACTGCTGGCGGCCTGGGCCTGGCGCCACTTCGGCCTGGGCGACCTGCTGACCTTCGAGCAGCTCAAGGCCAGCCGCGACGCGCTGCAGGGCGCCTACGCCGCGCGGCCGCTGGCGACGCTGGCGCTATTCTTCGGCCTGTACGTGGCCGTGGCGGCGCTGTCGTTGCCCGGGGCCGTGGTGCTGACGCTGGCCGGCGGCGCGCTGTTCGGGCTGGGCGTCGGGCTGCTGGTGGTGAGCTTCGCGTCCAGCCTGGGTGCGCTGCTGGCCTTCCTGGTGGCGCGCCACCTGCTGCGCGACGCGGTGCAGGCGCGCTTCGGCCGCCAGCTCGCGCCCATCAACGAGGGCGTGGCCCGCGACGGCACCTTCTACCTGCTGACGCTCCGCCTGGTGCCGGTGTTCCCCTTCTTCCTGATCAACCTGCTGATGGGCCTCACGCCCATCGGCGCGCTGCGCTTCTACGTCGTCAGCCAGGTCGGCATGCTGCTGGGCACGGCGGTGTACGTGAACGCCGGCACCCAGCTGGCGGCCATCGCCTCGGTTCGCGACATCGTCTCGCCGGGCCTGCTGGGCAGCTTCGTGCTGCTGGGCCTGTTCCCGCTGCTGGCCAAGGCCGGCGTGGGCTGGCTGCAGCGGCGCAAGCTCTACGCGCGGTGGCCGAAGCCGAAGCGCTTCGACCGCAACCTGGTGGTCATCGGCGCCGGAGCGGGCGGCCTCGTCAGTGCCTACATCGCCGCGGCGGTGAAGGCGAAGGTGACGCTCATCGAGGGCCACCGGATGGGCGGCGACTGCCTGAACTTCGGCTGCGTGCCGAGCAAGGCACTCATCCGCTCGGCCAAGCTCGCGAAGCAGCTGAAGAAGGCCGCCACGCTGGGCGTGGCCGAGGCCCACGGCCGCGTCGATTTCGCCGCCGTGATGCAGCGTGTGCAGCGCGTCATCGCCGACATCGAGCCGCACGATTCGGTCGAGCGCTACACGGGCCTGGGCGTGGAGGTGCTGCAGGGCCATGCGCGCATCACGAGCCCGTGGACGGTGCTCGTGACCAAGCCGGACGGCACGACGCAGACCCTCACGACCAGGAGCATCGTCATCGCCGCCGGCGCCAGCCCCTTCGTGCCGCCGATCCCGGGGCTGCAGGCGGTGGGCTGCCTGACCAGCGACACCGTCTGGGGCCTTACCGCATGCCCCAGGCGCCTGGTGGTGCTGGGCGGCGGCCCCATCGGCTGCGAGCTGGCGCAGAGCTTCGCGCGGCTGGGCAGCGAGGTCACGCAGGTGGAGATGGCACCGCGCGTGATGCTGCGCGAGGACCCGGAGGTGTCCGAGCTCGTGGCCGCCGCGCTGCGCGAGGACGGCGTGCGCCTGCTCACCGGCCACCAGGCCGTGCGCGTGGAGCAGGTGGCTGGCGAGAAGCGCCTGGTGGCGAAGCATGGCGACGCGGAGGTGGTGATCCCCTTCGACGAGCTGCTGTGCGCCGTGGGCCGCAGCCCGCGCGTCACGGGCTACGGGCTCGAGGAACTGGGCATCCCGCTCACGCCGAAGAAGACCATCGCCACCGACGGCTACCTGCAGACGCTCTACCCCAACATCTACGCCGTGGGCGACGTGGCCGGGCCCTACCAGTTCACGCACACGGCGGCGCACCAGGCCTGGTACGCGGCGGTGAACGCGCTCTTCGGCCGCTTCAGGCGCTTCAAGGCCGACTACTCGGTGATCCCCTGGGCCACCTTCACCGACCCCGAGGTGGCGCGCGTGGGCCTGAGCGAGACCGAGGCGCGCGAGCAGGGCGTGCCGTTCGAGGTGACGCGCTACGGCCTCGACGACCTCGACCGCGCCATCGCCGACGGCACCGCGCACGGCTTCGTGAAGGTGCTCACCGTGCCGGGCCGGGACCGCATCCTCGGCGTCACCATCGTCGGCGAGCACGCGGGCGACCTGCTGGCCGAGTACGTGCTGGCCATGAAGCACGGCCTGGGCCTGAACAAGATCCTCGGCACCATCCACACCTACCCCACGCTGGCCGAGGCCAACAAGTACGCGGCCGGCGAGTGGAAGCGCGCGCACGCGCCGCAGAAGCTGCTGCAGTGGGTGGCGAAGTACCACGCCTGGGAGCGCGGGTGAACGGCCAGCGGCGCAGGCTCCTGGGCGCGGCCGGCGTGGCGGGCGCGGCCGCCCTGGCACTGCCCCTGCGCGTGCACGCACAGGCCGACGACAGCCTCGCCGCCGCCTGGACGGCGCTGCTGCAGAAGCACCTCGTGCTGCTGCGCGGCGGGCAGGCGTCGCAGCTGCGCTACGCCGGCCTGGCCGCCGACCGCGCGGCACTCAAGCGCGTGCTCGACGGCCACTCGGCCGTGCCCGAGGCCACCTTCAGGGCCTGGGCCCCGGCGGCGCAGCAGGCCTTCCTCATCAACGCCTACAACGCCTTCACGGTGGAGCTGATCCTCACGCGCTACCCCGACCTGAAGTCGATCAGGGACCTGGGCACGCTGTTCGCCAGCCCCTGGAAGGCGAAGTGGGTGCCGCTGCTGGGCGCCACGCGCTCGCTCGACGACATCGAGCACGGCCTCCTGCGCGCCCGCGGCGTGTACGACGAGCCGCGTGTGCACTTCGCCGTCAACTGCGCATCCATCGGCTGCCCGATGCTGCGCGAGGAGGCCTACACCGCCGCGCGGCTGCCGGCGCAGCTGGCGCAGCAGACCGATCGCTTCATGGCCGACCGCACGCGCAACCGCTGGAACGCGGCCCGGGGCCGGCTGGAGCTGTCGAAGATCTTCGACTGGTACGGCGAGGACTTCGCGCTCGGCCACCAGGGCATCCGCTCGCTGAAGGCCTTTGCCGCGCAGCACGCCGACCGCCTGGCCGACGCGCCGGCCGAGCGCGAGCGGCTGCGTGGCGGCGCGTTCGACATCGCCTTCCTCGACTACGACTGGGCACTGAACGACGCACGATGAACGGGCTGGCCGACGCGGCGTTGATCGTCTTCGCCAAGGCCCCGGTGGCGGGCCAGGCCAAGACACGGCTGATCCCGGCGCTGGGTGCGGCCGGTGCGGCGGCGCTGGCCGCGCGGCTGCTGCGGCACACGATGGCGCAGGCGGCCGAGGCCGGCTTCGGCGCGCTGGAGCTGTGCGCCGCCCCCGACACCACGCACCCCGCGCTCGTGGCCGCGGCGCGCGACCACGGCGCGGCCCTCACCCCGCAGGGCGACGGCGACCTGGGCGCGCGCATGCGCCGGGCGCTCGGCCGGCGGCTGGCGGCGCACGCGCGCACGCTGCTGATCGGCACCGACGCGCCCGCACTCGACGCGACGATGCTGCGCGCCGCCGCGGCGGCGCTGCACACGCACGACGCGGTCTTCGTGCCGGCGCTGGATGGTGGCTATGCACTCATCGGTCTGGCCCGGCGGCGCGAGGCGCCGGCAGCGCTGTTCGAGGGCATCGCCTGGAGCACGCCCGAGGTGCTGGCCACGACCCTTGAGCGCGCGGCCGACGAGGGCCTGCGCCCCGCGCTGCTGGCGCCGGTGCCCGACATCGACCTGCCGGCCGACCTGGTGCACCTGCCGCCCCACTGGCCCGAGGCCGGGCGCCGATGAAGCGGCTGGTGCTCGTCGGCGCCGGCCACGCGCATGCGCAGGTGCTGCTGGGCTGGGCGCGCGACCCGCTGCCCGGCGTTGCGCTGACGGTGGTGTCGCCCGAGGCGCTGGCGCCGTACTCGGGCATGGTGCCCGGCTGGCTGGCGGGGCACTACCGCCACGACGAGATCGTCATCGACTTCGCCGCGCTGGCGCGCGCCGCCGGGGCGCGCTGGGTGGCGGACGAACTGCATGCGCTCGACACCGCCGCGCAGCACGTGCGGCTGGCCGGCGGCGAGGCGCTGGCCTTTGATGTCCTGTCGCTGAACGTCGGCTCGACGCTGCGGCCGCCGCCGCTGGAAGATGCCCGCGTGCTGCCGCTGCGGCCGCTGTCGGCGCTGCGCCCGGCCTGGGAGTCGTGGCTGCACACCTGGTGCGATGCCGAGCGGCCGGCGCCGCTGCACGTCGCCGCCGTGGGCGGTGGCGCGGCGGGCGTGGAGTCGCTGCTGGCCGTGGTGGGCCACCTGCGCCGGCTGCGGCCCGACCGCGTGGTGACCGCGGCACTGCTGAGCCGTGGCCCGCAGCTGCTGCCCGGCCTGGCCGCGGCGGCGCGCCGCGCGGCCGAGCGGGCGCTGGCTGCGGCCGGCGTGGTGCTGAGGCTGGGCGTGGCCGGCGACGCCACGACGTTGGCCGGCGCCGGCCTGGTGCTGTGGGCCACCGGCGCGCAGGCCCACGACTGGCAGCGCGATGCCACGCGCCGGGGTGGCCTGGCCGTCAGCGACGACGGCTTCGTCCGCGTGGACGAGCAGCTGCGCTCGGTGTCGCACCCCGCCGTCCTGGCCGTCGGTGACGGCGCGCACTGGCAGCCCGGCGAGGCCCTGCCCAAGGCCGGCGTCTACGCCGTGCGCCAGGGCCCCGTGCTGCTGGCCAACCTGCGCGCCGCGCTCGGGGCCGGGCCGTGGCAGCGCTACGTGCCGCAGCGCCGCTTCCTGGCCCTGCTGGCCACCGGCGACGGCCGCGCCATCGCCTCGCGCGGCCCCTTCGGCGCCAGCGGCCGCTGGGCCTGGCGCTGGAAGGACCACATCGACCGCGGCTTCGTGCGCCGCTTCACGCACGGCCTCCCGCCCCAGGCCCACGCGGCCCCGCCCGAATGAGCCCAGGCACCCCCGACAGCGCCCCCGGCCGCAGCTGCCCGCTGCACTACCGCTACCGGCCGCAGGACTTCCGCAGCCCGCCCCGCGCCGACCTGGCCGAGCTGGAGGTGCTCTACGTCGTCGGCGGCCTCTACGGCAACGAGCTGGCGCTCGACGCGCTGGAGCGGCTGCTGGAACGGGACGCGGCCTTCCGCGGCCGCGCCGCCGTGGTCTTCAACGGCGACTTCCACTGGTTCGACGCCGAGCCGCGCTGGTTCGAGCGCGTGCAGCGCCGCGTTCTCGCGCACACCGCGCTGCGCGGCAACGTCGAGACCGAACTCGCCGACGGCGCCACCGGCCCCGACGCCGGCTGCGGCTGCGCCTACCCGGCCTGGGTGGGCGACGAGGTCGTCGTGCGCTCCAACCGCATCCACGCCCGGCTGGCCGCGGTGACGACACCCGTGCAGCGCGCCCAGCTGGCGGCGCTGCCGATGCACGCGCGCGCCTCGGTGGGCGGCTGCCAGCTGGCGCTGGTGCACGGCGACGCCACCTCGCTGGCCGGCTGGGGCTTTGCGCAGGAGCACCTGCGCGACGCGGCCCACCGCGACACCGTATGCGGCTGGCTGGCAGCCGCCGGCGTCGACGCCTTCGCCAGCACCCACACCTGCCTGCCGGTGTTCCAGCGGCTGGCCACGGCGGGCGGGGAGGGCTGGGTGCTCAACAACGGCGCGGCCGGCATGCCCAACTTCCGCGGCGACGGCGCCGGGCTCGCGCTGCGCATCGCCACGCGGCCGGCCGAGGCCGGCGCCCGCCGCTTCGGCACCGTCGTGCACGCCGCGTCGGGCCCGGTGTTCGCGGACGCGATGGCGCTCGAGGTCGACGGCGCCGCCTGGCAGCGCCGCTTCGCCGCCACCTGGCCCGCGGGCAGCGACGCCGAGCAGTCGTACGGCCGGCGCATCGCGGCCGGGCCGGACTACACGGTGGCCGAGGCGCTGCGCCACGGCGCGTGAATCCGTCGCGGCCGGCCGCGACGGCCGGCCTGGGCGACGCAGGGTCAAGAACTCCCTACTCAAGGGTCTGGTGCCGCTGTCCGAAACCTGAGGGCAAGACCACCCAGCCGGCCCCCTGGGACCGGCAAGACCCACCGAACGAGGCGAACACCATGCGCGTGAACCAACCCGTCAGCCAGCGCGAGTACCCGTTTCCCAGCGGGCAGTCCCTGATCTCGGTGACCGACCTCAAGGGCCGCATCACCTACTGCAACAGCGCCTTCATCGAGGTCAGCGGCTTCTCGCGTGACGAACTGCTCGGCCAGCCGCACAACCTGGTGCGCCACCCCGACATGCCGGCGGAGGCCTTCCGCGACATGTGGGACACCATCCAGGCCGGCCTGCCCTGGACGGGCCTGGTGAAGAACCGCCGCAAGGACGGCGACCACTACTGGGTGCAGGCCAACGCCACGCCCATGAAGGACGGCGACCGCATCGTCGGCTTCCTGTCGGTGCGCACCGAACCCTCGCGCGAGGCGGTGCAGGCCGCCGAGCAGCTGTACGCCACGATGCGCGACGAGGCCCAGCGCGGCGCGCTCGTGCACGCGCTGCACCGCGGTGCCGTGCGCCGCACCGACATCGCCGGGCGCGTGGCCCGCGCGCTGCGCCTCGGCGCGGGTGGCCGGCTGCTGGCGCTGCAGGCGGCGCTG
>JAIXTY010000301.1 GCA_027483705.1 Rubrivivax sp.
CTGCATGTCCTTGAACGGCGTGGCGTAGATGCCGCCCGGGTAACCCGAGTGGCGGTAGTAGATCTTGTCCGTGGCCTTGGCCCCGGTGACGCGGATCTTGTCGGCGTTGACGACGATGATGAAATCACCGGTGTCGACGTGAGGCGTGTAGATGGCCTTGTGCTTGCCGCGCAAACGGCGTGCTGCTTCGCTGGCAACACGACCGAGCACCTTGTCGGTGGCGTCAATCACAAACCACTCGTGCTTCACCTCGGCCGGCTTGGCGCTGAAGGTCTTCATGAGGGTCTTTCGATGCTTCGGGAGATGAGGACCGCCGGTCAGTGCCTCCGGTGCCGTCTCTGGGGTCGTGCTGGGGTGGACGGCCTCTCGGGATGCGCAGGCGGTGTTCCCCGGCCGAATCCAGGGAAGCCCGCGAGTATAGCCGGCGTTCGGCGCCCGTGGCCAGCGCTCTTGGCGGCGGGCCTGGAGATGCGGCGTCCGCGTTTGAGGGTTAACCCTAAATCGTTGGGCTACCATGCCCCGATGGACCCTCACGACGATCTGCTGCAAACCCCTGCGCCCGACGCGCCGGCCCCGCGCTGGATGCTGCCGGCCTGGCTGCCGGTCCGCACGCTGGGCCAGCGGCACCGCGAGCGGGTGCTCACCCATCTTCTGGCGCTCAGCGAACTGGACCGCTACCGCCGCTTCGGCCAGGCCGTCACGGACGATCAGATCCGCAGCTACGCCGGGCACATCGATTTCCAGCGCGACGAGGTCTTCGGCATCTTCGACGCCCGGCTGCGGCTGATCGCGATGGCGCACCTGGCCTTTGCCGACGACCACGCCAGCGCCGAGTTCGGTGTCTCGGTGCTGCCGCGCGGGCGCGGGCGGGGCCTGGGCCGCCGGCTGTTCGATCTGGCGGTGCTGCACGCCCGCAACCGCGGGGCGCACACGATGGTCGTCCACCTGGCCCGCGACAACGCGCCGATGCTGGCGATCGTGCGCCGCTCGGGCGCCAGCGTGCGCTACGAGGGCAGCGACGCGGTCGCCCACCTGACGCTGCCGCAGCACAACCTGGGCAGCCACCTAGGCGCCCTGGCCGAGAGCCAGGCCGCGGACCTGGACTACCGGCTGAAGCGCCAGGCCCTGCGCTGGCGCAGCCTGTGGTCGTGGCGAGGATCCGCGCCCGGGCCTTGAGGCGCTCGCCCGGCACGGCGGGCTCCGATCAGGGAACTCCCTAGATCCGTTGGCGGCGGTTTCGGCACTCACTGCGTACCCCACACACCGAGGAGACCCCATGCCGATGATCCACCGCCTGGCCATCGCCACCACCGCCGCCGTCGCGCTGGCCGCCTGCACGACCACGCCCGACAGCGGGCCCATGGGCTTCTTTGTCACCAGCGTGGGCAGCGGCAAGGGTGCCGACCTCGGCGGCATCGCCGGGGCCGATGCGCACTGCCAGAAGCTGGCCGCCGCGGCCGGCGCCGGCGGCCGCACCTGGCGCGCCTACCTCAGCGCGCCCGGCAGCTTCCCGAACCAGGCCAACCCGCAGGGCGTGCCGTCGGTCAACGCCCGCGACCGCATCGGCAGCGGCCCCTGGTACAACGCCAAGGGCCAGCTGATCGCGCGTGACGTGGCCCATCTGCACAATGGCAACATGCTCAACAAGGACACCGCGCTCGACGAGAAGGGCCAGGTCGTCAAGGGCCGTGGCGACCAGCCCAACGAGCACGACATCCTCACCGGCAGCCGCGCCGACGGCACGGCCTTCGCGCCGCAGACCGACACCACCTGCAAGGCCTGGACGAGCAGCAGCGACGGCTCGGCCATCGTCGGCCACCACGACCGCATCGGCCCGCTGCCCGAGAACTGGGCGCGCAGCTGGAACTTCGCGCACCAGAGCGCCGGTTGCAGCCAGGAGGCCCTGGTGCGCACCGGCGGCTCGGGCCGCTTCTACTGGTTCGCGGCCGACGGCGCCAAGTAGCCGCCGCCCGCCGGCACGCGGGCCTCAGAGCACGACCCGCGTGCCCAGCTCCACCACGGTGTTGGCCGGCAGCCGCAGGAAGGCCGCCGCGCTGCCGGCGTTGCGGCTCATGGCCGCGAACAGGCGCAGGCCCAGGCCGCGCAGGCCGCCGCCGGGGGCGGGGCTCAGCGTCGAGCGGCTGAGGAACCACGAGGTCTCGAAGGGCGACACCGCCAGCTCGGGAACGCCGGCCAGCGCCGTGGGCAGGTCGGGCTGCTCCATGAAGCCGAAGGCCAGGCGCACACGCCAGAAGCCCTGGCCCAGGGCCTCGACCTGCGCACGCTCGGCCGCGGCGACGAAGGGCACGCGCTCGAACACCACCGTGACGATGACGTTGCGCTCGTGCAGCACCTGGTTGAGCTTCAGGTTGTGCAGCAGCGCCTGCGGCACGCGGCCGGGGTCGGCCACCGGGTAGACCGCCGTGCGCGCCGCGCGGTGCGGCACCAGGGCACCCGGTTCGCCGAGCGAGGATACGAAGCTCTCCAGCGGCAGCCCGTCCTCGCGCTGCAGCGCGAGCAGCCGCGCGCGGCCACGGTCCCACACCAGCATCAGCGCGAAGAGCAGCGCCGACAGCGCGATCGGGAACCAGCCGCCGTCCATGAACTTGGCCGCGCAGGCCACGAAGAGCGCCAGGTCCATCAGGCCGAAGAACAGCGTCGCGCCCAGCGCCACCGGCAGCGGCAGCCGCCAGGCGTGGCGTACCACCACGTAGGTGAGCAGTGTCGTCACCAGCATCGTCAGCGTCACCGCCACGCCGTAGGCCGCGGCCAGCGCCGACGAGCTCCCGAAGGCCACCACCGCGCCCACCACGCCCACGGCCAGCGCGGCGTTGACAGCCGGCATGTAGATCTGCCCGCGCTCACGCGCCGAGGTGTAGCGCACGGCCAGCCGCGGCAGGAAGCCCAGCTGCACCGCCTGCTGCGTCACCGAATAGGCCCCGGAGATGACGGCCTGCGACGCGATGATCGCCGCCAGCGTGGCCAGCACCAGCGCCGGCAGCAGCCAGGACTCGGGGAACAGGCGGTAGAACGGGTTCTCGATGGCCTTGGGGTCGGCCATCAGCAGCGCGCCCTGGCCCAGGTAGTTGAGCGCGAGGCCTGGGAACACAAGGAAGGTCCAGGCCAGGCGGATGGGCCGGCGGCCGAAGTGGCCAAGGTCGGCGTAGAGCGCCTCCGCGCCCGTGAGGGCCAGCACGATGGCGCCGACGGCGGCGAACACGTGCCAGCCGCGCTCGGCCAGGAAGTGCCACGCATGCACCGGGTTCAGCGCCGCCAGGATGGCCGGCTCGCGCACGACGTGCATCACGCCCACGGCGCCGAGCACCACGAACCACAGCACGATGATGGGTCCGAACCAGCGGCCCACCCGGGCGGTGCCGAAGCGCTGCACCGCGAACAGGGCCACCAGGATGACCACCGTCACCGGCACCACCCACTCCTGCAGTTCGGGCGCCACCAGCGTGAGCCCCTCCATCGCCCCCAGCACCGAGATCGCCGGCGTGATGACGCTGTCGCCGTAGAACAGCGTGGCGCCGAAGATGCCCATCAGCAGCAGCACGCGCGATACCCGCGGCCGCGCCGCCATCGCGTTGGCCGCCATCGCTGCCAGCGCGAGGCCACCGCCCTCGCCGTGGTGGTCGGCGCGCAGGATCAGCAGCACGTACTTCAGCGTCACCACCAGCATCAGCGCCCACACGATGACCGACACCGCGCCCACCAGGTGCGGCGCGTCCAGCGGCACGCCGGTGGCGGGGGCGAACACCTCCTTGACCGTGTACAGCGGGCTGGTGCCGATGTCGCCGTAGACGACGCCGAGCGCCGCGAGCGTGAGCGCGCCGGTCGCCTGGCGCTGGGGAGAGATCGATGAACGGGCGTCCATGGAATGACGTTCCTGCGGCCGTGGCCGCGTGCGGGAGCCGCAGCGTCGCCGCCCGGCCATCAGGAACGCATCAGGAACGCATCAGGAACGGATCAGGAACGCCGCACGTTCAGGGGGCTCAGGGCGCTCATGGCGCCGCCAGCCGGTAGCCCACGCCCGGCTCGGTGAGCAGCCACGCCGGCTCAGCCGGCACGGCCTCGAGCTTGGCGCGCAGCTGCGCCATGTACAGGCGCAGGTACTGCGTCTGCTCCACGTGCTCGGCGCCCCACACGTCGGCCAGCAGCTGCCGGTGCGTGCGCACGCGGCCGGCGTGGCGCACCAGCGCGGCCAGCAGCGCGAACTCGCGCGGCGTGAGGTGCACGTCGGCGCCGTCGCGGCGCACGCGGTGGGCGGCCAGGTCCACCTCGAGGCCGCCGCCCTGCCAGTGCGTGACGGCCGGCCGCGCCTCGTGGCCGCGGTGGCGCAGCGCCACGCGCATGCGCGCCAGCAGCTCGCCGATGCCGAAGGGCTTGACGAGGTAGTCGTCGGCGCCGGCGTCCAGGGCCTGGATCTTCTGGCCCTCGGCCTCGCGCGCGGAGATCACGATCAGCGGCGTGCCGCGGCGCTGCCGCAGCTCGGCCAGGAACTGCGCGCCATCGCCATCGGGCAGCCCCAGGTCGAGCAGCACCAGGTCGATGGCCTCGCGGCCCTCGCGCAGCGACTCGGCCCACTGCGCGCGCGCATCGGCCAGGCTGGCGGCCGCGGCGACCTCGAAGCCCTCGACCTGCAGCGCCTCGCGCAGCGTGGCACGCAGCTCGCGGTCGTCTTCCACCAGCAAGAGGCGCAGGCTCATCCGGCGGCCTCCGGCGGCAGCGGCGGTGGCTCGCGCAGCGGCAGGCGGCACTCGATGCGGCTGCCGCCGTGGCGGCGCTCGCGCCAGGCCAGCGTGCCGCCATGCGCCTGCACGATGGCGCGCACCAGCGCCAGGCCCAGGCCGCTGCCGCCGGCCCCGCCGGTGGCTCCACTGGCAGCTGCACCGTCGCCGCGGCGGAAGGGCTCGAACAGGCGGCCGCGCTCGGCCAGCGGCACGCCGGCGCCACGGTCGGCCACGGCGAGCAGCCATTCGGGGCCGACGCGCCGGGCCTCGATCTCCACCGCGCCGGCGCCGTGCACCAGCGCGTTGTCGACGAGGTTGTCGAGCAGCTGCGACAACCGCGTCGCGTCGGCCCACACCAGCGGCAGGCCGGGCTCGGTGCGCGCCACCACGCGCTCGCCACCCGGGCGGCGGCGGGCGCGGGCCAGCGCGGCGGCCACCAGTTCCTCGGCCGACTGCCAGTCGCACTGCAGCGCATCGCCGCCTAAAGCGCCCAGGCGCGCCAGCTGCAGCGTGCGCGTGGTCAGCTCGGCCAGGCGCTCGGCCTCGTCCACGATGCCGGCGGCCAGGCGGCGCCGCGCCGCGGCGTCGAGCCGCTCGCCCTGGTCGCGCAGCGACGACGCGGCGCCCACGATGGTGGCCAGCGGCGTGCGGTGGTCGTGCGCGACTGCCGCGAGCAGCGTGTTCTGCAGCGCCTGGGCCTGCGCGCGCGACTCGGCCTCGCGCGCGAGGCGCGCCCCGGCGTCACGCTGCAGGGCCTCGCCCAGCGCGTCGCACAGCGCCTGCACGTGGGCGCGCAGCGCGGCGTCGTGCGGCTCGCCGTCGGTGCCCACGCCCGGCACCACCGCCGCGCCCCAGGCGCCCTGGCGGCCACGCAGCGGCAGGTACAGGTCGGGCTGGTCGTCGTGGCGGCCAGTGCCGGGGCCGAGGGCACGCGCCTCGCGGGCGGCGAGCGCCAGGCCGTCGGCCTGGTCGGCGCCGATCTCGCCGTCGTGCCGGGGCGGCTCGCCGGGCAACCGCAGCAGCACCGCCGGCGGCCGCGGCGAGGCGGCCGTCGGCAGCGCCTGCTCGAGCGCCTCGCGCAGCGCCCCGGTGCAGGCGGTCGGGTCTTCGGCGTCGCGCAGGCGGTCGGCCCACTCGCGCAGCCGCCGCTCGCGCGCGGCCAGCGTCGCCGCCTCGGCCACCAGCCGGCGCTGGCGCAGCACCAGCGCGGCGACGACGAGATTGACCAGCAGCATCGTCGCCAGCAGCAGCAGGTGCGGCTGCAGCGCCACCTGCAGGCTGCCGCGTGGCGGCACGAGGTGCCAGTTGAACAGCAGCACGGCCACGACGCTGGCCACCGCCGCCAGCCAGCCCGGCAGCCACAGCGCCGCCAGCGCCGAGCCCAGCACCAGCAGCAGCGCCAGGCTGTCCAGGCCCCAGTGGCCGTCGAGCAGCGCCACGGCCAGCGCCACCACGGCCCACACGCCCAGGCCGGGCAGCAGGCCGCGCTCGACGCCCGGGTGCGCTTGCATGGGTGCCGAGGATGCGCCCGGCCGCATCAGCATCGCATCAGGGAGGCCTCAGCCGCGGCCGCGCAGCGCCATCACGCCCGCGCCGGCCAGGATCACCAGGCCCAGCAGCGGAAGCAGCAGCGTCAGCGCACCGCCCCAGCCGAAGATCGAGCGCGTGGTGCCGGCGATGCGCGAGCGTGCCGGCGCCTCGCGGTCGACCTCCAGCGCCACGCGCGCGCCCGGCTTCTGCACCGCGGCCACGAGGCCGGCGTCGATGGTGAGCAGGTCGTCCTCGAAGGCCACGCCGCCCACGACGTAGCGGTAGGCGATGCGCGTGGCCGGCTTGCGGTTGATGCGCCGGCCCTCGGCGATGGCGGCCTGCGTGACCTCGCCCACGAGCTCGAGCTTGCGGCGCTCGATGCCCCAGTCGGTGGGCAGGCCCCAGCAGAACACGGTGGCCAGCACGCTGCCGATGACGACGAACATGGCGCCGACGAGCGCGACGATGGCGGCTCCGGAGTCCAGGCGGGTGCGGCGCGGCATGGCACGATGCTGCCATGAGCTCGACCCGACTCGTCTACTCCACCGAAGGCGGCCGCACCTGCCCGCAATGCCGCCAGGCCCTGGCCGACTGCCGCTGCGCCGCCACACAGGCGCAGCAGCTGCTTGGCGACGGCCGCGTGCGCGTGGGCCGCGAAAGCGCCGGCCGCGGCGGCAAGACGGTGACGGTGGTGCGCGGCCTGGCGCTCACCGACGCGCAGATCACCGATCTCGGCAAGCAGCTGCGCGCGGCCTGCGGCACTGGCGGCACGGCCAAGGACGGCGTCATCGAGATCCAGGGCGACCACGTCGAGCGCGTGCTGGCCTTGCTGATGAAGGCCGGGCACAGCGCCAAGCGCACCGGCGGCTAACGCCGCCCCCGCACCGGCCGCATCGCCAGCGGCCGCTTGCTCTTGAGCGTGCGCTCGATGCCGTCGTTGAGCGCGCTGCGCAGATGCAGCACCTCCTCGACGTGGCCGTAGACGCCGGGCAGGCGCAGGTCCAGCCACAGCCACAGCGTGCAGGCGCGCAGCGCCTGCTCCATGCGGTCGAGCCGGCTGTGGCCGTCGACCTCGTCCAGGAAATCCGGCCGGCCGACGCGGCCGTTGCGTGCGTGCTGGTGCGCCCAGTCGAGGTAGCTCTGCACCAGCGACTCGGTGCGCAGGTCCACCGGCGCCTGCGCGTACAGGAAGCGCTGCATCAGCGACAGCTGCGAGGCCGCGCGGTCCAGCTCGTCGGCCAGCTGCAGCATGCCTTCCAGCGCCGCCACCGCGAAGTGCGCGTCGTCGAGCTTGAGCTGCTGCATGAACACCTGCAGCACCGCGTGCAGCCGGCGCTGGCCCAGGCGCTCGGCGATCGTCTCGACGTGGCGGCCGTTGGGCGCCACCGGCGCCTTGAAGTCGCGCGGCGCACGCGGCTCGGCGGCCAGGCGCTCCTTCAGCAGCCGCGCGGCGTCAGTCTCGGCCTCCTGCAGCACACCGGCAAAGCCCTCCTCGTGCAGGCCGAAGCGCCCGGCGCGGCCGGCGATCTGGTGCACCTCCGAGACATCGAGCGCGCGGTCGCCGACGCCGTCGAACTTCTCCATCGTGCTGAACAGCACGCGGCGGATCGGCAGGTTCAGGCCCATGCCGATGGCGTCGGTGGCCACCAGCACCTGGCTGGCGCCCGAGGCAAAACGCTCGGCCTCGCGGCGCCGCACCTCGGGCGGCAGCGCGCCGTAGATGACGCTGACGACATGGCCCTGCTCGGCGATCGCGTCGCGCAGGCGCAGCACGTCGCGGCGCGAGAAGGCCACCACCGCGTCGCCGGTGGCCAGGCTCCACAGCGGCACCGGCCGCGGCAGCAGCTGCACGTGCTGCTTGCGCTCGAAGACGCGGCGCTCGGCGGTCTCGCCGCACAGCGCCAGCAGCTGCTCCACCGCGGGGGCGGCGTAGGCGCTGCAGATGATGATGAGCTCGCGCGCCGGCACGCCGACGATGGCCTGCGTCCAGGCCCAGCCGCGGCTGGGGTCGAACAACATCTGCGCCTCGTCGACCACGGCCACGTCGAGCTCGCTGCGCGTGTCGACCATCTCGATGGTGCTGCTCACGACCCGCGCCGCGTCGGCCGGCACGTTCTCTTCGCCGGTGAGCAGCGAGCAGGGCACGCCGCGCGCCACCAGGCGGTCGCGGCCCTCCAGCGCCAGCAGCCGCAGCGGCGCGAGGTAGGCGCCGTCGAGCGCCTGGGCCAGCCGCTCGAAGGCGGCGTGCGTCTTGCCGCTGTTGGGCGGGCCGATGTACAGGCGCACGCGCCGCTGCAGCCGGCGCGCGGCGCCGAAGCTGTCGGGGTAGCCCTGGAAGGCGAGGTCGCGGTGCAGGCGGGCCAGCGTGTCGGCCTCGGCCACCGCGTGCTCCCAGCGGTCCTGCGCGCGGCTGCAGGCAGCCAGCAGCTCGGCCAGCGGCAGCGGCGTCGCGCAGGCCGCCGTCAGGCGCGGCCACAGCGACGGCAGCTGCTGCGGCGACAGCGCCTCGCTGCGGTCGGCCAGGCGCTGCAGGTGGGCGCGCACGGCCTCGCGCTCGGGGTGCGGCGGCAGCGGGCCAAGCGCGGCCTGCAGCGCCGGGGCGTCGCCGTCGCGGAAGTAGCGCCACACCGCGGTTTCATCCAGCGCGTGGCGGAAGGCGACCGGCACGCGCGCGCCAGGGCCCAGCACGATGGTGTCGACGGCCTGGCGCTGCCAGCGCCCGCCGCGGCGGACGAGGCCCAGGCCCTCCAGCGCCGCGGCGCGCTGCTGCATCAGCGCGCGGGCCGGCGGCCCGCCGCCCAGTGCGTCGAGGTGCACCAGCGCCGCGGCGATGTCGCGCGGCGCGATCCAGCGGCTGGGCCGCGAGGAACCGACACCCTTCTGCAGCAGCACGAAGCCGGCTTCGTCGAGCGCGCGTTCGGCCTCGGCCACCGCGGCGTCGCTCCAGTCGGCCGGCGCCAGCACCTGGGGCAGCGCCCAGGCGTTTTCGCGCACGCGGTTGAGCTGCAGCGGGTCGATGCCGGATGGCACACGCGCGGCGTGCTGGGGCTGGGGCAGGCGGACGGCGGGGGGTGGGGTCATCGTCTCAGGGTGAGCCCGACGCTCGAACGCGGGGGTCGCGCGCGGGCCGGCACGCCGATGGTGACAGACCGCAGCACCCGACTCGACAATGACCACAGGAGGACGCCCCATGAACTCGCACACCCCCCGCCGCGCCGCGCGCCGGCTGCCGCTCATCCTGGCCGCCATGCTGGCCACCGCCACGCTACCCGCCTGGGCCCAGGGCACCATCAGCAGCGGCACGACCTTCCTGCAGTTCGTCGGCACGCCTTTCAGCACCACGGCCGGCAACGCCAACCTGCTGTTCGGCAGCCCCAGCGCCTTTGCCACCGAGAACCTGTTCCGCATGGGCTGGTCCTACAACCAGGGCCCGGCCACCTCGAACCGGCCGTTCAGCAGCCTGGACACGCCCGCGGCCACCTACAGCGGCAACACCGCCACCTTCACCTGGACGAACGCCGGCGCCGGCACGGCCGGCTTCGCGCGCTGGAACGCCACGCTGGTGGTGACGCTCACCGAGATCGCGCCGACGCCAGGCGGCTCGGTGCCCGGGGCGGCGCGCGTCGATTCGCAGCTCACGTTCACGGCCGCGGCGGCCAATGCCGGCGCCATCGCCTACAACGTGTTCCACGACCTCGACTTCGACATCGCCGGCGCCGGCAGCGACACCTTCCGCGTGCTCAACAACACCGCCGTGCAGGGCCGCGCCACCGACGCCGTGAGCAGCACCTATGCCGAGTTCGTGGGCGGCGGCGCCACGCGCTACGAGTTCAACACCGGCGCGGCGCTGCGCACGAAGCTGGGCGCCACCAGCGGCGGCGCCGGCACCGGCAACCTCACCACGCTGGCCGGCACGTCGGCCAGCGACTGGGCCAGCACCGACGGCGCCGTGGCCTTCCAGTGGGCGCGCACGCTGGCGCCGGGCGAGAGCGCGGTCATCAACAGCTCGTTCACGATCAACTCGCCGGTGCCCGAGCCCGCCAGCCTGCTGCTGATGCTGGGCGGCGGCGCGCTGCTGCTGGGCGCACGGCGCCGCCGCGCAGGCTGAACCCACCGGCCGCTCAAGCCTTCGGTTTGGGCGTCCACTGGTTGGCGCGGATGTTGTCCTGCGCCAGGCGCGCGGTTTCCTGCACGCGCTTGTCGCGCGTGGCCGCCGTCTTGGCCTGCACGATCCACTCCAGGATGCCGCGGCGCGCCGAGCGCGGGAACGCATCCCAGTGCCGCCGCGCGTCGGGCCAGGCGGCCAGCGCCGCGGACAGGTCGTCGGGCACGCTGCCGCTGTCGGCGCCGGCCTCCACGGCATCGAGCAGCGTCCAGCTGCCGTCGGCCTTGGCGGCCTCGATCTTGGCCAGGCCCGCGGGCGCCATCAGGCCCTGCGCGATGAGCCGCTCCACGCGCAGCTTGTTGGGCCGCGCCCAGCCCGAGCCCGGCTTGCGCGGCGCAAACCACAGCATCGTGCGGCGCTCGTCGAGCTTCTTCGGCCGGCTGTCCACCCAGCCGTAGCACAGCGCCTCCTCCACCACCGCGTCGTAGCCCGGCGCGGGCTCGCCGCTGCCCTGGCGGAAGGTGATGAGCCACACGCCGGCCTCGCGGCCGTGGTGGCGATGCAGCCAGCGCCGCCACTCGGCCCGCGTGCGCACCAGCACGGCGTCCTCGGGCAGGCCCTGGGTGTCGGCGTCGGGGGTGCTCATCGCCGGCACCACCGTCACACGGGCACCGAGGGCTGCATCAGCGCGCGCTCGATGCGGCGCCTGGCCACGCGGGCCTTGGGCACGGGGAAGTCCCACCACACGCGCACGTCCTCGTCCAGGCCGAGACCGTGCATGTAGTTGTAGAGAGCCTTCTTCAGGCCGGCACCGAGCGCGTCGTGGTCGGTGCCGGTGGGGTCGGTGAAGCCGACGTCGTTCTTCGCGAACAGCGGTCCCGGGCCCGCGGGCAGCGGGTGCAGCGTGACGCCGTAGTCCTGCGGCCGCAGCCCCACCGGCGAGTGCACGGTGCAGACGAAGCGGTGCCAGAAGCCGCTGTGCAGGCAGCCGGCGGCGAACAGCTGACGCACGAGTTCCAGCGCGTCCACCGTGTCCTGCTCGGTCTGCGTCGGAAAGCCGTACATCAGGTAGGCGTGCACCAGCACGCCCTGGTCGGCAAAAGCCTTGGTCACGCGCGCCACCTGGTCCACCGTGACGCCCTTCTGCATCAGCTCGAGCAGCCGGTCGCTGGCCACCTCCAGGCCGCCGGTGATGGCGATGCAGCCGCTGTCGGCCAGCAGCTCGGCGAGCTCGGGGGTGAAGGTCTTCTCGAAGCGCACGTTGCCCCACCAGCTGATGCGTGTGCCGCGCCTGAGCAGCTCCTGCGCCAGCGCCTTCAGCGCCTTCGGCGGCGCGGCCTCGTCGACGAAGTGGAAGCCGGTCTGGCCGGTCTCGGCGACGATGGCCTCGATGCGGTCGACCAGCAGCTCGGCGCCGGCGGTCTCGTAGCGGCCGATGTAGTCCAGGCCCACGTCGCAGAAGCTGCACTTCTTCCAGTAGCAGCCGTGGGCGATGGTGAGCTTGTTCCAGCGGCCGTCGCTCCACAGCCGGTGCATGGGGTTGAGCAGGTCCAGCAGCGAGAGATAACGGTCCAGCGGCAGGCCGTCCCAGGTGGGCGTGCCGACCTCGGCAAAGGGCACGTCGGGCTCGGCCCAGTTCGTGTAGCGCACGGCGCCGTCCACGCGCGTGAAGGTGCGCACCAGGCGCTGCGCGCCGCGCCGGCCGGCCCAGTGTTCGAGCAGTGCCAGCAGCGGCCGCTCGCCGGCGTCCAGCGTGACGGCGTCGACGTGGTCGAAGAGCCGCGGCTCGGCCAGCTCGCGCAGCTCGGTGTTGACGAAGCCGCCGCCGAGCGCGATGCGCAGGCCCGGCCGCGCCGACCGCGCCGCCTGCGCGATGCGCAGCGCGCCGTACACCGCGCCGGGGAAGGGCACGCTCAGCAGCAGCACGTCGGGATCGTGGGCGGCCAGCGCCTCGTGCAGCAGCCGCTGCAGCCAGCGGTCCAGCAGCGTCGGCGGCGCGGCCAGCGCCTGCGCCAGCGGCTCGAAGCTGGCCTGGCTGGCGGCCAGCTTCTCGGCGTAGCGCACGAACTCGAAGCGCGGGTCGATGCCGTCCTTCACGACGTCGGCGATGTCGTTCAGGTAGAGCGTGGCCTGGTGGCGCGCCCGCTCGGTGGTGCCCAGGCTGCCGAAGGCCCAGGCCAGCGGGTCGGCGTCGCCCGCGCCCACGCCGGCGGCGTAGGCGTCGAGGGCGCGGAAGCGCTCGCCCTCGGGCAGGAAGCCGCCTGAACCAGAAGACTGGGCGATGCGGTGCGCCAACGTGGGATCGCGCCCCTGCAGGAACGCGATGACGCGGTCGATGCTGCCGGCGTAGGCCTCGAAGCGCTCGAGGAAAGCCTGCACGCGCGGCGTGCGGCGTGCGGGCTCGGTGGCGAGCAGCTCGTCGCGCACCGCCTGCAGGCCCGTGCGCGACAGCAGCGTGAGCACCAGGGCCAGCGCCAGATCGCACTGCTGCGCGTCGACGCCACGCGAGCGCAGGAAGCCGGTCAGGTAGGCGGTGGACGGGTACGGCGTGTTCAGCTGCGTCATCGGCGGGATGACGGCCAGCACGCGCAGGCCGGGGGCGGCGTCGGGCATGGTGCATTGTCGGGCGATGCGACACTGCCCGGCGATGAGCCCGCCGCTGCTGCATTCAACCCGGGGCGTCGTGCTGGCCCTGGGCACCGCGCAGACGGTGGGCTGGGCCTCGTCGTTCTACCTGCCCACGCTGCTGGCTGAGCCGATGGCGCGCGACCTGGGCACGACGCCACCGGTCGTGTTCGCCGCGCTGTCGGGCGCGCTCTTGATCAGCGCACTGGTGAGCCCCTGGGCCGGGCGCCGCATCGACCACGGCGACGGCCGCGCGATGCTGCTGCGGGCCTGGGTGCTGTTTGTCGCCGGCCTCGGGCTGCTGTCGCTGGCGCAGGGCGTGGCCACGCTGCTGCTGGCCTGGCTGGTGCTGGGCCTGGCGATGGGCTGCGGCCTCTACGACGCCGCCTTCGCGGCGCTGGTGCGGCTGTACGGGCCGGCGGCGCGGCGCTCGATCAGCGGCATCACGCTGATCGCCGGCTTTGCCAGCACCGTGGGCTGGCCACTGACGGCCTGGATGGAAGCGCGCTGGGGCTGGCGCGGCGCCTGCCTGGGCTGGGTGGCGCTGCATGCGGCGGTGGCACTGCCGCTGATCCTGGCGCTGCCCCGCGCACCGGCCGCCGCCCCGTCGCCACCGCCCGTGCCGCAGGCCACGGCCCCCGAGGACGAGGCCGCCGACACGCGGCGCCTGCTGCTGGTGATGCTGCTCTTCGTGTGCCTGGGCTTCGTCAGCACCAGCGTGGCCACGCACCTGCCGGCGCTGGTGATGGCCACCGGCGTGCCGCTGGCCGGCGCGGTGGCACTGGCGGCGCTGGCCGGGCCTGCGCAGGTGGCGGCGCGGCTGGTGGAGCTGTCGGTGCTGAGCCGCTTCTCGCCGCTGCTGGCGGCCCGGCTGGCGGCGCTGGGCCACCCCTGCGCGGTGCTGGCGGCCGGCGTGCTGGGCCCGGCGGGCGCGCTGCCCTTCGTCGTGCTGCACGGGCTGGGCAACGGGCTGCTCACCATCGTGCGCGGCACGCTGCCGCTGGCGCTGTTCGGCGCCGCCGGCTATGGCGCGCGCCAGGGCTGGATCGCGATGCCGGGCCGGCTGGTGGGTGCGGCCAGCCCCTTCCTGCTGGGCTGGGTGCTGGAGCACCACGGCCTGGCCGCGCTGGGCGTGACGGCCGCCCTCAGCCTGCTGGCGCTGGGCCTGCTGATGCTGCTGCGGCTGCCGCCGGCGCCGCAGCGCTGAAGCCGGCCTCAGAACGCGAGCTTCAGGCCCAGCGTCGCGACGCGGTCGCGCTCGCCCGAGAAGCGGCGGCCCCACGAGGCGTCGAGCCACAGCCGCTCGGCCAGCACCGTCAGGCGCAGGCCGAGGTTGAAGGCAGCGCCGTCGCGGTCGTCGCCCACGACCTCGGCCATCGGCGCCCAGGCCAGCGGGCCGAGCGGCCGGGCGTCGGACTCCCAGGCCAGGCCCCAGGACGTGGTGTCGCGCCCCGCCAGGCGGTCGCGGCCGTGGTCGAGGCCCAGGTGCACCGTGCTCCCGGGCACCGGCACGCTGGCCACGAGGCCGATGCCCGCGCCGGCGCGCTGCCAGCCGCTGCCCGGCGCCCGCGCCCACGCGGCCGCGGCCGTGAGCGTGAGCTGCGGGCCGTCGTCGTTGCCGGCCAGGTGCCACTTGCCCCCGAGACCGGCAGCGCGTGCGCGCTCGCCCTCGGCCCGCGCCTCGCCCACGGACACACCGAGCTGCAGGCCGGTCACCACGCCGCAGCCGACACCCAGCCCCTGGGCGCGGGCGCGTGCCGGGCCGGCCGCAGCCCGCTCGAGCACGGCCTCGAGCTCGCAGGCGCCCGGGTCCAGCACGCCGGCGTCCTCGGTCTGCAGCGGTCGCCCCGCGTGAGCGGCCGGGCCGGCCAGGGCCAGCAACAGGGCCGCGGCCCGGGCGGCGGTGGGGCGGGCACAGCGTTGGATGGAAGCGTTCATGGCATGACGGGCCGGCGGGCGGCAACAGGAGCCCGTGGCCCCCGGATGCCAGGATTTCGGCCGGCGTGCCCCGCCGCGCGAGCCCTGCGGGCGGCAGGAACGCACGGCCCGGCGCAGCCCGGTCACGCGCCTGCCCCCCATGAACGAAGCGCCCCGACGTGTCCGCTGCGGGCGGCCAGCGGCGTATCGCAGGCAGGACGGCCGGTGGCCGCCCGCCCCCACCCACCCCGACGGAGAACCGCATGAGCCCCACGACCACCCCGCTCCGCCCCGCCACCGCGCTGGCGCTGTTGCTGCTGGCACCGGCTGCCTGGGCCGACTCGCTGATCGACAACCTGGCGCAGCCGGTGCGCGACACCACCGTCGTCGAGTCCACGCTCTGGGCGGCGCAGTCCTTCAGCGCGCCGACGGCCGTGCGCCTGGATGCGATCACGCTGCCGCTGGGCCTGCAGACCGGCCCCGGCGCCACCGTGGCCGAACTGCGCGCCGACGCCGCCGGCCTGCCCGGCGCCTGGCTGGCGACGCTGTCGGTGCCGGCGCTGGGCAGCGGCGCGCCCGGGCCGGTCGACCTGGGCGTGCCCGGTGGTCTGGAGCTGGCGCCCGACACGCTGTTCTGGCTGGTGCTGGGCACTGCCGCCGGCAGCACGCTGGGCTGGAACTACGCCGACAACAACGTCTGGCTGGGCACGGGCAGCCTGGGCAACTACGCCTACTCGGGCGACGGCGGCGGCAGCTGGACGAACTTCGGCTCCGACTTCCCCTACCAGCTGCGCATCGACGTGAGCCCGGTGCCCGAGCCGTCGGCGGCGCTGATGCTGGCGGCGGGCGTGGCGGCGCTGGTGTGGGGGCGGCGCCGGCCGGCCTGAGCGGCTGGCCGTGAGTTCCCGCCGGGCGTCGACAATGGCGCCCGACGATGAGCGAACTCTCCGCCGCCGACATTGCCGCCCGCGTGGTGGCCTGGCACAACCGGCATCCGCTGGCGCGCCGCCTTCGCCTGGCCGACGTGCACTCGGTGGGCCACGTCGCGCTGCCCTTCCACGACCCGGCCGCGCCGCCGCCGGCCGAGCTGCCGGCCGCCGCGGGCTCGCTGCGCGAACGCGCGATGGCCCGGGCACGGGACGCCACCCCGCCGCCGGCGGCGCCGGCCCCGGGCGGCGCGCTGGAGCCGGCCTTCCGCGACGACTTCATCCCCCCGCTGTCGCCGGCCGAGGTGGGCGCCTTCGGAGCGCGCCACGGCATCGAGCGGGCGGCCGAGCCCGTCGGCGAGCCGGTGCGCCGCGTGCCGGCCCGGCCCGGCACCGGTGGCCTGGCCTGGCGCTGGCTGCTGACCGCCGAGCTGCGTGCCGGCGCCGCGCGCACCCGCGTGCTGCTCGGCGCCGTGCCGGGCGCGCCGGTGCTCGGGCGGCGGCTGTGGAGCCTGCCGCGTGTCGGCGCCCTGGCCGCACTGGGTGGCGCCGCCGTGGCGCTGGCCGTGGCGCTGAAGCTCCAGCCCGCCGGCCCGGAGCTGCCGCCCGTGACCGTGCTGCCGGTGCCGGCCGCCACCCAGGCCGCCGC
>JAIXTY010000248.1 GCA_027483705.1 Rubrivivax sp.
CGCCGCGCTGGGCACCGCGCAGATCGCCGCCATCGAGGCCAGCGCCATCGCCAACATGGCCACGGCCGACCTGGCGACGCTGACCACGGCCCAGATCGCCGCGCTCACCGCCGACCAGCTGGCCGCCATGGGCACGGCGCAGTTCGCCGCGCTGACCACCAGCCAGGCCGCCGCGCTGACGGTGTCGCAGATCGAGAACCTCGCCCCGGCCAGCCTGGTGGCGCTGGGCACGGCGCAGTTCGCTGCGCTGACCACCCGCCAGGTGGCCGCGCTGACGGCCGAGCAGGTGGCCTCGCTGGCCACCGAGGACGTCGCTGCGCTGACCACGCGCCAGCTGCGCACGCTGTCGGAGTCGCAGCTCGCCGCGTTCACCACGGCGCAGGCCGCCGCGCTGACGAGCGTGCAGGTGCAGGGCTTCTCGACGGCGCAGATCGCGCAGCTCGAGGGCGCCGACCTGGCCGCGCTGGGCACGACGCAGTTCTCGGTGCTGTCGGCCGCGCAGATCGGCGCCATCACCGAGGCGCAGGCCGCTTCGCTGGAGACGGCCGACCTCGTTGCGCTGGGCACGGCGGGCATCCGCGCGCTCAGCACCGGCACCGTCGCCGCGCTGGAGAGCGCCGCGGTGGCTGCGCTGCAGTCGCAGCAGATCGCCGCCATGACGACGGCGCAGATCGCCGCGCTCGAGCCGGGTGACTTCGCCGCGCTGACGACGCAGCAGGTGTCGGCGCTGTCCACGTTCCAGATCAGCCGCCTGACGGCCGACCAGGTGGCCGCCTTCGAGAGCAGCGACCTGCGCGCCCTGAGCACCGCCCAGGTGGCCGCGCTGTCGACCGGCGCCATCGTCGCGCTGACCTCGGCCTCGGTGGCCGCGCTCACCACCACGCAGGTGGCCGCGCTCACCAGCGCGCAGATCGCCGCGATGGAGGCCGACGACCTGGCCGCAATGACGAGCGACCAGTTCGAGGTGCTGACCACCGCGCAGCTGCCGGCGATGACCGCGCTGCAGGCCGCCGCGCTCGCCAGCGACGACCTCGCGCTGCTGGATACGGCGCAGGTGGCCGCCATCGGCACCGCCGCCATCGCCGCGCTGTCCAGCAGCGTGATCGCCTCGCTGAGCACGGCCCAGGTGGCCGGGCTCACGACGGCACAGCTGCGGGCCCTGACGGCCACGCAGATGGCCGCGCTCGAGTCCGACGACCTGAACGCGCTGTCCGCCGGTCAGGTGCAGGCCTTCACGGCCACCCAGGTGGGCGCGCTGACGACCGACCAGCTCAGCACGCTCGCCACGACGCAGCTGAGCTCGCTGACGACCGCGCAGCTGCGCGCCATCGACGAGGCCGACCTCGACGCGCTGACCACGGCTCAGTGGCGCGCCCTCACGGTGTCGCAGCTCAGCGGCCTGACCGCGGGCCAGGTGGCCGGCATGGAGACCGACGACTTCGGCGCCCTCACCGGCGCGCAGGTCGGCGGCCTGTCCACCGCCGCCATCGCCGGCCTGGGCACGGCCCTGGTGGCCGCGCTGACGACGACGCAGGTGCAGTCGCTCACCGCCGCACAGCTCAAGGCCTTCGGCTCCGACGCCATCGCGGCGCTGGAGAGCAGCGACCTCAACGCGCTGTCGGCCGGCCAGATCGCCTCGTTCACCACCGAGCAGATCGACGCGCTGACCACGGTGCAGCTGGCGGCCCTGGACGGTGCGCTGCTGGCTTCGCTGACGACGGCGCAGTTCGCCGCCATCGACCCGGCCAAGCTGGCCGCGCTGGGCACCGAGGAGTTCGCGGCCTTCAGCGCCGCGCAGCTGGGCAAGCTGACGACGGCCCAGGTGGCCGCGCTCGAGACCGAGGACCTGGCCTCGCTGACGGCCACGCAGCTGCGCGGCTTCAGCACCGAGTCGATCGCCGCGCTGGATTCCGCCCAGCTGCGGGCGCTGACCACCGCGCAGGTGGCCGGCCTCAGCACCGCGCAGATCCGCGCCATCGAGACCGCCGACCTGGCGGTGATGGAGACCGCCGACCTGGCGGCGCTGACGGCCTCGCAGCTGCCCGGCCTGGGCACGCAGCAGATGACCGCGCTGACGACGGCGCAGTTCACGCAGCTGCTGGACGCGCAGCTGGCCGCGCTGTCGAGCGCGCAGCTCAATGCGCTGGCCAGCGACACGCTGAACGCGCTGAGCTCGGCGCAGTTCCAGGCGCTGACCTCGTCGCAGATCGCGGGGCTGGACACCGAGCACGTCGCGGCGCTGCAGACCGACGACCTGGCGGCCCTGTCGGCCGAGCAGGTGCGGGCCTTCGGCACGGCGGCCATCGTCGCGCTGGGCTCCGACCAGCTGCGCGCCCTGACCACCGAGCAGGTGGCGGCGCTGAAGACGAGCCAGATCGCCGCGATCGAATCGCGTGACGTCGCCCAGCTGGAGACGGCCGACCTGGCCGCGCTGACCACCGCCCAGGTGCGTGCCTTCACCGGCGGCCAGGTGGCGGCGCTGGGCAGCGACCAGCTCGACGCGCTGTCCACCGCGCAGGTGGCAGCCATCGCCACGGGCTCGATCTCGGCGTTCGCCAGCGCCACGCTGAACACGCTGTCGACCGACCAGTTCGGTGCGCTGACGACGGCCCAGCTGCGCGCACTGACCACCGCCCAGGTGGCCGGCCTGGAGACCGACGACCTCGTCGCGCTGGGCACGGCGCAGGTGCGGGCCCTCACCACGGCCGGCATCGCCGCGCTGGGTGACGCCGCCATCGAGGCGCTGACCAGCACGCAGGTGCTGGCACTGACCACCGCCCAGGTGCGCGCCATCGCCTCGGCCAGCATCGACGCGCTGCAGACAGCCGACCTCGCGCTGATGAGCGTGAGCCAGGTGGCCGCCTTCACCGGCGACCAGCTCGGCGCGATGACCAACGACCAGCTGCAGAGCCTGACGACGCGCCAGATCCAGGGCCTGAGCATCGGCCAGATCAACGCGCTCTCGGGCGCCGACCTGGCCACGCTGACGACGGCGCAGTTCGCGGCGCTGACGGCCACGCAGGTGGCGGCGATCAACAGCGCCCAGGCCAGCGTGCTGGAGACGGCCGACATCGCCGCGCTCAGCACGGCGCAGGTGCGCGCACTGGCCACCGCGGCCATCGCCAACCTGAGCACCGACGCGCTGCAGGCGCTGTCCACCGCCCAGGTGGCGTCGCTGACGACGGCGCAGGTGCGGGCCATCGACACCGCCGACATCGCGCAGCTCGAGACCCGCGACCTGGTGGCCATGGGCACCGCCCAGGTGGCCGCGCTGAGTGCCGAGCAGTTCGGTGAGCTGGCGACGACGCAGCTCGCGGTGCTGACGACGGCGCAGATCGCCGCGCTGTCGACCACGCAGCTGGCGCAGCTGACGGGCGAGGAGCTCTCGGCCTTCGACGCCGGCCGCATCGCGGCGCTGACCACGGCGCAGGTGGCGAGCCTGTCGACCGACCAGGTGACGACGCTGGCCACCGCCGACCTGGCGGCGCTGACGACGAGCCAGGTGCGGGCGCTGTCGACCGACGCGCTGGTGGCCATGGACAGCAGCGACTTCGCCGCGCTGACCTCGGCTCAGGTCGCGGCGCTGACGACGGCGCAGCTGGCGGTGATCGAGAGCACCGACCTGGCGACGCTGGGCAGCACGGCGCTGCAGGCGCTGACGAGCCTGCAGGTGCAGTCGCTGGGCACCGACGCGATCGCGGCCTTCACGACCGACCAGATCCCGCTGTTCGGCACGGCCCAGATCGCGGCGCTGACCACGGAGCAGCTGGCCACCTTCGACACCGCCGAACTCGCGGCCCTGACCACGGCGCAGTTCGCGGCGCTGACGACGGCGCAGATCGTGTCGCTCACCGACGAGGCCATCACCTCGCTGGCCACCGACTTCATCGCGGCGCTGAGCACGGCGCAGGCGCGGGCGCTGACGGTGAGCCAGATCGAGGCGCTGACCACCGAGCAGGTGGCGGCCTTCGAGACCCGTGACCTCGCGGCGATGACGATGACCCAGTACAACGCCTTCGAGGGCGAGGACTGGAGCGCGATGAGCACGGCGCAGTTCGCGGCGCTGCAGAGCGTGACGCCGATCGTGCTGGACCTCGACGGCAACGGCATCCGCACGCGGGCCGCCAGCGAGGGTGTGGCCTTCGACATCGACGCCAGCGGCCGGCAGACTCAGACCGGCTGGGTGGGTGGCGGCGACGCGCTGCTGGTGCGCGACCTCAACGGCAACGGCACCATCGACGACGGCAAGGAGCTGTTCGGCGGCGCCACGCAGCTGAACAACGGCCAGCGGGCCGGCGACGGCTTCCGCGCCCTGGCCGAGCTGGACAGCAACCGCGACGGCAAGGTCAACGCCAGCGATGCCGCCTTCGGCGAGCTGAAGCTGTGGGTCGACGCCAACGCCGACGGCCGCACCGACGCCGGCGAGCTGAAGGGCCTGGTCGACATGGGCGTGGCCGAGCTGAACCTCGACTTCAGCAAGGGCACGGCCGTCGACAACGGCAACCTGCTGGGCCTGGTGGGCAGCTACACGGGCACCGACGGCGGCCAGCACGCGATGGTGGACGTGTGGTTCGCCAAGGCGGCCTCGGCGCCGGCGCTGGGCGACCTGCTCGCCGACGCCCCGGCCGAGCTGCTGGGCAGTGGTGGCGACGGCAAGCCCGCCGCGGCCCCGACCACCGGCGCGGTGGCAGCCAGCGGCCTGCGCAGCCTCGACGACGAGTGGCTGCGCCAGAACGGCACGCCGCTGATCTGACGGCCGTCATCTGGACCGGAACCCGGCCCCTCTTCGGGGCTTGGTCCTCACGGGGGCGCTCCTAGACTGGGGCGCCCCCGTGCGCTTTCGTGGCGCGCGGCCTTGCCGGAGGCGCCCGATGCCCAGCCCCGTCCATCTGAACCTGATCGTCTACAACGAGGCCTCGCGCGCGCTGGCGGGGCCGGGCTGGGGCGTGCTCGACAACCTGGCCAACCCGCGGCCGGACTGGTACGAGTACGCGCCGATCCGCCGCGTGCTGCAGGAAGAGGCGCTCGACGAGGCGGCCTTCTACGGCTTCTTCAGCCCCAAGTTCAGCGCCAAGACCGGCCTGTCGCCCGAGGACGTGCGCGCCTTCGTGCACCGCCACGAGGCCACGGCCGACGTCATGGTGTTCTCGCCGCAGCCCGACATGGGCGCGTTCTTCCTGAACGTGTTCGAGCAGGGCGAGGCCTTCGACGCCGGGCTGATCGCGGCCACCGAGGCGCTGCTGGCGCACGCCGGCCGGCCGGTGGCGCTGCGCACGCTGGTGATGGACGCGCGGCAGATCGTCTTCAGCAACTACTTCGTCGCCCGGCCGGCCTTCTGGCGCGAGTGGCTGGCGCTCAACGAGGTGTTGTGGGCCGTGTGCGAGGGCCTGGACCCGGCCGCCCCGGCCGGCCTGCGCGAGGCGCTGACGGCGCCCACCACCTACCGCACCGGCGAGGTGGCGGCGCAGCGCAAGGTGTTCGTGATGGAGCGCTTGGCCTCGCTGCTGCTGGCCACGCAGCCGCGCTTCCGCGGCGTGGCGCACAACCCCTTCGGCTTCGGCTGGAGCATGTCGCGCTTCCGCCAGCACCCGACCGAGGCCTACATCTCCGACGCGCTCAAGCGCGCCTGGCGCGAGCAGCCCTGGCCGCAGTACCTGCAGGCCTACGTCACGGTGCGCGAGCGCTTCCAGAAGGGCGAGCTGCCGGCGGGCTGAGCGCGGGCGGGCGTCGCGCGGACTCCAGCCTGCCTTCACAGGCTTCCCACAAATTAAAGAACGCTTTACTATGAAACCCGGCTACTCAAGCTGGCTTTCATACGATGCGCAGCACCGGCTCCTACGTCACCACCACCACGCTTGGCGAGGCGGTGCGTGCGTTTGTGCCCCTCGCCTTGCCGCCGGCCAGCCCGCCACTGGCTGCTGAGAGCCACACAGCCGCCAACCGCCGCGCCGAGATGGCCCTGGCCCGGCTGGGCGGGGTGGCCGGCCTGGTGCCTTCGGTCGACTGGCTGCTCTACAGCGCCATCCGCAAGGAGGCACTGCTCACCTCGCAGATCGAAGGCACCGAGGCGACGCTGACCGACCTCTTCGACGACGAGGCCGGCCAGGTGCTGGCCAACACGGCCGATGTCGAGGAGGTCACCAACTACCTGCGCGCCTTCCGGCTGGTGCGCGACAACCTGCGAAGCGAGGCCGGCCTGCCGATCTCGGTGCGCTTGCTGTGTGACGCCCACCGCCTGCTGCTCGATGGCGCACGCGGCGCGGGCAAGCAGCCAGGGGAACTGCGGCGCTCGCAGAACTGGATCGGCGGCGCTCGGCCCAGCCGGGCTGCGTTCGTGCCGCCGCCGCCGGATCAGGTGCCTGGGCTGCTGGCCGACCTGGAGCGCTTCATCCATGACCCAGCGCCAGCGCTGCCGCCTCTTCCACCCCTGGTGCGCGTGGCCCTGGTGCATGTGCAGTTCGAGACCATCCACCCGTTCCTGGACGGCAACGGGCGCATCGGCCGCCTGCTGATCGCGGCGCTCCTGGAGCACTGGGGCCTGCTGAGCGAGCCGCTGGTCTACCTCAGCAGCTACCTCAAGCAGCACCAGGCCGAGTACTACCGGCGGCTGTCGGCCGTGCGCACCGAAGGCGACTGGGAAGGCTGGGTCGGCTTCTTCCTCGATGGCGTCGAGGCCGCGGCCACGGACGCCGAGCGCGGCATCGTCGCGATGGCCAGCCTGATCAACGCCGACCGCAAGCGCCTGCTGGCAACGCCCCGCGTGGGCGCAGTGGCCCTGCGCCTGTTCGAGCTGCTGCCCCTGATGCCGCGCTTCACCATCGAGCAGGCGCGGCAGAAGCTGGACACCACCTTCCCCACGGCCACGTCCGCGGTGAAGCTGCTGCAGGACCTGGGCTTGCTGACGGAGCTGACGGGCCAGAAGAAGAACCGCCTGTTCAGCTACGCGGCCTACGTCGAACTGCTGGCAGGAGGCCCATGACACAAGCCCCGCTGGAAGAGGCGCGGAAAGGCACGGAAGGCTGCCCAGGGCCCGCAGGCCACCCTCACCCTGAGCGAGCGCTCCCAGAAGGGCGAGCTGCCGGCGGGCTGGGCACCAGCAGCAGCGCCGCCGCCCCGGCCCACAGCAGCACCGGCAGCGCGTCGGCCCAGGGCGCGCCCCCGGCGCGCAAGGCCGCGGCGCCGCCGCTGGTGACGAGCGCGATGCGCAACAGCGTCGCCCCCGCCAGCGTGGACGACACCACGCCGCTGAAGCGCCCCTCGCGGCCGACGTGGCCCAGCGCCAGCGCCGCCATGAAGCCGCCCGCCAGCACGCCGGCCCAGGCCGCGCCGCACACGGCCTGCGCCACCACCAGCACGGCCAGCGACGGTGCCGTGGCCGACAAGGCCGCGGCGGCCGCGGCCAGCGCCGCCGCCGCGCCGACGAAGCGCAACTCGCCCAGCCGCGGCGCCAGCTTCATGGCCGGCCACAGCGCGAGGTTGAAGCCGGCCCAGAACACCGGCAGCCACCACGGCAGCGCCTCCACCGGCACGAAGCGGCGCCACTGCGGCGCGGCATTCACGTTGGCGTGCAGCTGGAAGGCCAGCGCGGCCAGCAGTGCCGCCAGCAGCAGCCACACGGCCCCAGGCAGCGGCCCGCGCGGCGCGGCCGGCGCCGGCGCGGTGCGCGGGGGCGCGGCGCGCTCGGCCGCCATCAGCGCCAGCGCCGCCAGCAGCACGCCGGCACTGGCCAGCACGAAGGGCAGCCGCGGATCCTGGCCCTTGAGCACCAGCGCCAGCCAGGGTGCGGCCGCGGCCGCCGCGCCCAGGCCCAGCATCGCCAGCGCCACCAGGGCCGGTTGCGACGGCCGCGCGGCGTGGCGGCCGATGAGGTTCATCGCCGGCGCGCGCAGCGCCGCCGAGCTGGCCGTCCACAGCAGCGTGACGGCCACGAAGAGCACCGGCGATCCCACCGGCGCCAGCCACGGCAGCGCCAGGAAGGCGGCCGTCGACAACGCCGTGGCGCCCACGAGCCACGGCCCGAGCCGCGCCTGCAGCGCCAGCACGCGGTCGGAGGCCACGCCGCTGGCGTAGTCGGCCACCAGGAACACGGCCTGATCGGCCATCAGCAGCCACGGCACCACCGCGGCCGGGAGGCCGGCCTGCACGGCCAGGGCCGGCAGGAACACCACGTAGACCGTCCAGCTCAGCGCCAGCATCAGCTGCGCACCGGCCACGGCCAGGCCGAGCGGGCGAGCGGATGCGGCGCGGGTCGTCATCGAGCCCCGAGCATAGGGCGCCGCCGCAGCCCCAGCACACCCAGCCCCGCCGCCAGCAGCGCCCAGGCCTGCGGCTCGGGCACCGGCGTGGCCACCAGCTCGTGCGCGCCGATGGCGTCGAGATCGAAGTAGTTGGTGCCGCCAGCGTCGCCGCTGCCCGTGCCCACCAGCCGCACGAAACGCGCCCAGGGCAGCGCGCCCAGGTCGTAGGAACGGCCGAAGACACCGCCGCCGTGCGCCTCGTCGCCGGCGATGCCGACGATGGCGCTCTCGCTGGCGCTGAGGCTGACGTAGCTCACGCCGTCGGCGCTGGCCTGCACGTCGAGGAACTCGAACTCCGGGCCGCCGAAGTTCACCTCGTACACGTTGAGGTCGACGGCGCCGGCGCGGTTGGCCACCGACCAGGCGCCGAAGTCGTAGGTCAGGCTGCGGGCACCCAGGCCGGCGAAGACGCCGTCGGGCGCGCCGACGAAGGTGGCGGCCGGCAGGCCGGTGTCGTTGTCGGACAGCGCCGGCCCGAAGCCCGGTGCCGCGAGGCTGACGCCGCAAACGAGTGGCAGGATCGAGCCGATGGCGCGGCTGGTGGCGCGGCGCAGGCAGCGGGATGGGGACATGGGGGACGCTCCTCGTTGATGGTCGCGGGCCGAACCTGGCCCGCCGGGGCATCGTTGCAAGCGGCCGTTGCCGGGCCGTTGCCGCGGCCGGCACGCGCTCAGGCCGTGTCGGCCCAGCGCTGCACGAAGCGCCGCTGCAGCGCCGGCTCGGCCGCCAGCGTGTCGGCCAGGCCCTGCACGCGCTGCCGCCAGGCCGCCCGGCGCGCCGGTGTCGGCGCGGCCTGCACCAGCGCGCGGTGCAGCACCAACGCCGCCAGCGCGTGCACACCGTCGTGCCGCAGCGCCTGCTCGGCGTCGTGCAGCGTGTCGTCGCCGCAACCGCCCCGCGCGGCCTCGGCCTGCAGGCGCACGGCCAGCGCGCGCCAGCGCAGCTCGTCGTTCATGCCCGGCGCGACGGGGGCCGGCAGGGTGGCCAGCGCGCCGGCGGCGTCGCCCTGGGCCAGGCGCAAGGCAGCGGTCGTCATCGCGAGCCTCGCCTGCTCGCGCGGGTTCTCTGGTGGCGCCGCGCTCAGCTCGCGCCGGCCACGCAGCGCGTCGTCCAGATCACCCGCGAGCAGCGCGCACTCGATGCGGATGAGCCAGGTCTCGACCATCATCGCGGCCAGCTCGCTGCGGGTCTCGGGCCCCAGCCGTTCGAACACCGGCGCCAGGCGCTCGTCTTCGCCCAGCACCGACAGCACCTCGCTGGCAGACTGCGCCACCGAGACGTAGCCGAACACCAGCCGCAGCGCGAGCACGTCGTCGATGGCCCGCACCGCCCAGCGCCAAGCTTCGCCCAGATCGCCGAGCGCACCTTGCGCATCGACGAAGGCGAGCGCCAGCTGCACCCGGATCGGCTGGATGTCGAAGCCCGGGGCCGCGTCCCAGGCCTCGCGCGCCACGCGCAGCACATCGTGCGGCCGGCTGCGCGCCGAGTGCAGCACACACAGGTTGAAGAGGAAGTTGCGCTGCATGTGGACCATGCCGATGCGGCCGCACAGGTTGGCCGAGGCCTGCAGCGCCAGCTCGGCCTCGTCATGGCGCCCGAGCTCGCTCAGGAAGACGCCGCAGCGCCCGAGGGCCCGCGCCTCCTGGATGCTGTCACCTTCGGCCCGCGCGAGCACCAGCCACTGCTCGGCGTGGGCCAGCGCTTCGTGGTGCCGGCTGGTGTTGAGACACGCGATGGTCAGGCCGTCGAGGAGTTCCATGCGCTCGGCCGTCGACGGCGGCGTCTGCCTGAGCGCCCCGTGCAGCAGGTTCAGCGCCTCCTCCAGGCGCCCCTGGCCGCGCAGGGCCTCGGCCTTCACGCGCAGCAGGCCGAACGCGAGCTCGGGGTCTGGCGGCATCGTCACCTGGGCCAAGACCTCCAGCGCCTGCTGCGGACGCTCGCGCCCGGCGTGCAGGCGTGCGACCGCCACCCGTGCGGCCGACCGGCGCGTGGCGCTGACCAGGCCCCCCTCGGCGAGCGCCAGCAACGCGGCGGCTTCCACGAGGGCGTCGTCGTCGCGCGCCCGCAGGTCCAGCGCCCGCAACAGCAGGATGCGGATCTCGAGCTCGTCATCGGGCGCCGGACCGTCAGTCAACGCGTGCCGCCACTGCACGATGGCCTCGTCGAGCGCCAGCAGCCGCATCGCGTCGTCGGCGGCACGGCGGCGCCACGCGATGGCGCGAGTGGGTTCGCCGCCGTCCTCGTGGTGCGCCGCCACCAGGGCCGGCGCCGCGCCCGCTGCCGCGGCGCCCAGCGCGAGGCGCCGGTGCACGCTGCGGCGCCGCGCGGGCCCGAGCTCGGCGGCCAGGGCCTGCTGCACGAGGTCGTGCGCGAAGGCGAAGCCGCCGGCCTCGTGCTCGCGCAGCAGCTGCGCCTCGAGCGCGGCCTCCAGCGCCAGCGTGGCCTCCACTTCCGACAGCGCGCAGGCCGGCGCCAGCAGCCCGGCCGGGAACGGCTCCTGCGCCAGCGCCGCCGCCTGCAGCACGCGCTGTGCGGCCTCGGGCAGGCGCCGCATGCGGCCGAGCACGGCCTCGCGCACGCTGGCCGGCAGCGGGAGCTCGCGGTAGTCCTGTGTCAGGCTGTCGAACGGTGTCTGCCACTGGCCGTCGGCACCGGCGGTCAGCAGGCCGGCCTCGACCAGGTGTCGCAGCGTCTCGGCCACGTAGAACGGATGCCCGGCCGTGGCACGCGACAGCAGCGCGGCAAAGCGCTCGGGACGCGCGCTGCCCGACAGCTGCTGCACGAGCTCGAACACCGCCGCCGGCTCCAGCGGCCGCAGCATGCGGTGCGCCGCGCCCGCGGCCTGCAGCGCACGCAGCCGCTCGGCCGCGGCCGCGGGCAGCTCGGGCCGGTAGACGAGCAGCAGCCGCGTGCCGCTGCCGTCGGCCACCTCGGCGAGCAGGCCCTGGCTGTCGGCGTCGGCCAGGTGCCAGTCGTCGACGACCACGGTGTCGAAGCTGTCGCCGGCCCAGGCCTGCCAGGCGTGCGCGCAGGCCTGGCCGAAGCGCGCCCGCTCGGCCGCCGATCGCAGCGGCGGCGGCTCGGGGCCCAGCTCCGGCAGCAGCCGCGCCAGCTCGGGCACGGCCCAGGCCGGCAGCTCCTGCAGCGCCGGCTCGGGCCCGGCCAGCGCGCGCAGCACACGCGCAAAGCTGGCCAGCGGCAGCTCGCCGTCGCCCGGCCGGCAGCGCGCCAGCGCATACGCCCCGCGCGCCGCCGCAAAGTCGATGGCCAGCCGGCTCTTGCCCACGCCGCCCTCGCCTTCGATGAGCACGATGCCGCCGCGGCGCCAGGCAGCTTCCAGCCAGGCGACGTCGGGCTCGCGGCCGACGAAGGGCATGGGCTCGGGCACCAGCGGCCGTGGCGCGGCCGGGCCGGGCGCCGGGGGTTGCGACGACGCATCGGGGGCCGGCCGGTCGTCACCGCCGAGGGCGGCCGCGAGCGCAGCGGTCTCGGCCATCGGCGCCAGGCCCAGCTCGTCGTGCAGCAGCTGGGTGCAGCGCTGGTACTGCGCCAGCGCGACCTCGCGCCGCCCGGCCGCGGCGTGCAGACGCATCACGGCGCGGTGGTGGCGCTCCTGCAGCGGGTCGTCGGCCAGCAGCCGCTCGAAGTGGCCGAGCGCCTCGCCGGCGCGGCCTGCGGCCTCGGCCGTGGCGGCCTCGGCGGCCACGGCCTCGCGCCAGCGTGCGTGCCAGCGCTCGCGCTCGCCGGCCAGCCACTCGTTGAACGGCAAGGCGTCGTCGAGCTCAAGCCCGTCGGCCAGCGGCCCGCGCCACAGCGCCAGCGCGGCGGCGGGGCCCGGGGCCTTGAGTTGCGCCGTGAAGGCTTCGGTGTCGAGTTCGACCGGGGGTGCGAGCGACAGCCGGTCGCCGTCGACCACCACCGCCTCGGCCGCGCCGCGGTCGCGCAGGCGCACGAGTTCGCGGCGCAGGTTGCGGCGGCCGGTGCTCTCGTCGAGGCCGGGCCACAGCATCGCGGCGATGCGTGGGCGCGGCGCCGGGCCGCCCAGTGCCAGCAGCACCAGCAGCGCCGCGGTCTTGCGCACCGGCAAGGGCAGCTCGACGCCATCGCGCCGCAGCGCCAGGGGGCCCAACAGGTGCAGCGCCAGCATGGGACCATGATGCCAGCGCCGCTCAGCGCAGCCCTCCGGGGCGCGGCGGGCGCCGCAGTTCACCGAGCCGCGCCAGGAAGCGCGCCAGCTCGAAGGGGCTGTCGAAGTCGCGCCACTGGCCGCGGCCCCAGGTCGCACGGGCATGCCAGCCCTCGCGTTCGTCCAGCCACACGGTCAGCCGCAGCGCGGCCGCCCGCAGCGGCGAAGGGCGGCCGCTCACGGTGCTCAGCGGCGCTGCCGCTGCCCGAGGCGGAACACGGTCCACAGGCCGGCGGCCAGCAGCGCCGCGGAGCCGGGCTCGGGCACCGGCGCCAGGCCGACACGCACGCCGTAGTCGCCGTCGGGGTCGCTGTTGTCCTCGTACAGCCGGTCGTGCTTGGCCAGGAACAGGTAGACAGCCCCCGCTGGCACCGTGACCACGGCAGGCGTCAGCTTGTCGAAGCCGAAGTCCTGCGCGATGTCGGTGGCAAGGCCACCGAAGAAGGTGGACGTCGTCACGAAGGGCACGCCATCGCTGGCCAGCGCGCCGGGCACGCGGTTCAGTTGGGTCTGTGGCAGCAGCGTGCTGCTGCTGCTGAACAGGCCCAGCGTGAAGGTGAAGGTGTCGCCACCAGGGCCGTTGTCGATGTCGCCCAGCACCTCCAGCAGCAGCCGGTCACCCGGGGCGAAACCGAGGTCCGACAGCTTCAGCGCCAGCGCGCCCGGCGTTGCACTGCTCTCGTTGGTTCGCAGGTAGGTGGCCTTGGGGTCCAGCGACTGGAAGGTGGCTGCGTCGGCGGGTTGGACAGCGGCGGCGGCCAGCGCCAGCAGGACGGTGGCACAGCAGGGAAAGGGCTTCATCGAGGGTTCCTCCGGTGGGGTGGTGATCGGTCGAGACGAGGTTCACACCTTGCCGGCAACCCGTTGCCGCGCCGTTGCCGCGCCGTGCGCCGCGGATCAGACAACCGTGTGCCGCACCAGCGAGTCCATCGCCACAGCCCGCATCAGGCTGTCGTCGATGCCCGGTGGCTGTTGGGCAGTTCGCCCGTGTTCCTGAAGGCGCTGACGAACAAGCGGTCGAGGGTGGCGCTGTCCAAGCTGAAGTCGCCGCTCGCGCGCACCGTGAAGGTCCACACCGCCGCCCGGCCGGTGAACCCGGGTGCGTCGATGGTCATCGACTCGCTCCAGCCGCCGGCGGCCGTGCCGGCCGCGCCGGCGAAGGTCAGGCTTTGGCAGCTGAACTGGCCGGCGATGAAGGTGCCGATCGTCAGGCGTTGGCGCTGGCCAGCCCCGCGCCGCAGGCCGTGACGAAGCCGCCCGGCGGCGCCACGCCCGCCTGGTTGGGGCCGGCCGCGGCCGGGGCCGAGACGGTGGCACTGACTACAAGCAGGGCCGCCAGGCCCAGGCGTGGCGCGCTCATGCGCCCGCCCGGCGGCGCTGCAGCAGGCCCACCACGGCCAGGCCCGCGGCCAGCAGGGCCAGGGCCTGCGGCTCCGGCACGGCGGCGACATCGCCCGGACGCACCGCGACGGCCTGCAGGAGCACGAAGTCCCTGTCGATCCAGGTCTGGCTGCCGGTCCGGGTGACGAAGACCCAGGCGCTGATCGTGTCGGGGGCATAGACGGTGCCCGACCACAGCTGACCGTTCGGCACGTTCGTGAACAGCGCGAGGTTCGCCCGCTGCTGGGCGGTGTCACCCGTCGCGTCGAACACCGACTCGCCGCTGCGGTTGCCGAAGTCCGCCACGAAGAGGTGGCTGAGCTCGCCGCCCGTGCAGTTCCCGCCGTGGTGCTGCGGTGGGAACCCGGGCACCACCGTCACCCTGTCGCAGCTGGTGTCAGACGGATTCAGGGTGGGCAGCCGCCAGTCGCTGTAGCCGCCGAACACCAGCTCGGCGGCCCAGCGGCGCGCGGCATCCCAGGTCATCAGCCCGTCGGCGTCGGCACCGCTGGTGCGGGCCTGGTTCATGTCGGTCAGCCAGGTGATGTCCAGGGTGGTGTCATAGACCATGCCGCCGGCGCGCGGCTGCAGTTCGGCGCGAGGCGCGCCGGACATCGACAGCAGCATCGCGGCCGCGGCCAGGGACAGGGACAGCTTCATGGGGCGCTCCTCGCATCGTTGGACGGTGCGCCATCGTGGATCGAGGCCGTTGCCGCGCCGTTGCCGCCTCGTCGTCGCCTGGTGCGCAGCGCTTCAGACCACCGTGTGCCGCACCAGCGAATCCATCGCCACGGCCCGCATCAGGCTGTCGTCGATGCTGGTGGCCAGGCCGGCCTCGCGCAGCTTGTGCAGCATGCGCTGCGTCAGCGAATGCGAACGGCCGCCGTGCTTGCTCTGGAAGAGGAACAGGCGCTGCCCCGGACCCACCCAGTGCAGCCGCGCCGTCATCCAGGTGCCCTGCAGGAACAGGCGGCACAGCACGCCCGCCTGCAGGCCGGCCACCCAGTCGGCCGGCGTGGCGCGCTCCGCCGCGGTGCCGGCGGCCTCGCCCGGCAGTGCCAGCGGCACGGTGGGCAGGCCGGCGTGCAGATCCAGCGTCACGGGCAGCGGCAGCGGCGCCAGCGGCTCCTCCTGCCAGATCTCCTGCGGGTCTTCGGGATGCGACGGCGGGTTGCGCAGGATCTCGGCCAGCTCCACCAGCTCGGCATCGATGCGCGGCGCCGGCAGCGCAGCGCGCGCGAGGCCGTCGCCCACCTGGCGCAGCAGCACCGTGCGCTGCGCCTTCGAGACGCGCTGGCCCGGCTGCGCCGTGGCGCGGATCAGGTCGTCCACCACCAGCGCCGCGGCCGCGACCTCGGCGCCGTCGGCCCCGTGCTGCTGCGCCAGCGCCACCAGCACCAGCGTCCACGGCCCGACCAGGAAGCGCCGCATCGCGCCGCTGGAGGGCGTGCTGCGCAGCTGCTGCACGATCTGGTTGCGGAACGTGGCCTCCAGCTCCTCGCGGTCGGCCAGGCGCTGCATCTCGTCGACGTCGTCGGGCGGCGGCTCGGCGGCGTTCTCGAGCAGCCGCGAGGCCAGCGACTGCAGCTCGTCGGCGGCGGCCATGCAGGCCGGGCCGTCGATGCGCGGCGTGCTCTCCACCTGCTGCACCACGTCGTCGAGCGAGCGGCGCAGCACGCGCTGGTCCAGCGGGCTCAGGTCGTCGTGCACGGCGCCGCTGGCCAGCAGGCGGTCCAGCAGCTGCCACCAGGGGTGCGCGGGGTCGCTCCACAGCGCCGGGTCGGAAACGGCCACGCGCTGGGCCATCTGCTCGACGCGCTTGAGGAAGACGCCCATCGACGGCGTGGCGTCGGCCTGGCGGCGCAGCTCGCCGAAGAGGCCACGCATCAGCTCCTCGGCCGCGCCGCGCGGCAGCAGCGCGCCGGCGTGGCCGTGCTCGGGCGGGCTGTCGAGCAGGCGCAGATCGGGCATGCCGGTGTCGGCGTCGGCGGCCGAGGCCAGGCCGTCCAGCGAGGCCGGCTGCGTGCGCCGGGCCCACTCCACGAGCTCGCGCATCGACTCCTCGGGCCGCGGCGGCGGCGGCGCGCCGACCAACCCCTCCACGGCCAGCATCGCCAGCCGCGCCGTGGGCGTGGCCGCGCCGCTGGCGGTGGTGCGGATGCGGAACGAGGCCGGCGCCACGCCGCGGCGCTGCAGCCAGTCCACCTGGCCGGCGTAGACCTCGCGCATCTGCTCGCCCACGGCCTGGCCCAGCGCGCGCAGCAGTGCCGGGCGCAGCGCGGCGTCCTGCGTGATGCGGCCGACACCGTCGCGCAGCGCCCGCGCACAGGCGGCCGGCCGCAGCGGCACGGTGCCGGGCTCGACGCCCGGGCGCTCGAGCAGGCCGCTGCACAGCGCGGCCAGCTCCTGCAGCTCCGATTCGCAGCCCGATTCGATGAGCTGCACGATGCGCGCCGTCTCGATCTCGTCGTCGATCTGCGCTTCGGAGATCAGCGTCAGGCGCAGCCCGCGCGAGCCGCCAGCATCCGGCGCGGGACCGTGGCCGTCGGCCGCGGCCGGCCGCGGTGCCAGGCCGTTGTCCGCGGCGTGCTGGTCGATCTGCTCACGCAGCGCCGAGCCGACGTGGCGCACGATGTCGCCGCGGCGCGTGCGCAGCACCTGCAGCACGGCGGCGGCCTGGCTGTAGTCGGCGTCGATGCGCTGGCGCTTGCTCGGGGCGTCGATCTGCTCGACGGCGCGCTCGACCGCGGCCACGAGCCAGCCGTCGACCGACTGTCGCACCTGGTGCACGAAGGCGGCCGCGGACGTGCCGACCGCGCGCGCGCTGCTCTGGGCTGGGTTCACCGATGACTCCCGTTCGCCAGCCTTTCGGCGGCGGCGGCGCGAACTTGAGGGCGCCCCGGCGGCCGGCGCGCGCTCAGGCGGCCTTCTTCAGCATCGCGTCACGGGTGCGCAGCACGCGGTCGTCAGCGATGGCCACGTCGCCGACGATGATCTCCCGGCCCAGGCCGCGCGGGCGCGCCGGGCTGGCCTTGCGCACGAGGTACATCGAGTCGTGCGCCGTGACGCTGAGGATGGGGTTGGCGGCCAGGAAGGCGTTGGTCTGCGCGCGCGGCAGCCAGGCCTGGAACAGGCTGCCGTTGTCGGCCTCGCGGAAATGGTCGCTGTTGACGGTGTCCATCAGCCGGCGGAAGAACGCGGCGCAGGAGCGCTCGTTGAGCACGCCGCCGCCGTATTCCTCCCAGTAGGCGCAGTGCATGTCCTCGGCGATGAAGATGCCGCCGGGCTTGAGCAGCGGGAAGTAGGTCAGGAAGCTCGAGATCACGTCGTTCGTGCGGTGCGAGCCGTCGTCGACGATGATGTCGAAGGCCGGGCTGCGCTGCGCGATGCGCTGGAACGTGGCCTGTTCGTTGGCGTTGCCCACGATCACCTGCACGCGCGGGTCGGGGTACTGCAGGCCGCCGCAGCGCGGGTTGATGTCGCAGCCGGTGAGCGTGCGCGCGCGCGGGAAGTAGCGGCTCCAGATCTCCAGCGAGCCGCCGTTCTGCACGCCGATCTCCAGCAGGTCCACGGCCTCGTGCTTGAAGGGGCGGAAAGCGTCCTCGTAGACCTCGAGGTAGCTGTCCCACTTGGTGCTGACCTTCTGGCCGTGCTCCTGCGCATAGGCGGCGTACAGGCCACGCACCGAGTCGCTCTTCACGTGGCGCGTGAAGTCGCGGTAGCTGCTGCTGCGACCCTCGACGTGGTCGAGGTAGTAGGCGAAGTCGCCTTCGGGCCTGACCACGTGCCAGGGCTCGTGGCGCGCCACGTACGGCGCCGGCGCGCGCATGCCGCAGATGCGGTACTCGCGCAGCACGCGGCGGTCGTGCAGCGCGAAGGTGGTGTCCACCGGCATCGCGATCAGGCCCTCGGGGCCGGTGGCGCGCTCCTGCGGCAGCCGCTCGTACTTCGCGACGTGCTCGCGGTAGGGCGAGTCGGTCGGGATGCCCTCGGTGGCCAGGCTCAGGCCCACCTTGCCCAGCGAGGGGTGGCGCTCCAGCAGGCCGGCCAGATAGGGCAGCGTGTCGTCGGGCAGCGCCGAGAGGTCGAGGTCGGGGTCGCTGACGACGTACAGATCGGTGCCGATGGTGTCGAGCACGCCGCTGGTCCAGGGCGCCGTGTGGCCCAGGTTCTCGAGGAACAGCACGCGGTGCGGGATCGTGCGGTACCAGGCCATCAGCGGCCGGTAGCTGCTGCCGTTGTCGACGATGACGATCTCGGCCACGCCGGGCAGGCGCTCCAGCCGCTCGACCATGCGCCGCGGCCACTCGAGCAGGTCGCGGTTGTTGATGATCACGGTGACCTGGGGGGAGGTGCTCATGCGGGGGCTCCGGGTTCTGGAAGGTTCAGCGCAGCCATTGCTGGACGCCGCGGCCCAGCGACAGCAGGCTGGCGTTGAGCTGCTGGCCGTCGGCCAGTGCGTTGACGTAGCTGATGCGCAGGTTGTAGTGCTCGGCCTCGGCGCTGATGACGTCGAACAGGCTGCGCCGGCCGAGCTGCTGCCACTGCTGCAGCGTGAAGTTGCGCAGCTGCTCGCTGTCGCGCAGCACGGCGCCGACACGCCGCGCGCGGTCGAAGCTCGTGAGTGTCTGATCGTGCACCTCGGCCACGCGGAAGCGGCGCTGCTCCAGCAGCTCGGCGCGCTGCAGCTCGGCGGCGCGCGCGCGCTTGCGGGCGGCGTCGGTGGCCGGGCGGACACTGCCGTCCCACAGCGGCACGTTCAGCGTCAGCCCCAGCGACCAGTTGCCCTGCTTGCTGGTGCCGATGGAGCCGCCGCTGGTGCCGGCGGCCGAGCCACTGGCGTTCCAGCTCAGCCGCGGCCAGCGGCTGGCGGCGGTGGCGTCGGCCAGCTGGGCCGCGGCCTCGGCCTGCGCGGTGAGCGCGGCGATGTCGGCCGAACGCTCGACGTCGGCCACCAGCTCGGTGAGGTCGCCCACGCTCAGCAGCAGGCCGGCCAGGCCCTGGGTGCTGGGCAGGCCGTCGCCGACCAGGCGGCGCAGGCGGATCTCGACCTGCCGCGCCTGCGACTGCGCCTGGGCCTGCGAGATCTCGGCCTGCTGCAGGCTCTTGCGCGCCTGCACCAGCTCGCTGGCGCGGCCGCGGTCGGCCCGCGTGATGGCTTCCAGCGCGTCGACCAGGCAGCCCATCTTGCGCACGTACTGGCCGTAGACGACGACGTGCTGGCGGTAGCGGCTGCGCTCCAGCGCCAGCGTCACGGTGGCCAGCGCCAGCTGCTCGCGGGCGCTCAGGTGGCCCTGCTCGGCGGCGTCGGCCAGGCGCTCGCGCCAGCTCGTCAGGCGCTGCGTGCGCTGGCCGTCCCAGATGAGCTGGCTGACGTTGATGGAGGCGCGGTTCTCGGAGTCGGCGTGCTTGGTGCCGAGTTCGTCGCGCCGGCCGCCGGGGCCGGTGCCGATGTCCATCGAGGCCTGCAGGCCCGCGGCGGCGCGGGTCTGCTCGATGTCGTCCTGCGCCGCCTCGGCCAGCAGCCGCGCGGCGCCGACCTGGTGGCTGCGGGCCAGCGCCTCGCGCACGAGGGTCTGCAGCGTGCTGCGGGGGTCGGCCCCGGGCGCGGCGGCCTCGGCGGCATCGGCCGTGGTGGCTTCGGCCGCGCTCTCGTCGAGGCAGCGCGTCGGACCCGGTGGCGGGGGCGGCGGCGGTGTCGCGGGCGCGGCGGGCCGCTGCGCCTCCGAGGCACCGGCGGCCAACAGGGCCAGGCCCAGCAGCAGTCGGGCAGCGGTGGATCGGGCGGCGCGGGGCATCGGCTGGCAGGCGGGCAGAGCCCCAGGACGGGGCGGTGCGCCAGTCTCGGCCGGCCGGGCCGCGCGCGATCGGCCGATATCCGGGGTGGCGGCCGGCTAGTTCGCGGCTACCTCGTCGGGTTGACGGTCGGGTTGACGGTCGGGTTGACGCCCAGCGACCACGCCACCAGCGTGAAGCTGGCAAAGGCCAGCACCGTGCTCGTCATGATGATGCGCGCCACGCGGCCGTTGTCGGCGTGGAAGCGCTCGGCCAGCAACGAGACGTTGCTGGCGCTGGGCAGCGCCGCGGCCAGCGTGAGCACCAGGATCTGGAAGCCCGTGACCGGCGCGCCCAGCTCGCGCGCGGCCAGCGCCAGCAGCGCCACCAGCAGCGGGTGCACCAGCAGCTTTGCCAGCGCCACCGGCACATAGTCGATGGCCGGCGTGCGCCGGCTGGCGTGCTGGCCGGCGCGGTGCAGCACGGCGCCGATGGTGAAGAGGGCCACCGGCGTGGCGGCGCTGGCCAGCATGTCGACCACCGCCTTCACCGGCGCGGGCAGCGCCAGGCCGAAGCCGCCGAACACAGCGCCCAGCGCGATGGCCCAGGGCAGCGGGTTCGACAGCGCGCCGGTCAGCGCCCGCTTCGCCGCCGCGCGGGCGCCGCCCTCGGCCTGCGCGGCCTGGGCCAGCGCGATGCACAGCGAGCTGGTGACGAACAGGTCCACCAGCAGCGTCACCACCAGCGGCCCCACGGCCGCCGGCCCCAGCAGCGCCACGAGCAGCGGCACGCCCATGAAGCCGGTGTTCGGAAACGCCGCCACCAGCGCGCCGAAGGCCGCGTCCTTGAGGCCCACGCGCTCGTTCAGGCTCGACGCGACGACGACGAACACGATCAGCAGCGCCGCCGCCAGGTACACCGCCAGCAGCGTGGGGTTCAGCATCTCGACGATGGGCGTGCCGGCGCCGAAGCGGAACAGCATGCACGGCAGCGCGAAGTACAGGACGAACGCATTGAGCCCCGGGATCGCGCTTTCGGGCAGCACGTGCCGGTGGGCCGCCAGGTAGCCGCACAGCACGAGCGCGAAGAACGGAACGGTGACGGCGAGGATGGCCTGCATGCAGCCGGCGATTGTCCCCGGCGCCGTCCGTCGCACCCGGCGGGGCCTGGTCGCATCGCCCAGCCGGGCGGTCGCGTCGGCGCCTAAGCTGGCGGCATTCCTGCAGCCGACCGTGGTGCCATGACGACATCTGCCTCCGCCCTGCAACACCTGGCCCGCGCGCTGCGGCTGCTCTGGAACGGGCTCGACCTGGCCCGCCGCGCGCTGCTGAACGCCCTGCTGCTGGCCCTGCTGGTGGCGCTGCTGGTGTGGGCACTGCGCCCCGGCGCGCCGGCGATCCAGCCGCAGACGGCGCTGGTGCTGGCGCTGCAGGGCACGCTGGTCGAGCAGGCCCGCTCGGCCGGCCCGCGCGAGCGCGTGCTGGGCGCCGTGCAGGGCGACGTGGGCCGCGCGCAGACGCGGCTGCGCGACGTGACGGCGGCCCTGGACGCGGCCGCGCAGGATGCGCGCATCTCGAGCGTGCTGCTGATGCTCGACGACTTCGGGGGCGGCAGCCTGCCGGCGCTGCGCGAGGTGGCGCAGGCGCTCTCCCGCGTGCGCGCCGCGGGCAAGCCAGTGCTGGCCTGGGCCTCGGGCTACGGCCAGCACGACTGGTTCCTGGCCGCACACGCCAACGAGGCCTGGCTGCACCCCGAAGGCGCCGTGTGGGTGGACGGCTTCGGCCGCCGTCGCACGCACTGGCGCGGCCTGCTCGATCAGGCCGGCCTCGACGCGCACGTGCTGCGCGCCGGCCGCTACAAGAACGCGATGGAGCCTTACGCCGAGCGCCGGCCCAGTGCCGAGACGCTCGAAAGCGAAGGCGCGCTCTGGCAGAGCCTGTGGGCCAGCATGACCGGCGCGGTGGAGAAGGCGCGTGGCCTGGAGGCCGGCAGCGTGATGCGCGCCATCGACTCGCTGCCGCAGAGCCTGCAGGCCGAAGACGGCGACGCCGCGCGCTGGGCACTGAAGCAACGCTGGGTGGACCGCCTGCTCACCCGCGACGAACTGCGCGCCGAGATGACGAAGCGCGGCGCCGCCGACGAACGCGATCCCCAGGCGAAGACCTTCCGCCAGGTGAGCCTGGGCGCCTACCTCGCGCAGCTGGCGCCGCCGCCGGCCGAGGGCGGCACGGTGGGCATCGTCGTGGCCCAGGGCGCCATCGTCGACGGCCGCGCCGGGCCGGGCGTCGTGGGCGGGCTGTCCACCGCCGAGCTCGTGCGCCGCGCGCGCGAGGACGAGTCCGTCAAGGCCGTTGTGCTGCGCGTCGACTCGCCCGGCGGCAGTGCCTTCGGCAGCGAGCTGGTGCGCCGCGAGCTGCAGCTCACGCGCGAGGCCGGCAAGCCGGTGATCGTGAGCATGGGCGGCCTGGCCGCCAGCGGCGGCTACTGGATCAGCATGGCCGCCGACGAGGTGTTCGCCGACGAGGCCACGATCACCGGCAGCATCGGCGTGGTGGGCCTCTTGCCCTCGGCCGCCGGGCTGTTGGGCCGGCTCGACGTGCACGCCGAGGGCGTGACGACGACGTGGCTGCGGGGCGCGGGTGATCCGCGCCTCCCGCCCGACCCGCGCTTCACGGCGCTGGTGCAGGCGCTGATCGACGGCGGCTACCGGCAGTTCGTGCAGCTGGTGGCCAAGGCCCGCGGCCGGACCGAGGCGCAGATCGAGGCCGTGGCCCAGGGCCGCGTGTGGAGCGGCCGCGACGCGCAGCGGCTCGGGCTGGTCGACCGCCTCGGCGGCCTGGAGGACGCCGTGGCCGCGGCCGCCCGCCGCGCCCAGCTCGACGGCCGCCCCACGCGCCGCTACATCGAGGCCGCGCCCGGCCGGCTGGAGCGCTGGCTCGACCGCCTGGGCCTGGCCGCAGTGGCCGAGTCGCTGTCGACCCGCCTGGACACCGGCGGCGCCGCGCTGCAGGTGCTGTCGCCCTGGCTCGGACCCTCCGCCGCCGAGGCCGCGGCGCTGCACGAGCTGCTGGCGCTGTCGCGCACGGCCGACGGCGCGCCGGCCGCGCTGGCGCACTGCCTGTGCGGGCCGGAGTGATGGGGTCGGTCTAGCGCGGTGGCAGCCGTGCCGGCGGGCGGGCCAGCTCGTCCAGGGTGAGGCCACGCTCGGCCAGCAGCGCCTCGACGGCGGCGGTGAGCGGCCCCAGCCGCTCGGCCACGGCGTCGCGCACGGTGTCCACAAACACCTGCGTCGAGCGCTCGATCTCGATGTGCACGGCGTCGCCCACAGCCTTGTCGACGAAGGTCGTCATGCGCAGCGTCTCCGGGATCAGCCAGACCTCGAACCAGCCGCTGCCGTCGCGCTCGCGCCCGGCTTCGGCCACCGTGAGGCTGGCGCCGTTGACGGCGATGTAGCCCTTGGCGAACACGTAGCGCATCCACGGCGCCGGCACCGCCAGGCGCAGCACGTGGTTGTTCTCGGGGCGGCGCACCTCGGCCACGGTGGCCATGAAGTCGACATGGCCCGACAGCGGGTGGCCGCCGATCTCGGCGCCATCGCGGGCGGCGCGCTCGACGTTGACGCGGCCGCCCTCGGCCAGCCGCCCCAGCGTGGTGAGCGCGAGGCTCTGCTGCATGACGTCGAAATCGGCCAGGCCGGGCGCCGGGCGCGCCGTGACCGTGAGGCACACGCCGTCGACGGCCACGCTGGCGCCAAGGGCCAGTTCGTCGTCGAAGCCGGGTGGAAGCTGCAGCGTGAAGCTGCGAAGGCCGGGCCGGTCAGCCAGCCGGGCGATGCGGGCGATGCCCTGGACGATGCCGGTGAACATGGCCGGGGAGCTTATCCCAGCCCTTCGCGGCCGGCCGGCGTCAGTGCGCGGTGGCCTCGTTGGCAGCGTCGCCGGCGCGCTGCGCCAGCGGAAACAGCTCCTGGATGGCCCGCATGGCATCGGGCTGCATGTGCGGAAACAGCTCCGCCAGGGCCTGTTGCGCCTCGGCCTCGCGCAGCAGCGCGTCGCGGGCGCAGCCCGGCGAGCCGGCCTGCGGGCGGCTCTGGGCGGCGGGAACGGCAGCTTGCGACATCGGGTGACTCCAGTCGAAACGGAAGGCGGCACGGCCCAAGCCGCGCGGCGCGAGTGTCGGCAGGCGATGTTTCATCGCGATGGCACGTCCGTTTCAAGCGTTGCGCCGCCAGGGCGCCGCGGCGGTGCTCAGCCCGCGCGCACGGCCACGGCCAGGGCGGCGACGCTGACGAGCAGCACCAGCGCAAAGGCCAGCGGCTCGAGCTGGCGGCCTTGCCACGCCCGTGCCATGCCCGGGTTGTCGGCCGCGGCGGCCGGGGCTTGAGCCGGCGTCGGCACGCTGGCCAGGTGGCGCCGACCGTTCAGGCCATAGGGCGCGGCCGCTGCGGGCGCAGCGACGGGCTGCTCGGTGACCAGCTTCAGGTGCGCCTCGGTGCGACGGCGGGCCGCCGGGGCCGGCGTGGTGGCGGCCAGGGACTGGCGGACGGCGGGCCGGTCGTCGAAGGTCTGGGGCAGCGTGTTCATGGGTGCGGATGCTGGCGCCACCGGATGACAGGCACCCCGTCAGAGGTCACGTTCTGCGGGTGATGTTTTCACGAACCCCCTACACGCGGGGGGCCCTCTAGCATCGCCCGGATGGCTGCCGACGACCTGGAATCGTTTTCGTTGGCCAACCCGCCGGCCGGGTTCGTCGACGACCCCTACCCCACCTATGCCCGGCTGCGCGCCGCGCGGCCGGTGCACCGCCTGGCACCGGGCAGCTGGCTGCTCACGCGCCACGCCGACGTGCTGGCGGCCTACCGCCACCCGGCGCTGTCGAGCGACAAGCAGGCCGAGTTCGCGCCGCGCCTGGGCGCCGGCAGCGCCATCTACCAGCACCACACCACGAGCCTGGTGTTCAGCGATCCGCCTCGCCACACGCGTGTGCGCCGGCTGCTGATGGGTGCGCTCAACCAGCGCGCCATCGCGCGCATGGAGGCGCCGCTGGTGGCGCTGGTGGACGGCCTGCTCGACCGCCTGGCCGACCAGGCGGCGCCCGACCTGATCCAGCACTTCGCGGCCGAGATCCCGGTGGAGGTGATCGGCAACCTGCTGGCCATGCCGCACGCCGAGCGCGGGCCGCTGCGAGAGTGGTCGCTCGCCATCCTGAGCGCACTGGAGCCGGCGCCCCCGCCGGCCGTGCTGGCGCGCGCCAATGCCGCGGTCGACGAGTTCTGTGCCGCCCTTCGTGGGCTGGTGGCCGAGCGCCGACGCCGGCCGGGCGACCCCGAGGTCGATGTGCTGACGCGGTTGATCCAGGGCCACGCTGGCAACGACGGGGACGGCGAGCTGACCGAGGCCGAGCTGCTGCACAACTGCATCTTCCTGCTCAACGCCGGCCACGAGACCACCACCAACCTCATCGGCAACGGCGCGCACGCGCTGCTGGTGCACCGCGCGCAATGGGAGCGGCTCGTCGCCGAATCGGCGCTCGTGGGCACGGCGGTGGAGGAGCTGCTGCGCTTCGAAAGCCCGCTGCAGCTGAACAACCGGCAGGCCCGCGAGGACGTCACGTTCAGCGGCGTCACCCTGCCGGCCGGCAGCTACATCACGCTGGGCATCGCCGCGGCCAACCGCGACCCCGCCGTGTTCGAGCGGCCCGACGAGCTGGACATCGGCCGCGAGCCGAACCGGCACCTGGCCTTCGGGCAGGGCGCGCACGCCTGTTCGGGCATGAACGTGGCACGGCTGGAGGGCCGGCTGGCGCTGGGGGCGCTGGCGGCGCGCTACCCGCGGCTGGCGCTGGCCGGGCCGCCCGAACGCGACCGGCGCGTGCGCTTCCGCGGCTTCCGCCGCCTGCCGGTGCAGCTTGGCTGAGCCCTTCAAGAACCTGCTGAACGCCGGTCTCGTGCACGCGGCGGCGGCGCAGCTGGCCCGGCACGCGCCGGGCTTCGACGCACGCGGCTTCACGGCCGCCGCCACGCGCGGCCTGGAGGGGCTCGAGATGAAGTCGCGGGCGATGTTGATCGCCGACGCGCTGGAGGCCACGCTGCCGGCGCGCTTCGACGACGCCGCGGCGCTGATCGAGGCCGCGCTGGCCCCGGCCGAGCGCGGCGAGGCGATGGCTCAGCTCGAGGGCCTGGAGCACGGCCTGAAGGGCTGGATCCTGTGGCCGGTGGGCGAGTTCGTCGCGCGGCGCGGCCTGGCCGAACCCACGCGCGCGCTGCAGGCGCTGCACGCCCTGACGCAGCGCTTCACGGCCGAGTTCGCGATCCGGCCGTTCATCGTCGAACACCCGGCGCTGGTGTTCGACACCCTGGGCCGCTGGACCGGCGACCCCAGCCACCACGTGCGCCGGCTCGTCAGCGAGGGCAGCCGCCCGCGCCTGCCCTGGGGCCTGCAGCTGAAGGCGCTGATCCGCGACCCGGCCCCGACGCTGCCGCTGCTGCGCGCGCTGCAGGACGACCCGAGCGAGTACGTGCGCCGCAGCGTGGCCAACCACCTGAACGACATCGCGAAGGACCACCCGGCCCTCGTGGCGCAGTGGCTGCACGAGCACCTGCCGGAGGCCGACGACGACGCCGGCGCCGCGCGCCGCGCCCTGCTGCGCCACGCCAGCCGCACGCTGATCAAGGCCGGCGACCCCGCGGTGCTGCGGGCCTGGGGGTTGGGCCGCCCCCTGCGCGGCAGCGCGGTGCTGCAGCTGACGCCTGAACGCATCGTCCTGGGCCAGACGCTGACGCTGGCGCTTCACCTGCGCTCCACGGCGGCCTCGGCGCAGCGCCTGGCCATCGACTACGCGGTGCACCACGTCAAGGCCGACGGCTCGACCAGCCCCAAGGTCTTCAAGGGCTGGACGACGAGCCTGCCCGCGCGGGGCGAGGCCCGGCTCGAGAAGCGCCACGCCGTGAGGCCGATCACCACGCGCCGCTACCACCCGGGCCGGCACCGGGTGGTGGTGCAGGTGAACGGCCAGCCGGTGGCGGAGGCGGCCTTCGAACTGCTCGTGCCCTGAGGCGCCGGCCTGGAAGCCGACGACGGCAGCCGACGACGGCCGCCCGCGGCTCAGCCGCGCGGCTGGCCGACGCCGGCGGCGCGCAGGGTCTTGAGGATCTGCTGCGAGCCCGCGGCGATGAGCCGCGCGTCGGAGCTCACGGTCACGAAGTCGAAGCCCATCGCCACGCGCGCCGCCGCGCCTTCTGCCACGCCGTTGTGGATGCCGGCGCGCAGGCCGTGTGCCTTGGCGCGGGCCAGCACGTGGGCGATGGCCTCGGCCACGCGCGGCTCCACGTCGTCGAAGGTGGGCTTGCAGCCGAGCGCGAGCGACAGGTCCGACGGGCCGATGTAGACCGCGTCGAGCCCCGGCACGGCCAGGATGGCGTCGAGGTTGTCGAGCGCCTGCGCGGTTTCGATCATCGCGAAGCGCACGATGGTGTCGTCGGCGTGCTGCGGGTAGTCCGGCCCGCCGTACAGCAGCCCGCGCACCGGGCCGAAGCTGCGCGTGCCGCGCGGCGCGTAGGTGGTGTACGCCACGAAGCGCGCCGCGTCATCGGCCGTGTTCACCATCGGACAGATCAGCCCGTAGGCCCCGGCGTCGAGCGCCTTCATCAGGATGCCCGGCTCCAGCCACGGCACGCGCACCAGCGGCACGGTGGCGGTGGTGGAGATGGCCTGCAACATGCCCACCATCGCCTGGTAGTCGACGAGGCCGTGCTGCAGGTCGATGGTCAGCGTGTCCCAGCCCTGGTGGGCCATGGTCTCGGCGCTGAAGCCGTTGGCGATGGCCAGCCAGCCGTTGACGGCGGCGCGGCCTTCGGACCACAGCGTGCGCAGGCGGTTCGGTCTCATGGGGTCCTCGGGTTCGGCGGACGGCTCAGCGGACGAGGCAGGGCTTCTTCGGATCGAAGCGCCAGCCCGGAATCAGGAACTGCATGGCCATCGCGTCGTCACGCGCGCCCAGGCCATGCTGGCGGTAGAGCTGGTGCGCCTTCTCGACCTCGGCCCAGTCCAGCGTCACGCCCAGACCCGGCGCCGTGGGCACGCGCAGCCGGCCGCCGCGGATGCGCAATGGCTCGGTCGTGAGGCGCTGGCCGTCCTGCCAGATCCAGTGCGTGTCGATGGCCGTCACGCGGCCCGGGGCGGCCGCGGCCACGTGCGTGAACATCGCCAGGCTGACGTCGAAGTGGTTGTTGCTGTGCGAGCCCCAGGTCAGGCCCCAGTTGCGGCAGGTCTGGGCCACGCGCACGCTGCCGGCCATGGTCCAGAAGTGCGGGTCGGCCAGCGGGATGTCCACGCTCTGCAGGCTGAGCGCGTGCACGAGCTGCCGCCAGTCGGTGGCCACCATGTTGGTGGCGGTGGGCAGGCCGGTGGCGCGGCGGAACTCGGCCATCACCTCGCGGCCGCTGAAACCGGCCTCGGCACCACACGGGTCTTCGGCGTAGGCGAGCACGCCGCGCAGATCGCGCAGCAGGCGCACAGCGTCCTTCAGCCACCAGCCGCCGTTGGGATCGAGCGTCACGCGGGCCTGCGGGAAGCGCTCGTGCAGCGCGCGAACGGCGTCGACCTCGGCCTCTCCTTCGAGCACGCCGCCCTTGAGCTTGAAGTCGGCGAAGCCGTAGCGCGCGTGCGCGGCCTCGGCCTGCCGCACGATGGCCTCGGGCGTGAGCGCGGGCTCGTGGCGCCGGCGGCACCAGTCGTCGGCCGCGTCGGGTTCATCGGCCGGCGTGGCGTAGGGCAGATCGGTCTTCGTGCGGTCGCCGACGAAGAACAGGTAGCCCAGCACCTCGACCTCGTCGCGCTGCCGGCCTTCGCCGAGCAGCTCGCACACCGGCAGGCCCAGGTGCTGGCCCAGCAGGTCGAGCATCGCCGACTCCACCGCCGTGACGGCGTGGATGGTGGTGCGCAGGTCGAAGGTCTGCAGGCCGCGGCCGCCAGCGTCGCGGTCGGCGAAGCGCTCGCGCACGGCGCGCAGCACGGCCTGCACCTCGCCGACGGCGCGGCCCACCACCAGCTCGGTGGCGTCCTGCAGCGTCTGCCGGATCGCCTCGCCGCCGGGCACCTCGCCCACGCCGGTGCGGCCGGCGCTGTCCTGCAGCACGAGCAGGTTGCGCGTGAAGAACGGGGCGTGCGCGCCACTCAGGTTGAGCAGCATGCCGTCGCGGCCGGCGACGGGAATGGCGCGCAGCGCGGTGATGCGCGGGGTGATGCGCGGGGTGTCGGACGCGGCCATCGCGGCGGGTGGCCGGCGCTCAGTCGGCGGTGATCTTGCCGGTGGCGATCACCTGCCGCCAGCGCGCGAACTCGCGCGCCTGGAAGGCCGCGAACTGCTCCGGCGTGCTGGCCACGATCTCGAAGCCGACGTCGACGAAGCGCGCCTTGATGACGGGGTCGTTCAGCGCCGCCACCACGGCCTCGTGCAGCGCCTTGCGCACCTCGGGCTTCAGGCCCCGGGGCGCGGCCACGGCCTGCCACGAATAGACGTCGGCGCCGCGCACGCCGGTCTCGGCCATCGTCGGC
>JAIXTY010000097.1 GCA_027483705.1 Rubrivivax sp.
CCCCAGCGGGCCCGCGATCTCCCCCCCCCCCCCGCGCCGAGCCCCGCCCAGACACACCGCTCGACCCGCCCCGCACGGGCCCCCGCATGGACGCCATCACCCCCTTCGACCTGCGCCCCTGGCTCGGGCAGTACGGCCCGCACATCCCGGCCGAGCTGCAGGCGCCCGCCCAGCCCAGCCTGCCGGCCATGGCCCATGCGGCCGCTGCGCGCTTTGCGGATCAGACGGCGTTCACCACCGTCATGCCCAACGGCATGTACGGCTCGCTGAGCTACCGCGAGGTCGACGAGAAGAGCGACGACTTCGCCCGCTACCTGCGGCAGGTGCTGCGGCTCGAGGCGGGCGACCGCGTGGCCATCCAGATGCCCAACAGCCTGGCCTACCCGGTGGTGCTGCTGGGCGTGCTGAAGGCCGGTTGCGTGGCGGTGAACACCAACCCGCTGTACACCGCCACCGAGATGGCGCACCAGTTCAAGGACAGCGGCGCGAAGTGCGTGGTCGTGGTGGACCTTTTCGCCGACCGCCTGGAAGAGGCCCTGCCGAAGACCGACGTGCGCCACGTGGTGATCACGCGCGTGCCGGAGTTCTTTCCGTCGCTGATCGGCGGCATCGTGCACGCGGTGATGCGCCACTGGAACCGCCAGATCCCGCGCCACGGCCTGCAGGCACCGACGCTGCCCGAGGCGCTGGCCCGGGGCCGCGCGGCCGGCGGCGAGCCGCGCAGCTGGTGGGCCCCGCTCGGCCACGACAGCCTGGCCCTGCTGCAGTACACCGGCGGCACCACCGGCGTGGCCAAGGGCGCCATGCTCACGCACGGCAACCTGCTGTGGAACCTCTCGCAGATGCGCGCCATGTGCGCCAGCCACATCGAGGACGGCCGCGAGGTGGTGCTGACGGCGCTGCCGCTGTACCACGTGTTCGCGTTCACGGTGAACTTCCTCTGCATGTTCGAGGCCGGCGCGCGCAACATCCTCGTGCCCAGCCCGCGCCCGGTGCAGAACCTGCAGCGCGCCATCGAGAACTACCGCATCACCTGGATCACCGGCGTCAACACGCTCTACAACGCGCTGCTCGGCGAGGAGTGGTTCACCGCCTTTCCGCCGCGCCACCTGAAGGCCGCCGGCGGCGGCGGCGCTGCGATGCACCACGCCGTCGTCGAGCGCTTCGAGCAGGTGACGGGCGCACCGCTGGTCGAGGGCTACGGCCTCACCGAGAGCTCGCCGGTGGTGTGCTTCCAGCCGCTGAACACGCCGCGCCAGCGCGACAGCATCGGCATCCCGGCCCCGATGACCGAGGTGCGCCTGGTCGACGACGCCGGCGCCCCGGTGGCCGTGGGCGAGCCCGGCGAGTTGATCGTGCGCGGCCCGCAGGTCATGCGCGGCTACTGGCAACGCCCCGAGGCCACCGCCGAGGTGCTGCGCGAGGGCTGGCTGTACACCGGCGACGTGGCGGTGATGGACGCACAAGGCACCTTCCGCATCGTCGACCGCAAGAAGGACCTCATCCTCGTCAGCGGCTTCAACGTCTACCCCAACGAGATCGAGGACGTCGTGACGCGCCACGACGGCGTGCTCGAAACGGCGGTGATCGGCGTGCCCGACTCACGCAGCGGCGAGGCCGTGCGCGCCTACGTCGTGCGGCGCGACCCGGCGCTCACGGCCGAGGACGTGCTCGCGCACTGCCGCACCATGCTCACCGGCTACAAGATTCCGCAGTCGGTGGTGTTCGTCGACGAGTTGCCCAAGACGCCGGTGGGCAAGATCCTGCGCCGCGAGCTGCGCACGCAGGCCGTGGCCGCGATGGCCGCCGGGAAGGGGCGCTGAACCATGCTGTCGGAAACCGAAACCCGCCTGCTGAGCGTGATGATGGTCGTCATCATGCTGGGCATGGGCGCGAGCCTCACCTTCAAGGACTTCGCGATCGCGCTGCGCAAGCCCGCGGGCGTTGCCATCGGCCTGGTCACCACCTACGTGCTGACGCCGCTGCTGGGCTTCACGCTGGCCATGGTGCTGCAGCTGCCGCCGGCCTACGCCGTGGGCCTGATCCTGATGGCCTGCCTGCCCGGCGGCACCACCAGCAACATCTTCAACTACTTCAGCAAGGGCGTGCTGAGCCTGTCGATCCTGATGACGGTGGTGTCGACGCTCTTCGCGGTGGTTCTGGTTCCGTTGGCGCTGGGGCTGCTCACCGCGGGCATCGAGGGCGAGTGGAAGATCCCGCCGGCCAACGTGGCGCAGGTGCTCTTCGTGCTGCTGGTGCCCACCGTGATCGGCATGCTGCTGCGGCGCTGGAACGCCAATGTCGCCGGCGTCGTGGAGCTGGTCGGCGGCGTGATGGGCATCCTCGTCATCGTGTTCCTGGTCGTGAGCTGGGTGCCGCGCAACCACCAGCTGCTGGCCTCGACGCCGTGGCCGGTGTACGTGGGCGCCATCGGCCTGGGCGTGGTGGGCTTCGGCATCGGCTACGCGTTCGCGCGGCTGGTGCGGCAGGACCGCCGCCGCGCCCGCACCATCGCGCTGGAAACCGGCATCCAGAACGGCCCGCTGGGCGTGCTGATCGTGCTGCTCACCTTCAGCGGCCCGCAGCAGCAGGACGTGCTGCTGATCCCGGTGCTGTATTCGCTGTTCATCGTGCTCACGTCGAGCCTGGTGACGGTCTGGTTCCGCCGCATCACCACGCGCGAGGAACTGGCGCGCGACGCCGCCAAGATCGGCGCCCCGGCGACGGCCTGAGCCCAGCGCCCGCCGGCCTGCGGCGGGATTGCAACCGCCCGTTGCGGGGTGTGCCTGCGTGGCGGGGGCGCCGGGATAATCCCGGGATGCCGTCGCCCACCCCCGCCCAACGCCTGGCACGCCGCGCCTGGCGGCTGCTGCACGTGGACGCGCCGCAGTGCCTGGCCGATGCGCAGCGCGCGCTGGCGCGGGCGCAGGCCGGGGCCGACGGGCACGGCGAGGCGCTGGCGCGCCTGGCCCTCGGCTTCCACGGCCTGTACTTCGCGGCGCCGGCCGAGGCGGGCGCCGAGCTGCGCACCGCCGAGGCCGGCTTCCGCGCCGCCGGCGACCGCGCCGGCGAGATCCTGGCCATCGCCGGGCAGGCTCGGGCGCTGTGGCGCGTGGGCGGGGCCGACGCCGCGATGGCGCTGCTGCTGCCGCTGCGCGACGAGGGCCTGGCGCTGCTGCGCGACGAACAGCGCGCGGTGCTGCTCAACGCCATCGCCGGCTGCTACTCGGCCCAGCGCCAGAGCGAGCAGGCCTTCGCCTACATGTTCGAGGCGCTGCGCGGCGCCGGCCCGAAGCGCGGCCACGGCTTCGACGCGGCGCTGCACTGCAACCTGTCGCACGAGCTCATGGAGCTGGGCGACCACGAGCAGACGCTGGCGCAGATCGAGCTCGGCCTGGCCCGCTGCCAGGGCCTGGCCAATGCGCGGCTGCAGAGCGTGCTGCGCATCAACCGCATCGTCGTGCTGGTGGAGCAGGGCCGCGCCGAGCAGGCCATGCCCGACGTCGACTGGCTGCTGGCCACCGACGCCACGCCGGCCGGCCGCGGCCTGCGGGCCCTGCATTTCGAGACCCTCGCGCTGGCCCAGCTGAAGGCCGGGCGCACGGCCGACGCCCGCGCCCAGCTGGCCCGGGCCGCGGCGATGGAGCCGACGCTGCTGCCCGACGAGCAGGTCGAGCTGGCCGTGGCGCGCGCGCTGCTGGCCGCCGCCGAGGGCCGCCTGGCCGACGGCCTGGCCCTGCTGGCGCGCTGCACCGCGCCGGGGGGCGCGGCGGCGCGGGCCGGCCTGCGCGCGCAGGCGCTGGCGGCCGAGGAGCACTCGCGCCTGCTCGAGCAGCAGGGCGATGCCGCTGCCGCGCTGGCCCAGCTGCGCCGCTGGCAGGCGCTGAACGCCGAGCGCTCGCGCCTGGCCTCGCGTGCCCGCTACCAGGCTGCGGCGCTGCAGACCGAGCTGCTGACGCTGCAGCACCGCCTCGAGGAAACCCACGCCCGCCAGCGCGCCACCGAGCGCGCACGCGCCGAGCTGGTGCTGGCCAACCGCGCGCTCAGCCGCCAGATCGAGCAGGTGCAGGCACTGCAGGCGGCGCTGCGCGAGCAGGCCACGCAGGACGCGCTCACGGGCCTCGCCAACCGCCGCCACCTGAACGACACGCTGCCGGGCCTGCTGGCCCTGGCGCTGCGCGAGCGCGCGCCGCTGGCCGTGGTGGTGCTCGACCTCGACCACTTCAAGCAGGTCAACGACACCCACGGGCACCCCGTCGGCGACCGCGTGCTGGCGGCCTTCGGGCGGCTGCTGCGCGAGCAGCTGCGCGCCAGCGACCAGGCCTACCGCTACGGCGGCGAGGAGTTCTGCCTGCTGTTGCCGCGCACCCCGGCGGCCGCGGCGCGGGCCAAGCTCGAGCAGGTGCTGCAGGCCTGGCGCGCCACGGTGCACGAGCACGACGGCGGTGCCTTCGGCGGCCTGGGCTTCTCGGCCGGCGTCACCGACACCACGCAGGTGCCGCCGTCGCCGCAGGCGCTGCTGACGGCCGCCGACCACGCCCTGCTGGCGGCCAAGCGCGCCGGGCGGGCCTGCGTGCACGAGGCCGGTCCGGCGCCACGGCCCCTGGGGGCCGTGGTCGCTCGGGCAGAATCGGCCTGAGCGCCGGCGGTCCTGCCTGACCGCATCGGCGGCCCGCGCCGCCTGGCGTGCGCGGCCTTGTTTCCAGGGAGACGGCATGTCCATGCCTTGGGGCCTCGTCGGCCCCGCGTTCGATTACCCCACGCCCTACGCCATCGAGAACCGGCTGCTGCTGGCGCGCGGCAGCGCGCTGCTGCTGCTGGCGCTGGCGCTGAGCCTGCTGGTCAGCTTCCGGCCCGAGCCCGAGAGTGGCGCCGCCGCCGCCTTGCTGGGCACCAGCGTCGAGCTGGGCAGCCCGGTGCCGATGTCGCTGGCTGCGGCCTTCTTCGCGGTGCTGGGCATCGTCAACATCGTGCGGGCCAGCGGCCAGCGCCGGCTGCTGCTGGAGCCGGGCCAGCCGGCGTCGCTGACCAACGAGTTGCAGCGCGAAGCCCAGGGCGCGAGCCCCGGCGCGCCGTGGCTGCAACGGGCGATGGTCAACGGCGCGCCGGAGCCGATGGTCATCGACGCGCCGTGGCGCGGCGTGCTGCGCCGCCTGGCGCCGGATCTCGGCCACTGGCCGCGGCCGCTGCACCATCACCTGGCGCGCCGCGTCTACCACGCGCTGCTGTGCGCCGGCGTCTTTGCGGTGCTGGCGCCGGTGTGGGCCCTGGCCGAGGGCGTGCCGGCCGCGCTGGCCTCGCTGGGCCTGGGGGCCATCGTGGTCTGGGTGATCGGCGCCAGCGCCATCACGCCCGGCCGGCGCGCGGGTGGGGCGGCCGCCCTGGCCCTGTGGCTGCTGCTCGCGGTCGCGGTGGCCGCGGCGGCCGTGGTGCTGGCGCCGCGGCTGCCAGGCCAGGCGCTGCTGTCCGCGCTGGTGCCGCTGGCGCTGCCGGTGGCCCTGGCGTCGCTGCTGTGGGGCCTGCTGATGGTCGAGGGTCTGGCCTTGCTCGCCGGCCGCGCGCAGCTGGGGCCGGTGGCGGCCGGCCGCATCGACAGCCACGACCGCGAGCTCAATCCTGACGCCGAGCTCAAGGCCTTCAACCGCGAGCTCGACCTCGAGCTTCACCGCCGCTGGGCCGAGGGCGTGCCCAACCGCCGTCACGCCTGGCAGGCCCCGGGCGTGGAAGGCCCTGGCGACCGCGGCCGCTTCCAGGGCGTGGTGCTCGAGGAATCCCATCCCCTGCTGCCCGAGGGTGGCCGCGAGCGCCCGCCGGCCTGGCCGCGTGCCGGGTCGCCCGAGATGTGGCTCGCGATGCTGGGCGTGCTGTGCCTGGTGTGGACGCTGCTCGGCGGCGTGTTCTGGTGCTGGCAGGCCTGGACGCAGCTGCGCGACGCCGGCGTGTTCTGGACCAAGGCCGGTGTCGGCCTGGCCCTGGTGGTGGCCGCCGGCCACGCTCTGCGGGTGTCGCACCTGCTGTGGAGCCGCTTCGAGGTCGAGTCCACCGTCACCTGGATCGAGTTCCAGGGCGATTGGCTGCGGCCCTCGCCGGCCGGGCCCGCGTCGGTGCAGAGCCACTCGGTGCGCGTGGCCGTGGCCCGTGCGCGATCGGTGTTCTACGCCGCCGCCGAGCACCGCCTGGGCAGCCGCACGCTGCGCGGCCTGCGTGGCGACGACGCCGCGGCGCGCCAGTGGCTGCAGACGCTGCACCAGCTGAGCACCACGCTGGCGCAGGCGCAGCCCGATGCCGCCGAGAAGCGGCGTGTGCGCGAGGCCGCCGCGGCCGCCGCCGCCACGCGGGCGGCCGCGCTCGCAGCGCAGTCCACCCTGCCGGCGGCCGCGCCGCCGCGGCCGGCGCGCTACTGCTCGGTCTGTGGCACGGCCGTGCTGGCCGGCGCCCGCTTCTGCCAGCACTGCGGCAGCGCGCTGCCGCCGGCCTGATCGGGGCTGGCCGGGGGCTGCAGCCGCGGCCCCGCGCTCAGGTGCGGACGCGCCGGTCCACCACCGGCGGGATGGCGCGGCGCTCGATGCCGGTGCGGCGCTCGCCGCCCCAGGCCATCTCGAGTTCCAGGCGCTTGATCTCCTCGACCGCGCCTTCGTCGCCGCCGCCGGCCTTGCGCACCTGCGCGCGCGCCAGGCGTTCCATCAGGCGCAGGTCGCGGTCGGTCAGGCCCATCGCGCTTTCGGCCCATTGGTCGACGATGGCCACGAGCGATTCGCGCCGGATCGGGGCCGCCAGGCGCTGCGCGCGCAGCGCGGCCAGCGTGCCGCGGTGGCGCGGGTCGACCTCGCGCACGACGCGGTCGATGGCCTGCTCGCCCTCGCCGTCGGGCACCACCATGTCGATGACGCGGCGGTACATCAGCTCCTCGGCGCTGTAGAGGTGGCCGGAGAGGATCATCTCGTTGGCCACCGCGTAGCCGGCTCGGCGGATGGTGAAGTCCCACGCCCCCATGCCCGGGAACAGGTTGAACAGCACCTCGGGGAAGCCGGCCTGCGCGCTCTTCTCGAAGATGATGCGGTGGAAGGGCAGCACGCTCTCCAGGCCGCCGCCGAGCGTGTCACCGGCGGCCATCACGGTGGTGTGCACGCCCAGGTTGGCGGCGTGCTCGAGCCACCAGACCATGTCGACGCACTTCATGCCGTAGAGGCGCAGCGAGTCGACATCGCCGGCGCGCACCAGCAGCACAAAGAGGGCGAGGTCGCCGCCGAAGTTGAAGACCTTGGGCACGTCGGAGGTCAGCACCAGGTGGCGCAGCAGCCCTGGGTTGGCGCTGATGTCGTCGAGCACCTGCTGCATCTCGGTCATCGCCGCCAGGCTGTAGCACTGGATGGGCTTGACGGCCGCGCGCACGCGCAGCAGCGCGAGATCGGAGTGCCACTCCAGGCGGATGGTCTTGTAGGGCCGGCCGAGCAGGCCGGCCACACCGACGGCAGGGGAGGCGTTCACGTCGTGTCCTCCGGGCAGGCTTACAGGGCTTCGAGGATGCGCGTCAGGTGATGGAAGTTCACCTGCACCGATTCGACGATGGCCTCGCGGGCGCTGTCATCGGTGATGCGGTTGAGAACCTGCCGCAGCTCGGCCATGTGCTGCGAATCGAGCGTGGCATGGCTGCTGATGAAGCTGACGCCGTGCTCGCCCTCGAGCAGCAGGCTCTCGCGGATGGCGCTGGCGAACGGCCCGCCGTACACCGACGCGATGACCTCCAGCGCATACAGCATGCCCATCACCGAAGCCGGCTGGCGCTGCGACGCCGACCAGTGGTTGTAGCCGTTGAGCGCCAGCGTGTGCGCCCCAGGGCGGTGCGCACGGGCATCGCCGCGGGTCACGCCGATGGCCTCGAGGTCGTTGAGCACCCAGTTCTCGTGCCCGGCTTCCTCGTGCATGTGCTCGTAGAGGAAGTAGCGCAGGGCGGAATCGGGATCGTGAGAAGGCGAGCCCAGCCGGGCGGCCGCCGCGGCGCACACCGGGTTGAAGTGCCACACCACGTGGTACAGCTCCAGCAGCAGCGCACGGTAGCGCTCGACGCTCATGCCGTGGGCCACGGCGTCGACCAGCTTGGGGTGGGTCTCGAACGCCCGACGGTCCTCGTCGGTGCGCGTCACGAGATCGGCGAAGAAGGGCAGCATGATCCTCCGGCAACAAACGTCTCACCGTGCCAACGACGCAACGGCCCTCGTGCCCACTTGGTGGGCCTCAAGCTCTTCATGCGCTCCGGGGTCGAGTCTAGGCCGCAAATGCAATTTCTGTGCAACCCATCACGCCCTCCGGGTCGTCCGAACGGGCTCCTAGAATCCCGCGTCGATGCCCACCACGCCGCCGCGCCGCCCGATCCGTGAGCTGCCGGACGAGCTGATCAGCCAGATCGCCGCCGGCGAGGTGATCGACCGCCCAGCGGCGGCCGTGCGCGAGCTGCTCGACAACGCGCTGGACGCCGGGGCCACGCAGATCACGCTGCGGCTGGCGGCCGGTGGTGTGCGCCTCGTCTCGGTAGAGGACGACGGCGCCGGCATCGAGCCCGAGCAGCTGCCGCTCGCGCTGAAGCGCCACGCCACGAGCAAGATCGCCAGCCTGTCGGAGCTGGAGAGCGTGGCCACGATGGGTTTCCGCGGCGAGGCGCTGGCCGCGCTGGCCTCGGTGGCCGAGCTGTCCATCACCAGCCGCACGGCCAGCGCGCCGCACGCCTGGCGCGTGGCCGCGCGCAGCGGCGAGATCGCCCCGGCGGCCCGTGCCACCGGCACCACGGTGGAGGTGCAGGAGCTGTTCTTCGCCACGCCGGCGCGGCGCAAGTTCCTCCAGAGCGACGCCACCGCGCTGGCGCACGCGCTCGACGTCGTCAAGCGCGCCGCGCTGGCGCGGCCTGACGTGGGCTTTGCCGTCTGGCACGACGGCCGGCAACTGGCCAACTGGCGCGCTGCCGAGTGGCCGCAGCGCCTGGCCGACGTGCTGGGCCGCGACTTCGAGGCCGCCAGCCGCCCGCTGCAGGCCGAGCGCGGCCCGCTCGCGCTGCGCGGCCGCATCGGCCACCCCGAGGCGGCGCGCACGCGGGCCGACCTGCAGATCCTCTTCGTCAACGGCCGCTGCGTCCGCGACCGGCTGATCACCCACGCCGTGCGCTCGGCGTATGACGACCAGCTGCACGGCGGCAAGCAGCCGGCCTGGGTGCTGTTCCTGCAGATCGCGCCCGAGCTGGTGGACGTGAACGTGCACCCGGCCAAGGCCGAGGTGCGCTTCCGCGACGGTGGCGCGGTGCACCAGGCGGTGCAGCGTGCGGTGATGGAGGCGTTGGCGCCGACGCGGGCGGTGGCGGTGCCGGCCGTCGCGGCCGAGGCGCCGCCGGTCCCGGCCCTGGCTGCGGCGCCAGCGCAGCCACCGGCGTGGCAGCCGTCGCTGGCCTGGGGCCCGCGCGACGGCGCCGCTGCCGTTGCCGCCGAACCGGCCGCGCGCTGGGCCCCGACGCTGCGCGCGCTGGCCGAGCCCCTGCCGGCCGCGCCCGCGCCCATGCCGGCCGTACCGTCACACGAGCAGCCGCTGGGCCGCGCCGTGGCGCAGATCGGTGGCGCCTACGTGCTGGCCGAAAACGCGGCCGGGCTCGTCGTCGTCGACATGCACGCGGCCCACGAGCGCATCGTCTACGAGCGGCTCAAGCGCGCGGCCGAGGCCTCGGCCCACGGCGGCGAGATGCCGTCGCAGCCGCTGCTCATCCCGCACACGCTGGCGGCCACGCCGGGCGAGATCGCCACCGCCGAGGCGCAGACCGAGGCCCTGCGCGCGCTGGGCCTGGACGTTGCGGTGCTCAGCGCCGGTTCGCTGGTGGTGCGCAGCCGCCCGGCGGCGCTGCCCGACGCCGACCTGACGGAGCTCGTGCGCGCCGTGCTGGCCGAGCTGGCCGAGGTGGGTGGCAGCCGCGTCGTGCAGCGCGCACGCGACGAGCTGCTCGCCACCATGGCCTGCCACGCCGCCGTGCGCGCCAACCGGCGCCTCACGCTGCCCGAGATGGACGCGCTGCTGCGCGAGATGGAAGCCACCGAGCGCAGCGACACCTGCAACCACGGCCGGCCCACCTGGCGGCAGGTGAGCCTGAAGGAACTGGACGCGCTGTTCCTGCGCGGCCGCTGAACGGCCGCGCCGGCGTCAGGCGGCCAGCAGCTGCCGCAGCACGAAGGGCAGGATGCCGCCGTGCTTGTAGTAGTCCACCTCGATGGGCGTGTCGATGCGAAGCAGCACCGGCACGCGCTTGGTGGCGCCGTCGGCGGCCGTGATCACCAGCGTGGCCTCGCCCTGGGGCTTGATGTCCTCGGCCAGCAGCACGTCCACCGTCTCGTGGCCCGTGATGCCGAGTGACTCCCACGAGTCGCCGGCGCGGAACTGCAGCGGCAGCACGCCCATGCCGATGAGGTTGCTGCGGTGGATGCGCTCGAAGCTCTTCGCCACCACGGCCTTGATGCCCAGCAGCGCCGTGCCCTTGGCCGCCCAGTCGCGGCTGGAGCCGGTGCCGTACTCCTCGCCGGCGAACACCACCGTCGGCGTGCCCTCGACCTGCCAGGCCATGGCGGCCTCGTAGATGGTTGTCTGCTGGCCGTCCTTCAGCGTGTAGCCACCTTCCACGCGCGAACCGTCGGCCTTGGGCGGGATCATCAGGTTCTTGACGCGCACGTTGGCGAAGGTGCCGCGCATCATCACCTCGTGATGGCCGCGGCGTGCGCCGTAGCTGTTGAAGTCGGGCTTCAGCACGCCCTGGCCCAGCAGGTACTGGCCGGCGGGCGTGGTCTCCTTGAAGCTGCCGGCAGGG
>JAIXTY010000040.1 GCA_027483705.1 Rubrivivax sp.
AGCGACAAGGTGGTCTCGGCGATTCAAGACCTCACCGATGGCGGCGCCGACTTCACCTTCGACTGCACCGGCAATGTGAACGTCATGCGCCAGGCGCTGGAGTGCACCCACAAGGGCTGGGGCCGCAGCATCATCATCGGCGTGGCCGAGGCGGGGGCCGAGATCAGGACGCGGCCGTTCCAGCTGGTCACCGGCCGCAAGTGGGAGGGTTCGGCCTTCGGCGGCGCGCGCGGGCGCACCGACGTGCCGAAGATCGTCGACTGGTACATGGAGAAGAAGATCAACATCGACGACCTCATCACCCACCGCCTGAAGCTCGAGGACATCAACGAGGGCTTCGCGCTGATGAAGCGCGGCGAGTCGATCCGCTCCGTCGTGGTGTACTGATGGCGGTGGAGACGCTGGCCGAGCACGCCTGCTTTGGCGGCGTGCAGGGCTTCTACCGGCACGACAGCACGGTCATCGGGCTGCCGATGCGCTTTGGCGTCTACACGCCGCCGCGGGCCTTGGCCGGCCCGGTGCCGGTGCTCACCTTCCTGGCCGGGCTCACGTGCACCGAGGAGACCTTCGCCATCAAGGCCGGCGCCCAGCGCGTGGCGGCCGAGCTCGGGCTGATGCTGGTGACACCCGACACGAGCCCGCGGAACACCGGCGTCGACGGCGCCGATGCGGCCTGGGACTTCGGCACCGCCGCCGGCTTCTACCTCGACGCGACGCAGGCCCCGTGGGCCACGCACTGGCGCATGGAAAGCTGGCTGATGCACGAACTGCCGTCGCTGCTGGCGGCGCGCTTCCCGGTGCGGCCCGGCGCGCAGGGCCTCTTCGGCCACTCGATGGGCGGGCATGGTGCACTGACGCTGGCGCTGCGCCACGCGGGGCGCTTTGCCAGCGTCTCGGCCTTCGCGCCCATCTGCGCGCCCACGCAGTGCCCGTGGGGCGTGAAGGCGTTCAGCGGCTACCTGGGCGACGACCGCGCCGCCTGGGCGGCGCACGATGCGGTCGAGCTGATCAAGTCTGGCGCCCGCGTGCCGCCGCTGCTGGTGGACCAGGGCGAGGCCGACAAGTTCCTCGCCGAGCAACTGAAGCCCGAACTGCTGCAGGCCGCGTGCTCAGCGACCGGCCAGCCGCTGACGCTGCGCCGGCACGCCGGCTACGACCACGGCTACTTCTTCATCGCCAGCCTGGTCGCCGACCACCTGCGCCACCACGCGCAGGCGCTGCGGCCCTGAGCTTCAGCCCGCGGCCGAGAAGCGCCGCGCCAGCATCTCGCGCAGCACGCTGCGGCGGATGCCCTTGTTGCTGAGGGCGGGGCCCTGCCACCACCAGCCGTCGGCCTGCATGGCCTGCGCCGCGGCCACGAAGCGGGCGCAGACGGCGTCGAAGTCGGCATCGGTGAAGTTGTGGCTGAAGATCAGCCGCCCGCTGCCCACCCAGCTGAGCAGCAGCCGCTCGCGCCGCAGGTAGAACTGCAGCATCCAGTTGTAGCGCGAGGGCTGCGTGTACAGCACCGTGAACACACTGGTGAGGTTGGCCACGCGCACCGGCACGCCCGCCGCGGCCAGCCGCTCGTTCAGGCGCGCGGCGCGGCCGTTCCACACCGCATCGAGGTCGCTCAGCATGGCCTTCACCGGCGCGCTGTGCAGCCGCTCCAGGAACACCTGCATCGCGCCCATCACCGCGGGGTGGGCGTTGAAGGTACCGCGGGCGAAGCAGATGTCGGCCGGGCGCTCCTCGCGGAAGCGCTTCATCAGGTGGGCCTTGCCGCACACCACGCCCACCGGGAAGCCGCCGCCGAGCGTCTTGCCATAGGTCACCATGTCTGCGGGCACCCCGAAGTAGGCCTGCGCGCCGCCCACGCCGAGGCGGAAGCCCATGAACACCTCGTCGAAGATCAGCACGATGCCGCGCGCACTGCACACCTCGCGCAGTTCCTTCAGCCAGGCCACCGTCGCCGCCTTGTCGTAGGCCGCGGCACGGCCGCTGTCGATGAGGCTGCTGTCGCCGGGCGCGGCCTTGTTGGGGTGCAGCGCCTGCAGTGGGTTCACCAGCACACAGGCGATGTCCTTTCGCGTTCGCAGCACACGCAGGGTGTCGGCATCGCGTTCCTTCAGCGTGTAGACGTTCTTCGGCGGCATCGGGTTGCCGGGGCCGGGCTGCACGTCTTCCCACCAGCCGTGGTAGGCGCCCGAGAAGCGCACGACGTGGGTGCGGCGCGTGTGGTAGCGCGCCAGCCGCACCGCCTGCATCACGGCCTCGGTGCCGCTCATGTGGAAGCTGACCTCGTCCAGGCCGCTGATGGCCTTCAGCTGCTCGGCGTTCCAGGCCACCGCCGGGTGGTAGTGCCCGAGCACGGGGCCGAGGTCGGCGGTGCGCGCCAGGCCTTCGGCCATGCAGGCCTTGTAGAAGTCGGCGCCGAAGAGGTTGACGCCGTAGGAGCCGGTAAGGTCGGTGTAGACCTCGCCGTCCAGGTCGGTGATGGTGATGCCGTCGCTGCGCTGCACGAAGCTGCCCAGGGCCAGCCGCTCGCGCAGCACGGGGCTGAACTGGAACGGCACGCGGTAGGCGCCGGTGAACTGCAGGTCGCTGATGGCCGGGCGGGCCTGCTTCGTCATTGCCGCGCTGCGGGCATGCCGGCTGTTCAGCGCGGCCACCAGGCTGCCGAAGCCGGCACGGCGCTGCGCCACCACCTCGGCCGGCGCGTCGTCGGCGGCAAAGAAGCGGGTCTCGTCGTAGGCGTAGCCCGGCAGCAGCCGCGCCACGCGCTGCGCCATGCGCGCATGGCCGGTGAGCGAGGGATGCTTGGCCAGCGAGAGCTGCAGCCGCCGGTGCACACGCGGCACGGCGGCCACGGCCGCGGCAGCCGCCGCGAGCCAGGTGAGGGTGAGCGCATCGGTCATGGTGTCGTCATGGCTCCGTCGTGAGGCCGTCGAACGCGGCGGGCAGCATCTTCGTGTCCAAGCCAAGACAAGCCGATGAACGCCACACGACGACTCCGCGACAGGCTCCTGTTGCAGGAAGACCTGAACTTCCTGCTCACCAACCGCGTGCCCCGCCATGCGCTGACGCACTTCATGGGCTGGTTCAGCGGCCTGCGGCAGCCGTGGCTCGTGAAGCTGTCGGTGGCGGTGTGGCGCCTCTTCACCGAGCTCGACCTGTCGGACGCGAAGAAGACCCACTTCGACAGCCTGCACGCGGTGTTCACGCGCGAGCTGAAAGACGGCGCACGGCCCGTCGACACCCGCGCCGACGTGCTGGCCAGCCCCTGCGACGCCATCGTCGGCGCCAGCGGCGTGGTGCACCAGGGCCAGTTGCTGCAGGCCAAGGGCATGCCCTACCCGCTGCACGAACTGCTCGGCAGCGCACGCGAGGCCGCCGCCTGGGAGGGTGGCTCGTTCATCACGCTGCGCCTGACCTCGGCCATGTACCACCGCTTCCACGCGCCGCACGACGCCGTCGTCGAGCACGTGCGCTACATCAGCGGCGACACGTGGAACGTCAACCCGATCGCGCTCAAGCGCATCGAGCGGCTGTTCTGCCGCAACGAGCGCGCGGTGCTGAACCTGCGCCTGGCGTCGGGCCACCGGCTGGCCGTGGTGCCGGTGGCGGCCATCCTCGTGGCCAGCCTGCGCCTGCACTTCCTGAACCTGCGGCTGCACCTGCGCTACGGCGGACCTTCGGAGCTGCCCTGCCACGCGCTGGTGAAGAAGGGCGAGGAGCTCGGCTGGTTCGAGCATGGCTCGACGATCATCGTCTTCGCGCCGCCCGGCTTCGCGTTCGCCGACGGCATCACGCCTGGCGCGCGTGTGCGCATGGGGCAGGCGCTGCTGCGCCTGCCGGCCTGAGCGCGAGCGGGACGGCCATGACCACCATCGACCTCGTCTGGTTCAACGCCGGCGGCGGCCACCGCGCAGCGGCGCTGGCGCTGGAGCAGGTGATGCGCGAGCGCCACCCGCACTGGACTGTGCGTCGCGTCAACCTGACCGAGCTGCTGGACCCCACGGCCCTGTTCCGCCGCACGCTGGGCTTCGAGCCCGAGGACCTCTACAACAAGCGGCTGGCCAGCGGCTTCACGCTCGGCCTGGCGCAGGAGCTGAAGCTGCTGCAGGCCGGCATCCGCCTGGCCCACGGCGCGATGGTGCAGCGGCTGTCCGCGCACTGGCGCGCCACGCGGCCCGACCTGCTGGTGTCGCTGGTGCCCAACTTCAACCGCGCGCTGCACGACAGCCTGGCCCTGGCCCGGCCCGGCGTGCCCTTCGTCACCGTGATGACCGACATGGCCGACCACCCGCCGGCCTTCTGGATCGAGCCCGGGCTGCGCCAGCACCTCGTCTGCGGCACGGAGCACGCGGTGCAGCAGGCCCTGGCCGCCTGCGTGGACGCGC
>JAIXTY010000329.1 GCA_027483705.1 Rubrivivax sp.
CGCTGAAGAACTTCGACGGCCTGAAGATCAACGCCAACCCCGACCGCGAGGGCCTGGACCTCAACCGCAACTTCCCGGCCTACTGGCGGCAGGAGTTCGAGCAGGTGGGCGCCGGCCCCTACCCCACCAGCGAGCCCGAGGTGCGGGCGATGGTGGACTTCATCTGCAAGCACCCCAACATCGGCGCGGCGATCAGCTTCCACACCCACAGCGGCGTGATCCTGCGCCCGATGGGCACGCAGTCCGACGACGACATGACGCCCGAGGACCTGTGGATCTACCAGCGCCTGTCTGACCTGGGCGCCAAGCTCACCGGCTACCCGGCCATCAGCATCTGGCACGACTTCAAGTACCACCCCAAGCAGGTGATCACGGGCACGCAGGACTGGGTCTACGAGCACCTGGGCGCCCTCTTCTGGACGGTGGAGATCTGGGCGCCCAACAAGGAAGCCGGCATCACCGACTACAAGTGGATCGACTGGTACCGCGAGCACCCGGTCGAAGACGACCTGAAGCTGCTGAAGTGGAGCGACGAGCAGTGCGGCGGCCGCGCGCACGTCGACTGGTACGCCTACCAGCACCCGCAGCTCGGCGCCGTGGAGCTGGGCGGCTGGGACCGCATGAACTACTGGCGCAACCCGCCGCCGGCGTTGCGTGAGCGCGAGGCGGCGCGCTTCCCGGCGTGGCTGCTGCAGCTGGGCCTTTCCCTGCCCAAGCTCGAGGTGCTGCGCACCGAGGTGCGCGCGCTCGGCCCCGACACCTGGCGCGTGCGCTTTGCCGTGGCCAATGCGGGCTACCTGCCCAGCTACGTGAGCAAGCGTTCGCTGGAGCGCAAGACGGCACGCGGCACCGTGTTCCGCATCCACCTGCCGCCGGGCATCACGCTGGTCAGCGGGCTCGAACGCGAGGTCGGCCAGCACCTGGAGGGCCACGCGCCCAAGGGCTCGCTGCAGGCCTTCCTGCCCAGCCGCGAGCTCACGGCCGACCGCGCCGTGGCCGAGTGGGTGGTGCGCGGCCCGCGCGGCACGGCGCTGGCGCTCAGCGCCACGGCCGACCGCGCCGGCACGGTGCACGCCGAGGTCACGCTGGACTGAGCACCATGAGCGGGTACGACCCCGGTGACGGCGACGACCCCTGGGCGTCGCTGTTCGAGTTCCTGCCCATCGGTGCCTACCGCAGCACGCCGGGGGGCCACCAGTTGCGGGCCAACCCGGCGCTGGTGCGGCTCAACGGCTTCGAGACCGAGGCCGAGCAGCTCGCGGCCGCGCGCGACCCGCTCGGCAGCTGGTACGTGGTGCCGGGCCGGCGTGACGAGTTCCTGCAGCGCCTGACCCGCGACGGCCAGGTCATCGCCTTCGAGTCCGAGGTCCGACGCCGGCGCACGGGCGAACGCATCTGGGTGCGCGAGAACGCGCACGCCGTGCGCGGGCCCGACGGGGCGGTGCGCTACTACGAGGGCACGGTCGAGGAGATCACCGACGTCGTGCGCACGCGCGAGGCGCTGGCGCTGTCGGAGGCCAGCGTGCGCGAGCTGGTGTCGCTGGTGCCGGGCGTTATCTACCGCCTGGTGGTCGAACCCGGCGGCGCGCGCCGCTTCACGTTCATCAGCGACGCGATCGAGTCGCTGTACGGCGTCAGTGCGGCCGAGGTCATGGCCGACAGCGAGGTGCTGACGCGGTGCATCGACGCGGCCGACCGCGCCCGCGTGGCCGACGGGGTGGCCCGTATCGCACTCGAAGGGCGCCCGCTGGACGTGCAGTTCCGGATCCGCCACGCCGACGGCCGCGAGCGCTGGGTGCACTGGCGCGGCAGCGCCTCGGGGCGCGATGCAGCCGGGCGGCAGGTCCGTGCCGGCGTCGCCACCGATGTGACCGAGCGCCAGCAGGCCGAGCTGGCGCTGCGCCGCAGCCAGGCCGAGCTGCAGCAGCTGGTGGCGCTGATCCCGGGCATGGTCTACCGGCTCGTCATCGACGCCGACGGCCAGCGCCGCTACAGCTTCGTCAGCGAGCGCGTGCGCGAGATCTACGGCGTCTCGCCCGAGCAGGTGCTGGCCGACGGCACGGTGCTGATGCGCATGCGCCATCCGGACGACCACCACCGCGATGCCGCGCCGATCGCGCGTGCGCTGGACACGCATGTGGCGCTGGACTACCAGCTGCGCATCCGCCGGCCCGACGGGCAGCAGCGCTGGATCCACGTCATCAGCAGCCCGGCCGAGAACGACGGCGCCTCGCGCGTGCGTGTCGGCGTGCTGTTCGACATCACCGAGCGCAAGCAGGCGCAGCTGGCGCTGCAGCTGCAGAGCGAGCTGTGGATGGGCGCGCTCGAGGCCAGCGGCGACGGCGTCTGGGACTGGCGCGTGCGGGACGGCGTGGAGATCCTCAGCCCGCAGTGCAAGGCGATGTACGGCTTTGCGCCCGACGAGCTGCCCGACACGCCCGATGCGCTGGACTCGCGCACCCACCCCGACGACCTGCCGCGCATGCGCGCCGACCGCGACGCGCACTTCGAGGGGCGCACCGCCCGCTACGTCAACGAGCACCGCGTGCGGTGCAAGGACGGCAGCTGGAAGTGGATCCTCTCGCGCGGGCTCGTCATCGAGCGCGACGTGCAGGGCCGGCCGCTGCGCATGATCGGCACGCACACCGACGTCACGGCCGCCAAGCAGGCCGAGGGCCTGCGCCTGGAGCGCGACAGCGCCGCCGCCGCCGACCGCGCCAAGAGCGAGTTCCTCAGCCGCGTGAGCCACGAGCTGCGCACGCCGCTGAACGCCGTGCTGGGTTTTGCGCAGCTGCTCGACATGGACCCCGGTGGCAGCGGCGAGCGCCAGCGCGGCTGGGTGCAGCAGGCGCTGGCCAGCGGCCGCCATCTGCAGGCGCTGCTGGAAGACATCCTCGATCTGAGCAGCCTGCAGAGCGGGCGCCTGACGATGGCGCTGGAGCCGGTGGCGCTTGACGAGGTGGTGGCCGAGGCCTGGACGATGCTGTCGGCCGGCGCCATCGACACGCCGGCGCTGGCGCGGCGGCTGGACGATGGCGTCAGCGGCCGTGGCGCCGTCGTGCGGGCCGACCGCAAGCGGCTCAAGCAGATCGCGAGCAACCTGCTGTCCAACGCCATCAAGTACAACCGCCCCGGCGGCTGGGTGCGGCTGGCCGTGGCCGCGGTGCCGCCGGCGCGCGAGGGCGAGCCGCCACGCTGGGAATTGCGCGTGCGCGACGAAGGCGCCGGCCTCACCGAGCAGCAGCTCGCGCGGCTGTTCAACCCCTTCGACCGCCTGGGCGCCGAGCGCGGGCCGGTGGCCGGCACCGGGCTCGGCCTGGCGCTGACCCGGCAGCTCGTGCAGGCGCAGGGCGGCGAGATCGGCGTCGAGAGCACGCCGGGCGTGGGCAGCACGTTCTGGGTGCGGCTGCCCGCGGCCTGAGCCGCGGCCGGGCCGCTCACACGCTCAGCGCTGCTCGAAGCGGTAGACGGCGACGCTGGCGCGCCAGTTGGGCGCCACGCGCACGACGCGGCCGTCCTGCAGGCCAAAGGCATCGGTCACCTGCAGGCCCAGGCGGTGCGCCAGCACGCCGAAGTCGGCGAACGTGCCGACGCGGATGTTCGGCGTGTCGTGCCACTCGTAGGGCAGGGCGCGTGTCACCGGCATGCGGCCGGCGGCCACCTTCAGGCGGTTGGGCCAGTGCGCGAAGTTCGGGAACGCGACGATGCCGATGCGACCCACGCGCGCCGTCTCGCGCAGCATGCGCTCGGTGTGGCGGATGGCCTGCAGCGTGTCGATCTGCAGCACGACGTCGAAGCTCTGGTCGTCGAAAAGGGCCAGGCCCTCCTCGAGGTCGAGCTGCACGACATCGACGCCGCGCTGCACGCACTGCAGCACGTTGGCGTCGGCCAGCTCGACGCCGTAGCCGCTGCAGCCCTTCTCGCGCTGCAGCCACTCGAGCAGCGCGCCGTCGCCGCAGCCGAGGTCGAGCACGCGGCTGCCCGGCGGCACCAGCGCGCCGATCAACTCCAGATCGCTGCGCTCAGACATGACGGTTGTCCAGTTCGCCCGAGAGCCGCTCGAACCAGGCGCGCACCAGCGCGTGGTAGCGCGCGTCGTCCAGCAGGAAGGCGTCGTGGCCGTGTGGCGCGTCGATCTCGGCGTAGTTCACGGCGATGCGGTTGTCGACCAGGGCCTTGACGATCTCGCGGCTGCGGCCCGGTGCGAAGCGCCAGTCGGTGGTGAAGCTCACCACCAGGAAGCGCAGCCCCAGCGCCTCGCAGCCGGCCGCGGCGAAGGCACGGGCCAGGTCGCCGCCGTGGGCGCGGGCGGGGTCGAAGTAGTCGAGCGCGCGCGTGATCAGCAGGTAGGTGTTGGCGTCGAAGTACTCGCTGAACTTGTCGCCCTGGTGGCGCAGGTAGCTTTCGATCTGGAACTCGATGTCCTGCGTGGTGTAGGCCAGCGCCGCGCCGTCGCCCGCGCGCAGGCTGCGGCCGAAGCGCGCCTCCATCGTGTCGTCGGACAGGTAGGTGATGTGGCCCAGCATGCGGGCCACGCGCAGGCCGCGGCGCGGCAGCACGCCGTGGCCGTAGAAGTGGCCGCCGTGGAAGTCGGGGTCGGTGACGATGGCGCGCCGCGCCACCTCGTTGAAGGCGATGTTCTGCGCCGACAGGTTGGGCGCCGTCGCGATGGCCGCCACCTGCCGCACACGCTGCGGGTGGCGCAGCGACCAGGCCAGCGCCTGCATGCCGCCCAGGCTGCCGCCCAGCACGGCGGCCAGCCGGTTGATGCCCAGGCGGTCGAGCAGCCGCGCCTGCGCGTCGACCCAGTCCTCCACCGTCACGACCGGGAAGTCCGATCCCCAGGGCCGCCCGGTCGCCGGGTTCGTGTGCATCGGCCCGGTGCTGCCGAAGCAGGAGCCGGGGTTGTTGATGCCGATGACGAAGAAGCGATCGGTGTCCAGCGGCTTGCCGGGGCCGATGAGGTTGTCCCACCAGCCGACGCTGCCGTTGGCCCAGGTGCCGGCCACGTGGTGGCTGGCGTTGAGCGCGTGGCACACCAGCACGGCGTTGCTGCGCTCGGCGTTGAGCGTGCCGTAGGTCTCGAAGGCCAGCTCGTAGGCCGGCAGCACCGCGCCGCTCTGCAGCGGCAGCGGCGTCTCGAAGTGCATCGACTGTGGTGTGACCGGTCCGACCGAACCCATGAGCAGACAAAAAACCTGGTGCCGCGCTTCAACACGGACACCGGGCGATCAGCGCGAGGCTCGTCACTCGGACATCCTGTTTAGCCGCATTTGTTGAAAGCGCCCGCAATCCGGAGCAAATCGGCGCTGAAGCCAAAAGTATAGCCAGGGCCCTAAGATGGCCCGCGATGAACACACCCGCCTTCACCACGCTGATCGGCGCCCTGCTGTGCGCCGCGATGTGGGGCACGTCGCCATCGGCCCGGGCCCAGCCCGTCGACGAGGGCCTGCCCGAAGCCGCGGCCGAGGGCCGCCCGCCGCAGCCGCTGTGGGAGGCCGGCCTGGCCGCCTTCGGCACCCAGGCACCGGCCTACCCGGGCGCGCGCCAGCGCACCAGCAACGCCATCGTGCTGCCCTACCTGCTGTACCGCGGCCGCGTGCTGCGGGCCGAGCAGGGCACGGTGGGCGTGCGCGCGGCGCGCACCGAGTCGATGGAGCTCGACATCGGCTTTGCCGGCAGCTTCGGCTCCGCGGCCTCGGACAACGACGCGCGCCGCGGCCTGCCCAACATCGGCACGCTGGTGGAGTTCGGCCCGCGGCTGCGCTGGCGCCTGGGCCCGGCCTTCGGCGGCCAACTGGGTGCTGCCGTGCCGCTGCGCGGCGTTTTCGACCTCAACAACCGCTTCGAGTACCGCGGCTTGGCACTTGAGCCCTCGCTGAGCTGGGGCACACGCGCCGCCGGCTTCAACCTCGGCGCCAGTGTGGGCCTGCTGATCGCCGACGAGCGGCTGGCCGACACCTTCTACGGCGTCGCGCCCGTCTACGCCACGGCGACGCGGCCCGCCTACGTGGCGAAGGCCGGGTTGGTGGCGACGCGGCTGTCGTTCAACGCCAGCCGGCGGCTGCACCGCGACTGGGTCGTTTTCGGCTTCGCGCGCGTGGACAGCGTGCGCGGGGCCCGTAACGAAGACAGCCCGCTCGTCGACAAGACACAGGGCACTGCGGTGGGCGTCGGCGTGTCGTGGACCTTCGCGCGATCCGACCGGCCGGCCGAACGCTGACCCCATCAACCGACACGCCGCCATGCATCACATCCCCGGCTTCGAAGGCTTCGACCCGTTCGACGTGGCGGTGGCCGGCCGCCGCGTGCGCGGCCGCCTGGGTGGCCCGGCCGGCGCGCCGGCGCTGCTGCTGCTGCACGGGTTTCCGCAGACCCACGTGATGTGGCACCGCGTGGCGCCGCTGCTCGCCGCGCACTTCCGCCTCGTGCTGCCCGACCTGCGCGGCTACGGCGACAGCGAGCCCGCGCCCGATGAGCCGCAGCACACGCAGATGGGCAAGCGCGCGATGGCCGCCGAGCTGCTGGCGCTGATGCGGCAGCTGGGCCACGAGCGCTTCATGGTGGCCGGGCACGACCGTGGTGGCCGCGTCGCGCACCGGCTGGCGCTCGATGCGCCCGGCGCGGTGTCGAAGCTGGCCGTGCTCGACATCGCGCCCACGCTCGACATGATCGAAGGCGCCGACTGGCGCTTCGGCCGCGCCTACTACCACTGGTTCTTCCTCGCGCAACCGGCGCCCGAGCCCGAGCGCATGATCGACAGCGATCCGGTGCGCTACCTGCACCGCAAGTTCGGTGGCTGGGGCGCCGGTTCGCTGGCGCACCTGCACCCGGCGGCGCTGGCCGAGTACGAGCGCGCCATCCGGCGGCCCGCGGTCGTGCACGCGATGTGCGAGGACTACCGCGCCGCGCTCACCTGCGACCTCGAGCTCGACCGCGCCAGCCGCGCCGCCGGCGAGAAGCTGGCCTGCGAGCTGCTGGTGCTGTGGGGCGGGCGCGGCATCGTGCAGGCCCTCTTCGACCCCATGGCGCTGTGGCGGGCCGCGAGCCGCAACCCCGCGCAGGTGCAGGGGCAGGCGCTGGACTGCGGCCACTACCTGCCCGAGGAGCAGCCGGCGGCCACGGCCGAGCGGCTGCGCGCCTTCTTCAGCGCCGGGGCCTGAGCGCCGATAACCCGTCATGCACGCCTGGCTTCACCGCCTCGACCAGCACTTCCCGGTGCGCTACGCCGCGTGGCTGCTGGCCGCGCTGACGATGCTGCTGGGCGCGATCGCCTGGCTGCTCACCGGCAGCGGCGCCCTGGGCACCCTGGCGCTGCTGGGCCTGTTCCTCACCGGCCTGGGCTGGCGCGACACGCGGCAGACGCGCCACTCGGTGCTGCGCAACTACCCCGTCATCGGGCACCTGCGCTTCCTGCTGGAGTTCATCCGGCCGGAGATGCGCCAGTACTTCATCGAGTCCGACAACGAGGCCGCGCCGTTTTCGCGCCAGCAGCGCAGCCTCGTCTACCAGCGCGCCAAGGGCGACGCCGACAAGCGCCCCTTCGGCACGCAGCTCGACGTGCATGCGCTGGGCTACGAGTGGATCAACCACTCGATGGCGCCCACCGAGGTGGCCAGCCACGACTTCCGCATCACCATCGGCGACAGCGGCAGCAGCTGCACGCGGCCGTACAGCGCCAGCGTCTTCAACATCTCGGCGATGAGCTTCGGTGCGCTGAGCGCCAACGCCATCCTCGCGCTCAACGGCGGCGCCAAGCGGGGTGGCTTCGCGCACGACACCGGCGAGGGCAGCATCAGCCAGCACCACCGCGTGCACGGCGGCGATCTGATCTGGGAGATCGGCAGCGGCTACTTCGGCTGCCGCGACGAGGCCGGGCGCTTCAGCGAGGAGCGCTTCGTCGCCAACGCCGGCGACGAGCAGGTGAAGATGATCGAGCTCAAGCTGAGCCAGGGCGCCAAGCCCGGGCACGGCGGTGTGCTGCCGGGGCCCAAGGTGACGGCCGAGATCGCCGCGGCGCGGGGCGTGCCGGAGGGTGTGGACTGCGTGAGCCCGGCCAGCCACTCGGCCTTTGCCACGCCCGTGGAGATGCTGCGCTTCATCGAGCGGCTGCGCCTGCTGTCGGGCGGCAAGCCGGTGGGCTTCAAGTTCTGCATCGGCCACCCTTGGGAGTGGTTTGCCATCTGCAAGGCCATGCTCGAGACGGGCCTGGTGCCGGACTTCATCGTCGTCGACGGCGCCGAAGGCGGCACCGGCGCGGCGCCGCTGGAGTTCACCGACCACGTCGGCGCGCCGCTGCAGGAGGGGCTGCTGCTGGTGCACAACACGCTGGTCGGCCTGAACCTGCGCCCGCGCATCCGCATCGGCGCGGCGGGCAAGGTGGTGAGCGCCTTCGACATCGCGCGCTGCATGGCGATGGGCGCCGACTGGTGCAACTCGGCGCGCGGCTTCATGTTCGCGTTGGGCTGCATCCAGGCCCAGGCCTGCCACACCGGTGCCTGCCCCACCGGCGTGACGACGCAGGACCCGCTGCGCCAGCAGGCGCTGGTGGTGCCGACCAAGACCGAGCGCGTCTGGCGCTTTCACCAGAACACGCTGATGGCGCTGAAAGAGCTGGTGCAGGCCGCCGGGCTCACGCACCCGGGCCAGATCACGGCCAGCCACATCGTGCGCCGCGTCTCGCAGGGCGACGTGCGGCTGCTCGCGAACCAGCTGCCCTTCATCAAGCCCGGTGCGCTGCTGGCAGCCATGGAAGGCCGCGCCGACTGGCCGCACGCCGTGTACCGGCAGTACTGGCCACTCGCGCAGAGCGGCAGCTTCCAGCCTGCGCCCACCTGAACGAGGCCCCCGGGTGCGGTGGACCAGCCGCTACACTGGCCCGCAGGGTGCCGAGCCGGGCACGCCGAGCCACATCCAGGGAGGCCGTGTCGGAGGATGGTTGACGGTGCTGCTGCCGGTGAGGCCCTGTTGCCCGTGCAACTGCCACCCGTGCCCGGCGTGCTGCTGGTTGGTGTCGGGCGCTTCGGACGGCACCACCTCGCCGAATGGCAGCGTCTGCAGCACGAAGGCCGGGTGCGCCTGTGCGGCGTGGTCGTGCAGTCGGCGTCGAGCGCCGCGACGCTGAGGGCGTCCACGGGGCTGCCGGTCCACACCGCGCTGTCGCCCGAGGCCTGGGACGGCGTCGATCTGGTCGACATCGCGACGCCCTCGGCCACGCACGCGGCGCTGGTGCGGCAGTGCCTGCTGCGGGCGCATGTGCTGGTCGAGAAGCCGCTGGCCGCCACTGTGGACGAAGCGCGCGAGCTGCACGCGCTGGCCCGCCGGCACGGCCGCGTGCTGGCCACCGGGCACGTGTACCTGCACCATCCGCTGAGCCATGCGCTGGCCGAGGCGGCGGCGCCGCTGGCGGGGCTGCCGCACATGGTGCACATCCAGTTCACCAACCCGCTGGACACGATGACGCCGGGCCTGGATGCGCTGACCGAATGGATCCACGCCTTCGACCTGCTCGGGCTGTGCACGCCGGGCGCGCTGCAGGCGTGCAGCGCCTGGCGCGACGGCCACACCGTGGTCGCCAGCCTTGCCCTGTCCAGCGGTGCACGGGCCGTGGTGCGTGTCGGCTGGCAGGGGGTGGAGCGTGTGCGGTCGGTGCAGCTCGCCGATGCCGACCTGCAGGTGAAGGCGCTGTACGAGGAGCGGCTGCTGCAGGTGCAGCGCCGCGACAGCAACAGCAAGCGGTGGATCGACCTGCCGACACCACCCCTGCGGGCCGAGATCGAGGCGTTCGTCCGCGCGGCCGCCGGCCAAGGCCCGGTGACCCCCGACGAGCCGACGGTGCTGCGCAGCCTGCTGCTGGCCGAACGCACGCGCGCCGCGCTGGGCGCGCCGCGGCGCGCCGCAGCCCGGCCCGATCGCCCTCGGGTGGCGGTGCTCGGCGGTGGCGTGTTCGGCGCCACCTGCGCCGTCGAGCTGGCCCAGACCTGCGAGGTGGTCCTCTTCGAGCGGCATCCGGCGCTGCTGCAGGAGGCCTCGTGGATCAACCAGTGGCGCCATCACTCGGGCTTCCATTACCCGCGCAGCATCGACACCATCCGCGAGGTCGTGGCTGCCAAGGCCGAGTTCGAGTCGGTGTACGAGAACGTGATCGTGCGCGACCTCGAGGCCTACTACGCGGTGTCGGCCTTTGCCCGCGAGATCACGCCCGAGCGCTACGTAGCCACCTGCCGGGCCAACGGCCTGCGGTTCGAGATCGTCGAGCCGCCGCCGGCGCTGGTGCGCCCGGACCGTGTGTCGGTGTGCCTGAAGACCGATGAAGCCGTGGTCGAGATCGGCCGCCTGTCGGCCCAGCTGATGCGCTCGCTCTCCGGCCACCCGCACATCCGTGCGTGCATCGGCACCGAGGTCGTGGGGGGCCGGCTGCTCGACGACGGGCGCAAGCAGCTGACGGTGGCCGGGGGGCACGGCGACGAGGCGCCGTTCGACTTCGTCGTCAATGCCACGTACGCCAACCGCAACCGCATCTCGGGCTGGTTCGGCTTCCCGCAGCGTCTGCTGCGCTTCGACCTGATGGAGATGTCGGTGCTGCGCATCCCCGGCCTGCCCAAGCACATGATGACGGTGCTGGACGGGCCGTTCACCAGCCTCACCAGCACGGGCCATGAGGGCCTGTTCATGCTCTCCGGGATCCACCAGTCCGTGCTGGCCAGCCAGGTGACGCCCGACGGCCTGCCGCCCGCGCTGGAGCGGCGCTCGGCCAACCGCGAGGGCCTGCTGGCCGCGGGCCTGCGCTACCTGCCGGGCCTGGAACACGCCGAGCACATCGAGTCGCGGATCGGCGTGCGCACGGTGGAGGCCTACACCGACGACTTCGACGGGCGCCCGACGGTCGTCACGCCCCATGGCTTCGGCTGCTGGTCGGTGCTCGGCGGCAAGATCGTGACCGTGGTCACCAACGCCCGCCACATCGCGCGCGAGATCGCGCGCCAGCTGCCGGCGCTGCCCGGCTGAGCGGGCCGCGGCCGGTTCAGCCGCCGTGCTCCTGGCGCAGGCGTTCCTTCATCACCTTGCCCAGGGCCGTGCGCGGCAGCGCGTCGACGAAGGCAAAGCCCGTGGGCAGCTTGTAGGCGCCGATGCGGCTGCGGCAGAACTCGCGCAGGGCCTTGCGGTGCAGCGTGGCGCCTGGCCGGGGCACGATGACCGCGAACACCGCCTCGCCCTGGCGCCCCGCGGGTATGCCGATGACGGCCACCTCGGCCACGTCCGGGTGCTGAGCCAGCGCAGCCTCGACCTCGACGGAGTAGACCTTCTCGCCGTTGACGATGACCATGTCCTTCTTGCGGTCGAGGATGTAGACGCGACCGTCGGCACCCTGCATGCCGATGTCCCCGGTGTGGAACCATCCGCCGCGCAGCACCTCGGCCGTGTGCTCGGGCAGGTCGAGGTAGCGGCCGAACACGTTGGCGCCGCGCGCCACGATCTCGCCGGCCTCGCCCGGGGGCAGCTCGCGGCCTTCGGGATCCTGGATGCGCAGGTCCACGCCGGGCAGCGGGTGCCCGCACGACAGCGGCGCGTCGGTCTCCTGCAGCGCCTGCCGGTGGCCGTCATGGTCGAGCATGCACAGCAGGGGCGCCGTCTCGGTGAGCCCGTAGCCCTGGGTGAAGCTCACGGCCGGCAGCGCCTGCATCGCCCGTGCCACGGCCGGGCGCGGCAGCGGCGAGGCGCCGTAGAGGATGCGCCGCAGGCTGCCGACGTCGTGCCTCGGGATCTCGCCGGAGTCCACGAGCATCATCAGCATCGTCGGCACGACCATCAACGCGCTGACCCGGTGCCGCACGACCGCGGCCAGCAGCTCGGCCGGCGTGAAGCGGGGCAGGTAGGCGTGGGCCGCGCCGCGCAGCAGGGCACCGGTCATCACGAGGTCGGCCGAGTGGAACATGGGCGCCACGTGCAGCATCACGTCGTCGGGGCCGGCCGGCCACGCCATCGACACCTGCAGCGCGTTGGCGATCGCGTTGCCGTGGGTCAGCACCACGCACTTGGGCCTGCCGGCGGTGCCGCCGGTGTGCAGCAGCAGGGCCTCGGCGTGGCCGTCGAGGTCGGCCGGGGGATGCGGGTCGGCCCCGGCCAGGGCGGCCTCGACCTCGTCGCTGCCCAGCCGCAGCGCCTGCCGGGCCATGGGCGCCAGGGTGGTGGCCTCCAGCAGCGACGCTGCGGCGGGGTCGACGGCCAGCCACTGCACGCGGGTGGTTTCGAGCAGATCGGCCACCTCCGGGGGCGCCAGCCGGGTGTTGATGGGCACCGGCACCGCACCCAGCCAGTACAGGGCGTGGAACAGCTCGGCCTGCCGCACCGAGTTCGGCGACAGCACGCCGACGCGGGTGCCGACGCCGGTGCCCCGCCCGGCCAGCACGCGGGCCAGCCGCGACACACGGTCGCGCCACTCGAGCCAGGTCCGGCGTCGGCCGTCGGCCTCCAGCATCGCCGGCCGATGGCCGTGCACCAGGGCGTTGCGGATCAGGGCGGCGGTGAGGGTCGTCATGGGTTCTCCCCGGGGCGCGACGTGGCGGCCGGGCTACGCGGGCGGCGAGCCCGGCTCAGCATCGAGCGTGCCACCACGACGCTGTCGTCCGGCACGGCGCCAGGGCCGGGGCCGAGGCAGGCGAACGGCCCGATCTGGCAGCGGCTGCCGACGCGCAGCGGCCCCTGCAGCACCGCGTGCGCGCCCAGCGTGACGCCGTCGCCCAGCACCGGCGGGTCGGCCGCGGGGCCGGTGCAGCAGACGGCCATGCCGAACAGCGTGAGCTCGCGGCCCGCCGAGCCCTCGAAGACGACGCCGGCCGGGTGCGACAGCCGGCAGCCGGGGCCGATGCAGGCGGTGGCCGGGATCTGCACCTTGTGCAGCAGCTGGTTCAGCCGCGACGCCAGCGTGGCGGCGCGGGGCCAGCCGCGACAGTGCAGCAGGTGAGCCAGGCGGTGCAGCGCCAGGCACTGCAGTTCGGGCGTCAGGAAGGCGCTCCACCAGCGCTTGCGCGAACGCCCCAGGGCGATGTTCTCCGCGCTCTTGGTGAGGTAGCGCTCGATGTCGGCGTCCAGGTCGCGCCACGCGGCGTGCCATCGGTGGTGTTGCCAGTCCTGGCAGCGCTGGCGCGGATTCATCGCGTCTCTGGCGCGTACAGCGACAGGTAGTCGGCCTTCAGCTGCGGCCAGTCGAAGCGCTGGCGCAGGCGGGCCGCCAGCTCGGCCCGGGCGGCCTGCCCGGCGGCGTCGAACGGCTCGCCACCCAGGCTGTGCGCCTGCTGCAGCACGGCCAGCCGCTGCCCCAGCAGGCCCGGGCGAGCCATGTCGATGAGCATCCGGGGCTCGCCGGTGAGCCAGCGGAAATGCGGCGAGTCGTGCGCCAGCACGGGCAGGCCCGTCGACAGCGCCTCGACGATGACCAGCCCGAACGACTCGTCGAGCGCGGCATGGACCATGACGTCGGCCATGGCGTAGAGCTGCCCGACCTCGGCCGACGGCGAGGTGCCCACCCGGACCCGCGAGCCCAGGCGGCGTTGCGCCTCGGCCACCAGCGACTCGTCCTCGATCTTGCCGTCGATCCACAGCAGGGGTTCACCGGGCAGGGCGGCGAACTCGTCGATCACGTGGTCGACGCGCTTGTGGGGGCGCTTGACGGCGCCGACCATCAGCACCACGAAGCGCTCCGGCACGATGCCCAGGCGCTGCCGCAGCGCGGCACGAGGCTCCGCACAGCCGAACCGGGCCATGTTCACGCCGCAGGGGATCAGCCGATTGCGGCCTGGGGGATCGCCCGCGGCCAGCGCCTGCTGCAGCGAGCCCTCCTGGATGTGGTGGATGAAGGCGCGGCGCGGACACAGGTGCACCGGCCATGCCGTGCCGTTGCTGTAGATCAGCCGCGGGCGGCCCGGCAGCCAGGGCAGCAGGCGCTCCAGCACCTTGGACAGCGGCGGATCGATGGCGTGCACGATGTCCACCGGATCGCGGGCCAGGTCGGCCGCCATCGCCAGGCCGTAGGCGAGGCAGTCGTGCTTGTAGGTGCGGTACTCGGTCTCCGTGCGCCCCACCGGTAGGCGCGCCGCCAGCCGGCCCAGCGTGCCCAGCCCCGGCGGCACGCGGCGGCCTTCGCCGGGCGCGCCGGCGTACAGGCGCAGGTCGAGCTCCGGCCGCAGCAGTTCGGCCAGATCGCTGAAGTAGCGCTCGAAGCCGCGCTGGAACCGGCCGATGCCGATGGCGACCAACGCCACGCGCGGGCGTCGGGGCCGGGTCGGCGTGCCGGACTGGGGCATGGTCAGCGCACGGTGCCCGCGTCGGCCGCCGGGCCGGCCGCCGGACCGCGCAGCTGGCGAAGGGCGCCCAGGTCGAGCAGGCGGGTCGACACCGCCACGGCCAGGTACAGGCCGCTGGCGGCCGCGGCCAGCGCGAGGCGGCCAGCCGGGCCGAGTTCGGCCGGGGGCAGCAGCCGGCCAAGCAGGGCGACAGCGCCGCACAACGACAACGCCAGCACGGCGCGGCGGTAGTCGAGCCGAACGCCTGCGCGGCGTGCGACGACCCACAGCGCCGGTGACACCACGCACGCCAGCTCCACCACCAGCGCGACCACGGCCAGCCCCACGATGCCGGCCTGCGGCACCCACCACAGCGCCGCGAGGAACTTCACCACCAGCGCCAGGCCGACGATGGCCAGCGCCACGCGCGATGCGCCGACGATCAGCAGCACCGGCCCCAGCGTGCCCGAGACGGCCTTGGCCACGCACAGCGTGACGAGCAGCGCGAACACCAGCGCACCCGACCCGCCGCCCAGCTCGTGCGAGATCAGCCCCAGCAGCGCCTCGGCCCCGACGATGCCGCCGCAGGCCACGCCGAGCCCGCCCACGACGACCGTGTCGAAGCCGCGCTGGCAGATGCGCTGCAGTCGGGCAGGATCGTGGGGCCAGGAGGCTGCCGCCAGCGAATAGACCGTGCCGCCGATGGCCGACAGCGCGATCAACAGCGGCCAGGCCAGGCGCTGGGCGGCGGCGAACTGCGCGGTCTCCTCGATGCTGGCCAGCCGGGACAGCAGCAGCACGTCCATCGGGTCGTACAGCATCACCAGCGAGCCCGTCACGCCGACCGGCAGGCACAGGCGCCAGCTCCAGGCCAGGTCGGCCCGCGTCACGCCGGCCAGCGACCAGCGGAACTGGTGCCGCACGAACCAGGCCGCCAGCGCGAAGTACAGCGCCCGCGATGCCACGTGGCAGGCCATCAGCTCCACGATGCCGCCGCCCCGCAGGCTGAGCAGGATCAGCGCCACCACCATGAACAGCACCGAGACGAACTCGGCGGCGACCTCGCGCTCCATCGTCAACTCGACCCGGAACAGCACCCGGAACACCATCACGCCGCCGATGAAGAGCAGGCTGGCGCCGCCCAGCGCCGCCGCCTTGACGATCTCGGCGTCGTAGCCCAGCAGCACGGTCGCGGCCACCAGCAGCAGCCAGGCCGCCGGGGCGTGCAGCAGGCGGCCCGCGGCCAGCACGCGCAGCAGGGCGGCCCGGCGCTGCGGCTGGGCCGACACCTCCCGCACGAAGGTTTCGTTGCTGCCGAAGTCGACGAGCCCCTCCGCCACCATCAGCAGCGCGATGAGCACCGCGTACTGCCCGAAGGTGTCGGTGCCCAGTCCGCGCGCGACGATGGCCAGCATCGCCAGACGGGCGAGGGCGCTGACGTTGCGCCCCACGGCCAGTGCGACGGTGTTGCGCACCACCCGGCCCATCGGCGGGTGGGCGGGGGCGCTGCCGGTGGTCACGGGCCGGCACCTCGCGAGTCGCGCGTGACGAGCGCGCGCAGCTCGGCTTGCCGCAAGTAGTGCAAGGCGTAGATCAGCGCCGCGAGCACGAAGTAGAGCCGCTGCGGCTGGTTGACCCGCAGCGAGAAGCTCAGGAAGCCATCGACCGCGAAGGCCGCCATCGCCGCCAGGCAGGCTGCATTGACGAGGAACAGCATCTCGTCGCGCAGCCGCAGGTTGCGCAGGGCCCGCCAGGCGATCGCCGCCCAGAAGGCCAGGTGCAGCATCAGGCCGATCAGGCCGGTCTCGGCCCACCACAGGTAGTAGATGTGGTGGACGGGCGGAATCCAGTAGCTGTAGCTGCGCGCCGGGATCTTCATGTAGGGCGGCAGCGCCAGGGTGTACTGGTTGAGGCCGGCGCCCAGCAGGTAATGGTCGTCGATGAGCCGGCGCGCGTCTTCCTTGAACTCCTCGCGGCCGGTGGCTGCCTGGTCGAGACTGTCGAACAGGCGCCGCGAGATCTGCTCCTGGAAGGCACCGAACACCAGCACGGCCGTCAGCGTGGCCAGCGCCACGGTGGTGATGGACCGCCGGAACAAGCCCCGGTGCGCCACCATCAGCGCCAGCAGCAGCACCAGCGCCACGGCAAAGCTCAGCCAGCCCGAGCGGGACTGGGTCAGGATCAGGGCCACCAGCGCAGCGATGCCGGCCAGGCCGTAGGCCACGCGCGCCCAGCTGCGCCGGGCCGTGAGCAGGGCTGCCAGCGTCAGTGGCAACGAGGCCGCCAGGTACACCCCCAGCAGGTTCGGATGCCCCACGAAGGCGCTGATGCGGAAGACACGGGCGCCACGCACCGAGGTCGTCGCCAGCTCATCGACGGTCTGGGCGCTCAGCTCGCCCAGGAAACCCAGGCCCAGCGTGCGGCCCAGGGCGTACTGCATGAGCCCGACGCCGCTCTGCACGAACATGCCCAGCACCAGCGCGGCCACGGCGTGCCGCAGCCGCGAGGTGCTGTCGAGCTCGTTCACGATGACCACGAACAGCAGGGCCATCTTCAGCATCCGCACCATCTCGTGCGCCGCCGTCGACCGGTACGGGGCCAGTGCGATCGTGCCCAGCCCCCAGGCCAGCATGATGAACAGCCAGACGAAGATCACCTTGGGCACACGCAGGCCCGGCCACCGGCGGCACCAGAGGTCGCGCAACTGGAACAGCAGCAGCGCGCCCCAGAACAGGTCCGCGGCCTCGATGCGGAAGGCGCGCTCGCCGCCCCCCTTGGACGAGAACGGGCTGAGGTACATGCTGAGGTCGAAGGGCAGCACCACCATCAGGCCCCACAGGCAGAACAGGCGTGGGTTGCCCGAGCCGATCGCCCCCATGACCATCAGCATGGCCGCCAGCAGCATGGCGGCCGGTCGCAGGCTGTTGGCGGCCAGTGCGGCCACCACGACCGCGCCCGCCAGCGACAACACCACCGCCAGCGCCGCCGCGGCCTGCAACAAGGGCCGCCCGGGGGGGCCGGGCCATGGCGTCGCGCGCGACCAGGGCCAGGCCATCTCGCTAGCGCAGGGCGTCGGCGATGACGAGGCGCACGCCCTGGGCGCCGCAGGCGCGCAGGGCCCGCTGCGCCTGGTCGAGGTCGGTCAGCAGCGTCTGGTCGTCGAACGCCAGCAGCAGCACGCAGCCGACGTGCGGTGCCACGCCGAGCGCCATCGTGTCGTCGAGCACCGGCCCGCCCAGGATGACGACGAAGTCGTGGCCGGTGGCGAGCGCATCGACCGCGCGCTGCACCTGTTCGGGCGAACGCCGCGCGCCCTGCCGGCCCGCCACGCCCGCGGGCAGGAAGCGCAGCAGGGGCTCCGAGGTCGGCAGCGCCAGGTCGGCCGGGTTCAGGGCGCTGTCGTGCATCAGGTCCGACCAGCCTTGGGCCCCGTCGCACCCGAGGGCCCGGCTCGCATCGCCGCCCCTCAGGTGGGCATCGACGCACAGCACGGGTTGCTGGAGCTCCTGGGCGAGGCCCAGCGCCAGGGCGAGGCCGCAGCGTGCCACGGACGGCGCGGCGTTGGCGGTGGTCAGCAGGGCCAGGCGCCGCCGGCCGTCGCGCGGCAGGTCATGGTGCAGCTGCAGGGCGATGCGCTGGTACGCGGCAGCGGCCGACTCCGTGAGCGGGCCGGCGGTCGAGACGTTGGGCATGTCGTGGCGAGACTTCAGGGTGATCAGCGCGGCTGGGCCGGCGACTCGGCCGGCGGGGACTGCCGGACCAGCGAGACGGGCATCGTCGCGGGGATGGACAGCGAGCCGTACAGCGGCGCGTCACCGCCCCGTCGGCCCCAGTGCCCGGGGCGCACGCGCCCACCGGCCAGCCGCATCACCTGGGCGGCGATCAGGCCCAGCACCAGCCCGGCGATCAGGGCCGCCGGATAGAGGATGCGGGCGCGGGGCCAGGCGCGGCCCGACGGCGCCACGGCGTAGTCGACGACCCGCAGGCTGGGTGTGGCCGCGGTGGCCGTGGCCATCGACACCTCGACCTGTGCACGCTTGTTCAGCAGCGCCTGGTACTTCTCGGCGGCCGCGCCGTGAACGCGGTCGAGCACCCGCAGCTCGTCCTGCAGCGCCGGCACCCGGGCCAGCTGCTGCCGCAGCACGTTGGCGCTGCGTTCGAGGGCCTGGACGCTCGCCCGCGAGCCCTCGAGATCGGCCCTCAGCGTGTTCCGGTTCAGCAGCAGCTGCTGGTAGACGGAGTTCTGGCCCGTCGTCGAGCCACGCTCCGTGCGCTCGGGGCTGGCCGCGATGAGCTGGTCGAACTTGGCGATGTTGTCGCGGATCTCGGCGATCTCGGGCGAGTCGGGGCGGAAGCGGTTCTGGGCGACGATCAGCTGGGACTGGAGCTCCAGGCGCCGCATGGTGGCGTTCTCGCGCACCATGTTCGGCTCGGTCACGGTCTGCAGCCGCACGGTCGGCTCGAGCTGTGCCATCTGGCGCTCGATCGACGCGAGCGTGGCCTCGAGGCCGGCGATCTTCTGGCGCGTCAGCAGCGTGTTGGTCTCGAGTTCCGACAGGGTCTTGACCTCCTGGGACTCCTTCTGGAAATCGAAGACCAGGTCGTTGCGGCCCAGGAACGCGACGCGACGGGCCGCCGAGTCGGCCAGTTCGGCGCGGGCCTTCTCGACCTCGGCCGACAGGGACTCGTAGGCCAGCCGGGCTTCGTTGCGGTGGCGCTCGCCCCGCTCCTTCTGGTAAACCTTCAGCAAGGTGTTGACGACCTCGGCGACACGGGGCGAGGGCCCCCGCATCACCACGCGCCCGACCATCGACTCGCCGACCGGCAGCACCTGCAGGCCGGCGCGCATGTCCTTCAGGGTCCGGCCGCGGTCCTTGGTGGCGGCGTCGAGCTCGTCGCCTTCCTCCGCGCCGAAGACGAAGGCCTTGGCCGCCTTGTAGCCCCGGCCAGGCCACGACTTCTCCCAGAGGTAGCCCAGGTGGGACATGAACGGGTGGTAGACGTCGTCGTAGGTCAGCTTCTCTTCGTCGATCACCTTGTTCAGCACCGAGCCCGACATCATCAGTTCGATCTCGGTGCGGGCGCTGTCCTTGCGGAAGACGTTCCAGGTGGCATAAAAGGCGTCGCGGGCCGTGTCGGTGTCGTTCTCGACCATGATCAGCGCCTCGGCCACGTAGACCGGCGGCCAGAGCGACGCGTACAGCACCGCCAGCGACACGCTGATGGCGCCGGAGACGGCGATCAGCCAGCGGTGGTAGCGCGCCGCCTCGCCCAACGCGCGCAGGGTGGTGACGATGTCGAAGGTGTCGGCATCGCGGGGGCGTGTCGGGAGGGTTGGACCGTCTTGCTTCATGGTGGGGCGTGTGGGCCTCGGTGGCGCGGTGGCCGGGGCGGAGTGGGAGCGGGCATCAGGCCAGTCGTTCGAGCTGGGCGCGCACGGCCGCGAGCACGCGCGCCGCATCCGACTCGGAGACGCTGGCACCGATCGGCAGGCTGACGACGCGACTGGCGACGTCGTCGGTCACGGGCAGCGCCGGCTGGCCGGTGCCTGCCTGCACACCCGCGGCCTTGTACAGCGGCATCTGGTGCAAGGGCGGGTAGTGCACGGTGGCACCGATGCCCTGCTGGCGCAGCCCGTCGAGCAGGGCGCCGCGCGCCGACGCGAGGGCCCGTGGCAACAGCATCACGAACAGGTGACGGGCATGGCCGGCACTCGTGACGCCGGCCTGCCAGCCCAGGCCCATGGCTGCGAGGCCCTCGGCATAGCGCTGGGCGACGAGGCGCCGGCGCTCGGCGAACTCGGGTTGCCGAGCCAGGTGCACGCGGCCGATCGCCGCCTGCAGATCGGTGTAGTTGGCCTTGTAGCCGAGCAGACTCAGCGGCGTCGCGGCCATGGCGTCGCGGGAGGTGGCATGCCGCTGCCAGGCGTCGACCGACAGCCCGTGGACGCGCAGCGAGCGCAGCAGCCGCGCGATCGCGGGATCGTCGACGGCGATGGCGCCGCCGTCGGCCGTGGCGATGGCCTTGTTGGCGTAGAAGCTGAAGCAGGCGGGCTCGCCACTGCCACCCACGGGGCGGCCGTCGGGCAGCCTCGCGCCGAGCGCGTGCGCCGCGTCCTCGACGATGCCCACGCCGGCCGGCAGCGAGCGGCGCAGCGCGGCGATGTCCACCGAGTGGCCGCCGAAGTGCACCGGGATGACCGCCCGCGTGGCCGGGGTCAGCGCGGCCGCGACCGTCGCGGGCGACAGGCACAGCGTCTCGGGATCGACATCGCAGAACACGGGCCGGGCACCCAGGTGGAGAGCGGCATTGGCCGTGCTGCACCAGGTGAGCGACGGGCACACCACGTCGTCGCCGGGGCCGACCCCGAGGGCCCGCAGCGACAGCAGCAGGGCCGAGGTGCAGGAGTTGACGCACACCACCTCGCGCGCGCCGAGCGCGACGGCCAGTTCCTTCTCGAAGGCGATCGTCTCGGGCCCCATGCCCACCCAGCCGGAGCGCATGACGCGCGTGACGGCGGCGATCTCGCGATCGGAGTAGTCCGGCCGCCCGAACGGCAGGAAAGGCGGGCCGTCGGCGTCTTCAGGTGTCGCCATCGTCGGTGTCGAAGCTGGGCAACCGGGCTGTTCCAATGGCCGTTCCGCCCCTGTTCAAGTGGTCCTGCGTGCATGAGTTGGGCACAGCCCGGACACTACAATAGAAGTGCCAGCGATGCGCCGGTTTCGGCGCCTGGCTCTTCAGATGCGGGGGCCCTGCCAGGACCCGCCGGCCACCACTTGACCGGACGATCACCGTGAGACGCCGCCCTGATCCCGCTGCCGCAACCGTGTCGACCCGCACCGTCCGCGACTTCGGCCTGCTGATGGCGCTCGTGCTGGCCGTGGTGGCGGGCTTTCGGGGCTGGTCCGGCCGCGCCGACGCCCTGTACTGGCTGTCGGCATCGGCCTTGTTCGTGATGCTGGCCCTGGTGTGGCAGGCACCCCTGCGGCCGCTGGCGGCGCTGTGGATGGCATTCGCCGAGTTGCTGCACCGGATCGTGAACCCGGTGTTGATGGCGCTGCTGTTCGTGCTGGCCGTGGTGCCGACCGGCCTGCTGATGAAGGTCTTCGGGCGCGACCCCATGCGGCGGCGTCGCCAGCCCGATGCCGCGACCTACTGGATCAGCCGGGCCGGCGCGCGCGAGACCCCGGGCACCATGAACGACCAGTTCTGAGCGGCCCAGCGACTGTCGAGAACACCTGACATGTGGTCCTTCGTCTCCGAACTCTGGCGCTTCATGCGGGCCCGCAAGAAGTACTGGCTCGTGCCCGTGATGGTCGTGCTGCTGCTGCTGGGCGGGCTGCTCGTCGCGACCAAGGGGTCGGTGATCGCGCCATTCATCTACACACTGTTCTGAGCCGCGGCCGGCCGTCGACGACCTCCGTGCGCATCCTCGGCATCTCCGCGCTCTACCACGACAGCGCCGCCGCGCTCATCGAAGACGGCCGCATCGTCGCCGCGGCGCAGGAAGAGCGCTTCTCGCGGCGCAAGCACGACGCCGGGTTCCCGCGCCAGGCCATCGCCGCGTGCCTGGCGCAGGCGGGACTGAAGCCCGAGCAGGTCGACCACGTCGTCTTCTACGAGAAGCCCTTCCTGAAGTTCGAGAGGCTGCTCGAGACCTATCTCGCGTTCGCGCCGCGGGGCTTCCTGTCGTTCCGGACGGCGATGCCGATCTGGATGACCGAGAAGCTGTTCCAGAAGCGGATGCTGCGCAAGGAACTCGAGGCCCTGGCGCCCGGTGTCGACTGGAACGCGCGGCTGCTGTTTGCCGAGCATCACCAGAGCCACGCCGCCTCGGCGTACTACCCGTCGCCGTTCGACGAGGCCGTGGTGCTGACGATGGACGGCGTGGGCGAGTGGGCGACGACGTCCGCCGCCATCGGCCGGGGCGCCGAGCTGCAGATGCTCAAGGAGATCCACTTCCCGCACTCGCTGGGGCTGCTGTACTCGGCCATCACCTACTACACGGGCTTCAAGGTCAACTCCGGCGAGTACAAGGTGATGGGGCTGGCGCCCTACGGCCGGCCGGTCTATGCGCAGAAGATGCTCGATCACCTGATCGACCTGAAGGCCGACGGCTCGTTCCGCCTCGATCTCGGCTACTTCGGCTACTGCACGGGCCTGCACATGACCGCCGAGCCGCTTCACCGACTGCTGGGCGGCCCTCCGCGGCAGGCTGACGAACCGCTGACCCAGCGCCACATGGACCTGGCCGCCTCGGTGCAGGCCGTCACCGAAGAGGCCGTGCTGCGGCTCACGCGCGCGCTGGCCACCGAGACCGGGCAGAAGAACCTCTGCATGGCCGGCGGCGTGGCACTCAACTGCGTGGCCAACGGCAAAGTGCTGCGCGACGGGCGCTTCGAGCGCATCTGGGTGCAGCCCGCCGCGGGCGACGCCGGCGGGGCGCTCGGCGCCGCGCTGGCCGCCTGGCATGGCCACCTCGGACGTCCCCGCGGCCCCGCCGGCGGGCGCGATGCCATGCAGGGCGCCTACCTCGGGCCGGCCTGGAGCGACGACGAGGCCGCCGCGCGACTGACGGCGTGCGGTGCACGTTTCGAGCGCCTCGGGCCCGAGGAGCTGCTCGATCGCACCGTCCGGGACCTCGTGGCCGGCAAGGCGGTGGGGTGGTTCCAGGGCCGGATGGAGTTCGGGCCGCGGGCCCTCGGGGCGCGCTCGATCATCGCCGACGCACGCTCACCGCAGATGCAGAAGACGCTGAACCTGCGCATCAAGTACCGCGAGTCGTTCCGGCCGTTCGCCCCGGCGGTCCGGCGCGAGGACCTGAGCGAGTGGTTCGACATCGACGACGACTCCCCCTACATGCTGATGGTCGCCGACGTGCTGGCCAGGCGCCGCCGCGCGATGAGCGCCGACGAGGAGGCCTTGTTCGGCATCGACAAGCTCAACGTGCCCCGCAGCGAGATCCCGGCCGTCACGCACGTGGACTACTCCGCCCGCATCCAGACCGTGCACGCCGACACCAACCCCCGCTTCCATGAGCTGCTGGGACGCTTCAAGCAGGCCACCGGATGCCCGGTGCTGGTGAACACGAGCTTCAACGTGCGAGGCGAGCCCATCGTCTGCACGCCGGAAGACGCCTTCCGCTGCTTCATGGGCTGCGAGATCGAAACGCTCGTCGTGGGCAACCTGCTCCTGGACAAGGCCGCTCAGGACCCCGCGCTGGCGCTCGACTACAAGCATGCGTTCGAGCTGGACTGATGCCGGCTCGGCCTCAGCGTGGCGAGCCCGCCGCGTCGGCCGCGATCACGCGTGCCAGCTCGGCGGCTACGGTGCGGTGGGCGGCCGGGCCCCAATGGCCCTCCGGCGACAGGTCGTGGGGCGCGTTCCTGAACAGGGCGTCGATGTCCACGAAGCGCGCCAGGCCCTCGGCCTGCAGCTGAAGCATCCGTTCGCGGATCTTGGGGTAGCGATCGAGATCGGTGTTCACGTGGATCAGCAGCAGCTGGATGCGCCGCCGTGCCAGGTCGCGGGCGAAGGCCTCCAGCAGCTCGTTGTGCACCGCCTGCTCGCGCTCGTGCAGCGCAGCACCGGCGGCCGCCGCGTCGGCCCCGGGCGCGGCGCCGGCGGCGATCTCGCGCTGGCGCATCATCAGATACAGGCGGGCGCGTGCAAAGGCATACAGGTGGCTGTTCTGGATGAACGAGTCCGACAGCAGCCGCTTGACGATGCTGATGGCGGTGGACTCGTCGCGGTCCTGGAACACGATGCGGCCGTCGTTGACGCGCGCGACGTCGTAGAGCAGGTTGTCGCCGGGATCGTTGGCGCAGAACTGCAGCACCACGACCTGCGGGTCGTACAGCCGTCCGAGCTCGTAGAAGCGTCGCACGTGCTGCGTCAGGCCCCAGCCGCCGGTGCCCAGGTTGACGATGTCGTGGCTGCCGACCAGCCGCTCGCGCAGCTGGTTCGGGTACTCCTGCCCGTCGGCGATGCCGTAGCCGAAGGTGTAGCTGTCGCCGAGCGCCACGACCACCGGCCGCGGGTAGCGGCTGGCCAGCGGCAGCACGGGGCCGCGGTGTCCCTGGGCATTGACCGTGTACTCGAAGCGCCACTGGCCGGCGAGCTCCTGCACCATCACCCGGTTCGGGTGGAACTCCAGCCCATAGGCCGCCGAGAACTTCGACCGGGGCGCCATGGTCTGCTGCGGCTCGAGCCAGCGCACCATCAGCTCGGCCAGCCCGAGGGTGACCAGCAGGCTCACCAGCATCGTGGCCGCGGCCAGCAGCCAGGCCCGGGAGCGGCCCGTCGAGGCGGTTCGGGGGAGGTCGGTCATGGCCGGCGGGTCCTTCGGTGGATCGGGTCCGATTCTGGCCGATGACATCGTCCCTGGCCCCCCTCACATGGCGCGAGACGCGGCAGCGCCTGCGCTGCGACCACGACCGCCTGCTGCAGGTGCTGGCGACGCAGCGACCGGGGGCGCCGCGCAGCGCCTGGACCCATCCGTCCTTCCTGTGCGTGGCGATGTACCGGCTGTCGAACCACCTGGTGCGCCGTGGGCACGGCTGGCTGGCCCGGCTCGTCTGGCATCTGAACCTGCTGGCCAGCGGGGCTGACGTGAGCTATCTCGCCGATCTCGGACCCGGGTTGGTGCTTCTGCACCCGGCCGGCACCTCGGTGATGGGGCGCTCGGGCCGCAACCTCACCCTCGTCGCCTGCGGGGGCCTCGGCGGCGAGGTCGGCCGCTTCGACGACATCGCCGGCTGGCCCGGTGTGCCGCAGCTCGGTGACGACGTCTGGATCGGGCCGCATGCCGGCGTGCTGGGCCCGGTCCGCATCGGCCATCGGGTGACGCTGGGTGCGGGAGTCGTCGTGGTCGACGACGTCGCGGACGACACCGAGGTCCAGGGACCGACCCCTAAGCTGCTGCGGCGCGAACCGGCATCCACGCCATGAAGCTCTCCATCGTCATCCCCACGTTCAACCGGGCCCGCCTGTTGCGCGTCACGCTGCCGGCTCTGGCCTGCCAGCAGCTCGAGGACGGCGTCGACTACGAGGTGCTGTTCGTGAGCAACGGGTCGACCGACGAGACCGAGGAGGTGCTGGCCGAGGCGAAGCAGCACTGGCCCGGGCGCTTCAGGAACTGGCGCATCGAGCCCACGGGCGGCCCGTCGGCGCCGCGCAACCGCGGCATCCGGGAGGCGACGGGCGAGGTCATCGTGATCCTCGACGACGACGTGCGGCCCGACCCCGACCTGGTGCTGCAGTTCGCGCGCTTCCACCGCGCGCACCCGGCCGCCGAGGACGCTGCGATCGGCGAGGCCTACGTGCCCGGGCACCTGCTGCACGATCCCGTGTCGCTGTTCCACGTCTACCCATACGACACGATCCGCGATGGTGCCGTGGTCGGCTACGACTACTTCTGGACCTGCTGCGTGTCGATGAAGCGGTCGTTCATGCTGGAGCGCGGCATGTTCGACGAGCGCTTCCTCTTCAACGAGGACGTCATCTGCGGGCACCGGCTGAACCGCGCCGGCATGCGGCTGCACTTCGTGAAGGCGGCGCGCGGCGAGCACCTGCACCAGCTCACGACGGCCGGGCTTCCGGCCAAGGCCGAGTTCACCGGGCGGTGGATCTACGCCACGGTCAAGGAGATCCCCGAGCGCGAGGTGTTCGACCGCTACGGCGTGCTGTCGCCCAAGCTCGGGCCGAGGCTGTACCTGCGCCGGCTCGTGCGGCGACTGGCCTTCCGCGTGCTGGACAACCCGCTGACGCATGCCGTGCTGCGCGGGCTGCTGGGCGCCGGCAGCGGCCAGCGCAGCCGCTGGAGTGACCTGCACTACATGCTGCTGTTCCGGCGTGGCGTGGTCGCGGGCTACCACCGGGCACGCCGCGAGGACGCGCGGCGCCAGGGCCGCGACGGCTCGGCCTGGCTGAACCGCGGGGACCGCTGAGAAGCCGTTGGCGGCCCCCGCCGCTACAGCAGCAGGTAGCGCCAGCGCAGGCTGCCCAGGGCCAGGCAGACAAAGGTCGACAGGTCTCGCGGCAGGTACAGCAGCGGGCGCAGCAGCCGTCGCGGTCCCCTGGCGGTGCTGGGGTCCGACATGCGACGGGCCGCGTAGGGTGCCCAGGCTGCCAGGGCCAGCGGCGAGATGCCGGCCAGCACCAGCAGCGACCCCGTCAGCCCGAGCACCAGCCACGCCTGGGCGTCGTCGTAGAAGTGGCGCGCGAAGAACTGCCCGCGCAGCTGGGGATGGCGCGCCGCCAGCCGCGGGAAGATCAGGAAACGCCGGTCGACCAGCCACTGGGCGCGTGTGATGGGCAGCACCGCGTGCATCACCAGCGCCTCGCGCTCGAACACGCTCGACCAGCCCTGGCGCTTGACGCGCCAGGCGAGGTCGGTGTCCTCGCCGCCGGTGGGCTGCAGCGCCGTGGGCGTGGCATCGCGCTCGAACCCGCCGCTGCGATCGAAGGCGCTGCGCCGGTAGAACATGTTGGCGGTCTCGTAGAGCCCGTTCTCGTGCTCGATGCGCAGCGAACGGGACAACGAGGTCATCGGCACGGCCGGGTCGGGCACGGTGCGCCCTTGCACCAGGCCGACCGCCTCGTCCGCGAACGGGCGGATCCCGGCGCGCAGCCAGCCCGGTGCGGCCTCGCAGTCGCTGTCGATGAAGGCGACCACCGGCGCCTGGCTGTGCCGGGCGCCGAGGTTCCGCGAAGGCCCGGGGCCCTCCGGTGGCTTGCGCAGGCAACGCAGCATCACCGGTGCCTCGCGCGCCAGCGCCTGCACGAGGTGCAGGTTGGCCTCGTCGGGCGAGCTGTCGACGACGGTGATGTCGAACGTGTCCGGCTCCAGGTCCTGCGCCAGCAGTGACAGGAGGGTCTTGCGCAGCAACCCGGGCCGGCCATAGGCCGGGACGACGACGCTGACCCGCAGCGGCCCGGCGGGCGCGGCCGCCGTCATGCACGCACCATGCGGATGGACGTGACCGAGCGCGCCGGCAGCCGCAAGGCGAATCGGCTGCCCAGGCCGTCGATGGGCCGGGTCTGCAGGGTCACCTCGCCCGGGCCGCCGTGGGCGAAGCGGCGGTGCACCGGGTCCTCGATCTGGCGCGCCCAGCCCAGGGCCGGCACGTTGATGACCTTGCTGCCCAGATGCGCATCGATGCCCGTGCCCGACAGCGTGGTCGCATCGCCACGCGCCGCCGGCCGGAAGCCCTGGATCTCGATCGCTGCATCCATCGGTGCATCGAAGTGGCGGTTGATGGCCACCAGGTGCAGCTCGCTGCCATCGTCGCTCAGGGCCGCCACCGTCTCGAGCCAGGGCGCGCCGCGCACGGCCGCGGTGAGCCCGACGTCCTCGCTGTCGAAGGTCGGCCCCTGCGCGAGGCTGGCCACGACGACGTCGCCGAAGTGCCGCGTGAAGATCTTGAACGCCAGGGCTCGCGCCGTCAGGGCCCACTCGGGGTCCGGCGGCGGCCAGCGGTCGTTCATCGAGGAGATCCACCCGGTGACGCCGAAGTCGTTGAGCATGAAGAAGTTGGCCATGCCGGTGCCCGGCGACTCGAGCAGGGCCTTCATCACGCTGGCGCAGAACAGCGCGGAGCCCAGGGTCTTGTTGTGGTCGACATAACGCCCCCGATGCACCCACTGGAAGATGGGTCCCCACTCGGTGACGGCCACGAACGGTCGGCGCTCGGGCGAGCCCCAGCGCTGAAGCTGCTGCTCCAGGGTCTGCAGGTTGCGGGCGATCAGCACGGGCGCCGCCATCATGGCCCGGTAGATCGTGCGCAGGTCCTTGTCGCGGTCGTCCTCGTCGTAGATGACCGGCGCGTAGGCGTTGTGCACCGAGAGGAAGTCGATCTCGTCGCGCGCGATCTCGAACACCCGGCGGTTCCACTCCGGGTAGGCGACGAGTCGGTAGCGGCCGAAGTTCTCGCCGCCGACGGCGCCGATGCGGATCCTCGGGTCGGCACGCCGCATGGCCCGCGCGAACTCCAGGTACCGTCGGGCATACACCTCGGGCTCGACGCTCACGGCCTTGGAGACGCCGCTGCCGTCGCGGATGTAGATCTCGTTGCCGACCTCCCAGAAGCGCACCCGCAAGGACCGGGCGTTCACATAGCGAACCCAGTCGGCCGCGAGTTCCGGCGTGCCGTTGGCGAAGTTGGCCGTCAGCAGCAGTTCGCCACCGATGCGCTGCGCGAAGTCGAGCGCCTCGTCGGTGCCGAACAGCGGCCGGGTGCGGTCGGGCTTGTCCGGCTCGTGCTGGCGCAGCGGCCGTTTCGCCCGCGGCCCGATGCTGTCGCGCCAGTCGAAGAAGTCCGAGAAGATGCCGCCGGGATAGCGGATCACGGTCACGCCCATGTCGCGCGCGAGCCGGACCACGTCTTCGTCCAGCGCGTCGCGCTGCTCGCGCCACAGGCTCGTGCCGTGCCACCGCCACTCGATGTTGGTGCCGAAGAGCTGCCGGCTGACGCGCCGGATCGTGCGCGCGGCGTCGACGCTGATGCGCGCGGCCAGCGGCGTCGAGGGATCGGCGGCCACGGCGGGCGTCGTCTGCGCGGCCGGCGCTTCGCGGGGCGCCGAGCCTGCGGGGCCCACCCAGACGTCGTCGAACCAGGCGTGGCCGCCGCGACCGTCGACCCACAGCGCGAGGAAGTAGCGGGCGTTGCTGTCGGCCGGCAGGTCGAGCACCCGGGACTCGGTGTGCCAGTCGTCGAGGCTGACCGTCTGGTTGAGCTGCAGCAGCGTCGCGCCGCGGCGCGACACCACCACCAGGCCCATCGTGGCGCGGGCATCGCCGGCCGTGCGCATCGAAGCCCGAAGGTCCAGCGGGCGCCCCCGCAGCGGCCCGAGCGGCAGTTCCTGGCTCACCGCGAGCGGGTCCGGCCCTTCGTTGCGCGCATTCGGAGACAACCGCAGGCTCGCCCGGCCGCTGCGCGCCTGCGTCGTGTCGCGCTCGGCCTGGCCCTTGTCGCCGGTCTTGGCCTGGTCGCGGGACCAGTCGCGTGCCGGGCCGGGCCCGTCGTCCTCGAAACCGGGGTTGCGCACCAGGTTGCCGCCGGCCTGCGCATGGGCGCCCAACGAAGCGGCCAGCGGCCACACCGACAGGCTCGTGGTGAAGCGTCGTCGCGAGGTCATGGAACGGGCATCCTGAGTCCCGGGTTCTTCACGAATCGGGCACGTTTCGTGCGAGTGAGCTCGCGGATCTGCGTGCTATCGTAGTTGAGAGGGGGTCGCCAACGACATGCCGATGGTCACCGTGATCGTCAATGCTCACAACGGCGGCCGCACGCTGGCGCAGACCTTGGACAGTGTCTGCGCCCAGACGTTCACCGACTACGAGTTCATCCTCTGGGACGATGCCTCGCGCGACGACACGCTGGCCGTCGCCGCGCGCTACGTGCCCAAGGGGCTGCGCATCCTGCGCACCGCCGGCGAGGCGCCGCTGGGCCTGGGGGCCGCGCGCCAGGCGGCCATCGACGCCGCGCAGGGCCGGTGGATCGCCTTCATCGACCAGGATGATCTCTGGCTACCCCAGGCACTGTCGCTGATGGTGACGCGCGCGGGCTCCGACGAGCGCGTGGGCATGGTCTACGGGCGCACGCTGCGGTTCTGGCCCGACGGCCGCGAGCGTGACTTCGACCACGCCCACGAACACGGCCCGCTGCCGGAGGGTGACCTGTTCCTGCGCCTGTTCGAGGAGTCGTGCTTCATCTGCATCAGCGGCGTGCTGCTGCGGCGCGACGCGCTGCAGCAGGTCGGCCCGGTGCCGCCGCAGGTGCGCATCGTGCCGGACTACTACTTCTTCCTCGGCATCGCGCGCCGCTGGGAGGTGCGTGCCGTGCAGCAGGTGACCTGCCGCTACCGCATGCACGCGACCAGCATGACCCAGGGGTCCCGCGGCAAGATGCAGGCCGAGATCCTCTGGCTCATCGAGCGCTGGGCGTCCGAGATCGGCCCGGCCCTGGCACGCCGCCGACAGCAGGTCCATGCCACCGTCTGGGCCGTCGACGAGCTGTTCCGCCCGGGTCAGCGCCGGCAGGGCCTGCGGCGCCTTTGGCGTGAGGGGTCGACCGGTTTCCTGCTGTCCCGCCCGGTGGCCTGGATGATGCGCGCCGTGCGGCGCAGGCTGTTCGCACCCGCGTGGAAGCAACACGGTCTGGCGGCATGACGGCCCGGGTTGACTGCCTGGGCACACAGGTCAGCGTGCTCGGGTTCGACGAAGCCCAGCACGCCCTGCGCGAACTGGTGCAGCGTCGCACAGCGGCGGTTGTCAGCCCGGCCACCGTCTACTCGCTGATGCTCGGCATGGAGCGCCCGGCGTACCGGGCCATCGTCAACCGCGCCACCCTCGTCACCGCCGATGGCATGCCCGTGGTCTGGATGCAGCGATGGCTGGGCCACCCGCAGGCCGAGCGCGTGCACAACGACGACCTCTGGTTCGCCTACCTGGCCCGGTTCCGGGACGAGCGGCACTTCCTCGTCGGCGGCCGCGAGGGCCAGCCCGAGGCCGTGGCCGCCGTGCTGCGCGAACGCTACCCGGGCATCCAGATCGTCGGAGCCCGCGCCACGCCGGTGCGCCCCGTGCCGGCGGACAGCACCGAGTCGATCGTCCAGGAGATCCAGGCGTCCGCGGCCGACATCGTGTGGGTGGGCCTGGGCACCCCGGCCCAGGACGAGTGGATGCAGCTGGTGTGTGATCGCGTGAACCGGCCGTTGGTGGGCGTGGGCAGCGCCTTCGACCTGCTGGCGGGTCACACGCGGCCCGCGCCCGACTGGATGAAGCGCCACGGGCTGCAATGGCTGTTCCGCCTGGCGCAGGAGCCCCGGCGCCTGGCCTGGCGCTACCTCAACTACAACACCCGCTTCGTGGTGGCAGCGGGTGCCCGCTGCCTGGCGGCATCCCTGGCCCGGCGGCCGCGGGCATGAGCCCAGGGTCGTGCGGGCACGTCCGATGAAGGTGCTGCACGCCTTCAATGTGCCGCGCAGCGGCAGCGGCTCCACCGCGGCCTCGCTGAACACGATCGCGGCGCTGCGGCAGCACCGGGGCGTGGAGATCGAGGTGTTCACGCGCAGCAGCCGCGAGCTGCCACCCGGGCTGGCGGGCCGCCTGCGCGCCGGCGTCTCGGCGTTCTACCCGGCTGGGGCCGTGGCGGATTTCGAGCGGTGCCTGCGGGCGTTCGCGCCCGATCTCGTGCACGTCAACGAGCTGTTCCCGCTGATCTCGCCATGGATCCTGCGCCGCTGCCACGCCGCCGGCGTGCCCGTGGTGATGACCATCGACGACTACCACCCGACCTGCCCCACGCGCAACCACTACCGCGACGGCGCGCTGTGCACCGAGTGCCTGGGGGGCCGGGAGTGGCGGGCCGTCGTCAACAACTGCCGCAACAGTCACGCCGAGATGCTGGTCAACGCGGGCTACAACGTGATGGTGCGGCGCGCCGGCCTGCTGACGACGGGGGTGGCCCAGTACATCACGCCGTCGGACTTCACCGGCCAATGGGCGGTGCGCCATGCCGGCCTGCCTGCCGACCGCATGAACACGGTCAATCCCTGCATCACCCTGCCCGCCGATGCCGTGGACGCCGGCAAGGGCGGCTACATCGCCTTTGCCGGCCGCTTCGTCCCGGAAAAGGGCATCCACGTTCTGCTGGAGGCCGCGGCGCTGATGGACGTGCCGGTCAAGCTGTCACGCCACGTCACGCAGGCCGGCACCCTGCAACTGCCGCCCGGCGTGGAGGTGGTGGTGACGCAGCACCGCGAGGAGCTCGATGCTTTCTACCGCGGTGCGCGCATGCTGGCGCTGCCCAGCACCTGGTTCGACAGCTTTCCGACGGTCGGCGAGGAAAGCATGGCGCACGGCGTGCCCGTGGTCGGCTCTCGCATCGGAGGCATTCCCGAGATGGTGGCCGACGGTGTCGATGGCCTGCTGTTCGAGCCCGGCCATGGCGCCGATCTCGCCGCCAAGGCCTCGGCCCTGTGGCGGGACCCGGCGCAGTGCTCGCGCTTCGGCGCGGCGGCACGGGCCAAGGCGCTGGCACGCTGGAGTTCGACCGCACACGCCGATGCGGTGATGCGTGTCTACGAGCGCGCGCTGTCGCGGGGCGTCGCCTGATGTCGCCGCGCCGCCTGTGGGACTTCTTCGCGGGCCGCTTCCGGCCGGCCCGCATCGCGCGGCTGAAGGCGGCGCTGCCGGGCCTGGCCGGCGAGGCCCACGTCCTCGATGTCGGCGGGCGCATCGGGTGGTGGCAGATGATGCAGCCGGCTACGCCCCACGTGACCGTGGTCAACCTGGAAACCGACGACGAGCGCGCCATCCGCGAAGCGGGCTACCGCTTCGTCAAGGCCAGTGCCTGTGCGCTGCCGTTCCGCGACGGGGCGTTCGACATCGTGATCTCCAACTCCGTCATCGAGCACGTCGGCACGTGGTCGAACCAGCAGCTGTTCGCGCGCGAGGTGCTGCGCTGCGGGCGGGCCATCTACGTGCAGACGCCCAACCGCTGGTTCCCGGTGGAGCCGCACCTCCTGATGCCACTGGCCCACTGGCTGCCGCGACGCTGGCAGCGGCCGCTGATCCCGTTCCTGTCGCTGTGGGCCCTGATGGCACGTCCGCCGGCGGCCGTGATCGACAACTTCCTGGACAGCACGCGACTGCTGACCCGACGCGAACTGGTCGAGCTGTTCCCGGGGTGCGAGATCACGGAAGAGCGCGTGCTCGGCCTGGTGAAGTCCTACATGGTCACGAGGCGCGCGCCGCCATGATCCGCAGCGCCCTGTGGACGGTGCTGTTTGCCGCCGCGATGGAGTGGCAGATCGCGGTCGTGCTGCAGGGCAGCTGGGCCCGCTTCGCGGCGGTGCTGGTGTTCTATGCCGTGCTCGGGGTGGTCACCCACCACAGCTTCGCCTGGGTGGCCCGCCGTGCGTCCACGCCGGCGCGCGGCTTCTGGGCGGCCACCGTGTCCCACGGGCTTGCCGGCCTGCTGGTGGTGGAGTGGCTGATCATGGGTCACGCGCCCGGCAGCATCCCCGACCCGACGCTGGCCGTCATTGCCCAGGCCGGTATGTTCGCCTGGTGGTGCACCATGGCGGCCATGCCTCGTGTGCTGGACCATCCCCTGGGCCGGCGGTGGCGCACCCCGGTGCTGCTGTTCTATGGTGTATACGCGGTCGCCTCGAGTGTGGGCGCCCTGCGTCTGGGCCTGGCGCCGGTGATCCTGTCCATGCCACCGGTGTACTGCCTGTCCTTCTTCGTCTACTTCCGATTCGGCCGCGCCTTGCGTGCCCACGAGACCACCGCATGACTTCGCGCATCTACATCGCCGGCTGTGGCGGCATGCTCGGCGAGGCGTTCCATGACGTGTTCGGTGCATCGGCCGAACTGATGTGCACGGACATCGACCTCAACGCGCCCTGGCTGGGATGCACCGACTTCCGCGACTTCGACGCCTACCGGGCCAGCGTGAGAGCCTTCCGCCCGGACTGGCTGTTCCACCTGGGTGCCAACACCGACCTCGAGGACTGCGAGCGGCGTCCCGAGGAGGCCTACCGCACGAACACGCTCGCCGTGGAGCACGCGACGCAGATCGCGAACGAGCTGGACATCCCGTTGCTGTACATCGGCACCGCCGGCATCTTCGATGGCGCCAAGGACACCTACGACGACTGGGACATCCCGAATCCGCTGAGCGTCTACGGGCGCTCCAAGTACGCCGGCGAGCGGCATGTGCTGGAACGCGCTCGCCGCCCGCTGGTGTGCCGCGCCGGCTGGATGATGGGCGGCGGCCCGGCCAAGGACAAGAAGTTCGTCCACAAGATCATGGCGCAGCTGCGCGAGGGCCGCCGGGAACTGCACGTCGTCCGCGACAAGAGCGGCACGCCCACGTACACCTGCGACTTCGCGCGCAACGTGCAGGCCCTGATGAGCACCGGCGCCTGGGGCCTCTACAACATGGCCTGCACCGGCATGACCGGGCGCGTGGAGGTGGCCCGCGAGATCATCGACGTGCTCGGGCTGCAGGAGCAGGTCGTCGTGCACGAGGTGGACTCCGCCTACTTCCAGCAGCAGTACTTCGCGACCCGGCCACCGTCGGAGCGGCTGGTGAACCGCAAGCTCGATCTGCGTGGCCTGAACCTGATGCGCGACTGGCGCGTCGCACTGCGCGAGTACCTTGCCGAGCGCTACGCCAACTACCTGTGACGCTGCCTTGGGGGGTCAGCCGCGGAGGGCCTCGATCAGGTCGACCCGGTCCGCACGGCAAGCAAGGTAGTTCGGGCCGATGAAGTCCTCGTCCTCGATCCGGACCTCCCGGAACTCCACGCCGTCGGGGTAGATCTTCCCGAGCACGTAGCCGCGTTCCCTGAAGAACGCGGCAGCGTGGTGCAGCAGGAAGCCGGTCAGCACGTTGGCCCGCCCGTACTCGAACTGGACGAGCGCGATGCGGCCAGCCCGCAGCAACGGGTCGAATCCGCGCAGCACCCGGTCCTCCATGCCCTCGACATCGATCTTCAGCAGATCCACCTCGTGGAGGCCCAGGCTCGACAACGCGTCGGCGCCCGCGACCACCTCGGCATCGATCTCCGTGAACGGCAGCGGGTGCGGGTAGCCGGTGGCCGTGCTCAGGGCCGGCTGGTCCGCGAAGTGCCGCAGGCGAACCGTACCCGGGCTGTCGGACAGGCCCTTGCCGTGGCAGCGGATGCGGGGCTCGCCAGCCGTGCGCCGGCTCAGCGTCTCGAAGGTCGGCGGGCTGATCTCGAAGGCATGCACCTGGGCCCCGGTGCACAGCGCCGCAGCGGCCAGGCTCCAGTCGCCGACGTTGGCGCCGGCATCGACGATCGTGCGGGCCTCGAAGCGCGCGAGCACCTGGAGAACGCGGTGCTCGCCGTTGCTGCGGCTGTCGTAGTCGAGGTTGCCGTACCAGGACAGGTAGCGGCGGCACCACATGGCCAACCGTCGCCAGACGCGACCGTGGCGATGCCGGGCGACGTGGCGGGCCAGCGCGGACGCGCCAGCCGTCATGTCGCCGCGTTCAGCACCGAGTCGGCATGCCGGCGGTACCAGTCGATGGTGCGAACGAGTCCTTCGTCCATGCCGAACGTGGGCGCCCAGCCGAGCTCGCGCCGCGCCTTGCCGGCATCCAGGGTCTGCTCGCGGATCTCGGCCGAGGCCACGTTCAGCACCACGGGCTCGAGGTCCGCGCGGCCCATCAGCGCCAGCACCTTGCGCGTGATCTCCAGCATCGTCGGCCGCAATTCGAGCCCGAAGTTGAACGCCTGCCCGCCCAGCTCCGCGTCTGCCGCCAGGTGCTCGGCCAGCTGCAGGTAGGCCAGCGCGGCATCCTCGACGTACAGGAAGTCGCGCACGAACAGCCCGTCGCTGCGGATCTGGAACCGCTGGTTCTTGAGCGTGGCCAGGATGGCGCCCGGGATCAGCCGGCTGGTGTTGAGGTCGCCGCCGCCGAACAGGTTGCCGCAGCGCGCGATGGCCGTCCGCAAGCCGAAGCTGTGCGCGTACATGCTCGTGATCAGGTCGGTGCAGCTCTTGGAGCAGTCGTACGGGAACCGGCCCCGCAGCGGGTGATCCTCGAAGTAGGGCAGGCGGTCGGAGTCGCCATAGGCCTTGTCGGAGGAGGCGACGATGACCTCGCCCACCTTGGCTTGGCGTGCAGCCTCGAGAAGCATCCAGCTGCCGCGCACGTTGGCTTCGAGCGTGCCGACCGGATCCAGCTTGGCCACGCCCACGAGCGTCTGGGCGGCGAGGTGGAACACCGTGCGGACGCCGTACTCGGCAAAGGCGCGCCGGAGCACGCCCTCGTCGGTGAGCGAGCCCCGCACGACGTTGACCCTGCCGAGCCAGCCGTCCTGCACGAGGATGCTGCGCGGCAGCGAGTCCCTGACCAGCACGCAGACGTCGGCGCCACGCGCATGCAGCGCCGGCACCAGCCAGCTCCCCAGCAGGCCTGTGGCACCGGTGACGAGGACCGAGCGACCCTTCCAGAAGTCCGTGGACTCAAGCGACATGGTTCGCTCCACGTGCTTCGCCGGCATCCGTGGCCGAAGGCAGCGGGGCCAGCCAGGGCGGCGTCGCGCCCGCGCACAGGCGCTCGAGCTCCTGCTGGTCCTTGCTGGTGTCCATCGACTTCCAGAAGCCCTGGTGCTGGTTGACGAACAGCTTGCCGCGCCGCGCGAACTCGGGCAGCACCTCCTGCTCGAGGTTGTGGCCCTTCCATTCGAGCAGCGCGCGCCTTTCGAAGACAAAGAACCCGGCGTTGATCCAGTAGTCGCGGACGAGGGGCTTCTCCTCGAAGCGCTGCACGCGCTGCTGCTCGTCGAAGACCACGAGGCCGTACTGCGAACGCAGCGGCACCGTGGTCAGCGTGGCCATCGCGCCGCTGCGCTGGTGGGCCGCCAGGAGGTCATGCAGGTTCAGGTTGCCCAGGCCGTCGCCATAGGTGGCCATGAAGCGGTCGCCGACATGGGCGCCGCAGCGGAAGATTCGATCACCGGTGTCGGCGTCATCGCCAGTGTCGACGATCTCGACCTTCCAGTCGAGCTGGCGGCCTTCGAAGTAGTCGACCAGCATCTCCTTGCGATGCCCGGCGGCCAGCACGAAATCCTTGAACCCCTGGGCCGCGTACAGCCGCATCAGGTGGATCAGGATCGGCGTGCCGTTCACCGGCATCATGACCTTCGGCAGGTACTCCGTGAACGGGTAGGCGCGCGTGCCTTTGCCGCCGCACAGGATCACAACCTTCATCGACTCCATTCGGGCTCCCTCGGGTGACTCAGAGACTGGAGATCAGCTTGTAGCTGAGGACGGTTTGCAGCGGCTTCAGGACGAAGTCGTCGAGGAAGCGCATCACCTCGCTGCGCCGGCTCTCGGGCACGAAGATGATGTCGTCGGCCATCAGCGGCACTGCCGCCAGCGCCATCAGGCCTCCGGGCTGGCCCGACGGCGAGTTCTGCAAGGGCATGGCGCGCAGATAACCGTCGCTGCCGAGCCGGATCAGCGAGGCCTGCGATTCGTTGCCCGAGCGGCGCGGCCCGCCGGCTGCGGCCAGCGCCTGCAGGGCGTTGTTCGCATTGCGCAAGGGCACGGCCGCGGGCGAGTTGACGTCGCCGAAGACGTACACCGACGCCTGGCGCACGACCTGCGGAAGGACGTTGACCTGTGGTGACACCAGCCGCGACGACAGGCGCTGCCCGAGGTTGTCAGCCAGCTCCCGCGGAGACAGGCCGGCCGCCTGCACGTCCTGCAGCAGGGGCAGGCTGATCATGCCGTCGGGGCGGACGACGACCACGCGCGAGGCCTCGGGAACCCGCCAGACCACCACCTCGATCTGGTCGCCGGGTGCCAGCAGGTACTCCTTCTGGAAGCGCAGCGAACTCTTGATGATCTCCGGCGCCGTCTCGATCTGGTCCGGGCTGGCGACGGGCGACGCGCAGCCCGCCATCAGCGCCGACGAACCCAGGGCCAGCAGCAGCTGTCGCCGGCCGCGGGCATCGGCCGGGGCCGGCGTCACCATCCGCGGCCCCTGGCGAGCGTGCCGAAAGTCAGCGCGATCAGCTTCAGGTCGAGCCAGAACGACCACTTGTCGATGTATTCCATGTCCATCCGCATCCATTGCTGGAACGGGATTGTGGGGTCGTCCTGCACCTGCCACAGGCAGGTCAGGCCCGGTGGCACCGTGAGCCGTCGGCGCTGCCACCACTCGTGTCCGATCGCTTCCTGCACGGGCAAGGGCCGGGGCCCCACCAGGGACATGTCGCCCAGGGCCACGTTCAGCAGCTGTGGAAGCTCGTCGAGGTGGAACTTCCGCAGGATCCGCCCGACGCGTGTCACCCGCGGATCGTTCTTCATCTTGAAGGCCAGGCCATCGCGGTCGCTGCCCGCCTTCAGGGCCTGGTGGCGCACCGGGGCATCAATGAACATGGTCCGGAACTTGAAGATCGAGAACTGCCGGCCGTGCAGCCCGACCCGCTGCTGCCGAAACAGCACGGGGCCCGGCGAGCCGAGCTTGACGGCCAGGGCGATGGCGGCGAACAACGGCGTGAGCAGCACCAGGGCCAGGCCGGAGGCCGTGAGGTCCAGCATCCGCTTCGCCAGCAGCTGCCCGTAGTTGGAAGGGCCGCGGAAGTGCGTGAGCATCGGGATGTCGCCCACGTGCGACAGCGCCCGGCGATAGTCGGGCACCTCGAACATGTCGCTCTGCAGCTTCACGGAGATGCCGGCATGACCGCACAGCTCGAGAAGCTCGTGGATCCGGTCATAGCAGCTTCGCATGGGCAGCGTGATGACGACCTCGTCGACGACACCGGCCACGATGATGCCGCGCAGGTCGTCGAGCGTGGCGATCCGCCGCACCGGGTAGTGCGACAGCGTCGCCACCTGGGCTTCGTCCATCGCCGGCTGGTCGGTCTCGGCGGCGACGTCGATCACCTCGGCGACACGGATGCCGTAGTGGCGGTTGCGCTCGATGTCCTGCAGCAGGCTGGCAGCCCGGGCATTGCGGCCGACGATCAGCCACACCCGGTAGTCGTCGCCGCGCTGCCGCAGGCGGCGCAGCCCCAGGCGGACGACGAGGCGCATCGACAGCAGCGTCAGCAGTCCGGCACCGAGCGTGACCGCCGTCGGCAGGCCGGCGGGCGGGTGGCTCATCGCCGCCGCGACGACGGTGGCCAGGCCGGCCGCATACAGGGTCACCTCGGTGAGCAGCATCATCTCGGGACGCAGTCGCTCGGTACGCCACGGGTGGTAGACGCCGAAGCGTTCCGACAGCAGCACGAACGCCGGCACGAATGCGGCCCCGAACCACCAGAACGTCCCCGCGTCCGTCGCGGGCCAGCGCCCTTGCGCGGCACCGAGATGCCAGAGACCCGCGGCCGTGCCGACGAAGATCAGTGCGTCCAGCGTGCTCGCGACGTGCGCCCCGACGCGTAGGTTGTGGTAGAGCATGTTCGGCGAAGGATGCCCCGAAAGACTCGAGCGTATGCGGCCGACCTCCCAACGGCCGCCACACGGTGCCCGCTGAGCATCCCCGAGTCGTGGCGCGGCGTCAATCGCCGGAATGAGCGGATCGCCGGCGCGGCGTCAGTCGATGCGCCGGATGCGGGAGAACTGCTCGTCCCAGGCTGCCAGCGCCGGCTTGGGCGAGAAGTCGCTTTCAACCAGGCCCATGCTGGCGAAGTCCCGCAGGTTGCCGCCCTCGTCGAGACGCCACTGATCGAGGTCGAGGTCGGCATAGAAGCTCTGCACCCAGGCCTCGGCGCGCACGGCGTCCAGCAGAGCCGCGTGCCGTTCGATGAAGCGCCGCTGCAGCGTCGGCGTCGAGACCCCGACAGCGGTCGTCCGGCTGGTCCACCCGCTTTCGCCAACGAACACCGGTGTGTGGGCCGACGGCAGCAGGCGCTGGTAGTAGTCGCCGGGAATGGCCTCGGGTTCGGCGAAGGCGAATTGCGGGTAGGACGACAGCCCCAGCAGATCGGTGAACCCGAAGTCCCGCCGGTCCTGCTCGATGCCGACGAAGCGGCCATCCCCGGCCAGCAGTCCCCACGCGGTCTCGACCTGGACCGTGGCCATCAGGGGGCCGGCGTAGCCCGCCGCACGCACGCGGCGGCTGGCCTGGTCGGCGGTCGTCACCAGGGCCCGGTAGAGGGAGTCCGGGGCGCAGGCTCGCACGAGGTTGGTCTCCGCCGCCAGGCCGAGGTAGTCGGGCTGCACCATCCGGGCAAGCGTGGCGGCGTAGTCGCCGAAGAGCCGTTGGATCGCTGGATCGCTGAGCGAGCGACCCGCCCGCCGCAGTGCCTCGGCTTCTTCGGAGCGGGACATGCCGTCGGCCGGATCGAGCATCACGTACAGCTTCAGGCCGTGGCGCCGCAGGGCCTCGGCCACGGGCATCTTGTCCCGTCGGATGATGGCTTCGGCGGGAACGCCGGCCAGCAGCTCGGGCCAGGGCGGATTCTCGTGCTGGGCACCGATGTCCGCGCGGCGGATCAGCTGCTGCAGGCTCGCGACCAGCGAGCCCTCGGTCGGCTGGGGCGGGATCGTGCTGAGCCCGGCTGCCCAGCGTCGCGTGGGCCGGCTCTCGCGCGCGGAAAGGGGCGATGCGGCCGGACTGCTGTCGGGCTCGCCGCCACCGCAGCCGGCAAGCCAGGGCGCCAGCAGCCCACCGGCCGCGGCAACAAGCATCTGGCGGCGCGAGCCGCGCTGACGAACATGGAATGACAAGGGACCGCCCCATCGTGCGATCCCTGGATTTCGGCGCCGGGCACGGCCGCTTGAGGCCGGTCCGGCACGCGAGGCCCGGCCCGTGGGGCCTGGCGATCCTCGATGGTCAGCCCGGCGGCGCGGTGTCGGCGTAGCTCGGCCGAGCGGCGATCTTCTCGTGCCACTTCGCCAGGTTCGGGTGCGCCTCGCGCCAGTCGATCTGCGGGAAGCGGAAGTCGAGATAGCCCAGCGCACAGGCCACCGCGATGTCGGCCAGCGTGAAGTGCGTGCCGCTGCACCAGGGCTTGTCGCCCAGTCCCAGCGCCATGCTGCGCACGGCGGCGTGCACGCGGCTCATCTGGCGGTCGATCCAGGCCTGCGAGCGCTGCTCGGCGCTGCGGCCCGGCCACGTGGCCTCGAGCCGGGCGAGGATCGAGGCGTCGAGCAGGCCGTCGGCCAGCGACTCCCAGGTCTTGACCTCGATGCGTTCGCGGCCACTGGGCGGGATCAGCTTGCCCACGGGGCTGAGCGTGTCGAGGTACTCGACGATCACGCGTGAGTCGAACACCGCCTCGCCGCCGTCGAGCACCAGGCAGGGCACCTTGCCCAGCGGGTTGCTCTTGAGGATGTCGTCGTTGCCCCAGACGTCTTCCAGCACCAGCTGGGCGTCGAGCTTCTTCTCCGCCATCACGATGCGCACCTTGCGCACGTAGGGGCTGGTCAGTGATCCGATCAGTTTCATCGTGCTCTCGCGCCGCGCGGTGGCCGGCGGGCCTCGTCCCTGGTCGAAGTCATTCTAGCGAGGGGGTGTCTGCGCTGCCGCGACGTCTTGTCGCGTGAAGTCCACGCTCGAAGGCCGGCCGGGCAGCGCCAGCTGCGCCAGCGCCGGTGCGCTGCGCGACATCACGGTGCCGCCGCGCACCACCAGCAGGCGCGCCGCCCGCAGCCGGATGGCCTCCTGGGGCGTGCGCGCCTGCAGCAGCACGCCGTCGGCGCGGCAGCCGGCCTCGAGGCCGTAGCCCTCCAGGCCCAGGATGCGCGCCGGGTTCGTGGTGACGGCGTCGAAGCAGCGCCGCTGCGCGGCCTGCCCCGTCATCTGCGCGACATGCAGGCCCATCGAGGCCACCTCCAGCATGTCGGCCGAGCCGAGCGCGTACCAGGGGTCCATCACGCAGTCGTGCCCGAAGGCCACGGTGACGCCGGCGTCCATCAGCTCGGGCACGCGCGTCATGCCACGCCGCCGCGGGTAGGTGTCGTAGCGGCCCTGCAGCGTGATGTTGATCAGCGGATTGGCGATCGCGTTCATGCCGCTGGCGGCCACGAGTGCCACCAACTTCGCGGCATAGGCGTTGTCCATCGAGTGCATCGAGGTCAGGTGCGAGCCGGTGACCCGGTCGTGCAGCTTCAGGCGCTGGGCCTGGTAGGCCAGGGTCTCGACGTGCCGCGAGGCCGGGTCGTCGGTCTCGTCGCAGTGCATGTCCACGCGCAGGCCGTGCGCCGCGGCCAGCTCGCACAGGCGGCGCACGCTCTCGGCGCCCTCGGCGGCGGTGCGCTCGTGGTGCGGGATGCCGCCCACGACGTCCACGCCCATCGCCAGCGCGCGCTCGAGCAGCGCCTCGGCGCCCGGGCTGCGCAGCAGGCCGTCCTGCGGAAAGGCCACCAGCTGCAGCGTCAGGTAGGGCGCGACGAGGCGCTTCACCTCCAGCAGCGCGCGCACCGCCAGCAGCCGCTCGTCGCAGACGTCGACGTGGCTGCGGATGGCCAGCAGCCCGCGCGCCACGGCCCAGTCGCAGTAGGCCAGCGCGCGCTCGATGACGGCTTCCTCGGTGAGCAGCGGCTTGAGCTCGCCCCACAGGCGGATGCCCTCGAGCAGCGTGCCGCTGTCGTTGACCCGCGGCAGGCCGTGGCTCAGCGCGGCGTCGAGGTGGAAGTGGGCGTCGACGAAAGGCGGGCTGAACAGCCAGCCGCCGGCATCGATCACCTCGGCGCCCTCGGGCACCGGCAAGGCCGGGCCGATGGCGGCAAAGCGGCCGTCGCGGGCCAGCAGATCGATGCCGGTGCGGCCGTCGGGCAGCGTGGCGTGGCGGATGAGCAGATCGCGCGGCATGCGGGGCTTTCGAGGCTTTGCGGGGGCGGGATGGGCAGTCGCCCAGCAGGATACGGGCCCGGGCGCCGCAGGGCCGCACCGGGCACTTGTTCACGCCGATTCCGCGTCGCCGGCAGGGGCGCGTCGACCGCCTTGCCACACCCCCTGAACAGGAGCACACTGGGTTCAGACCCATCCTCCTCTGCCCGTTATCCGACGCGCGCCCCTCCGAACCCTCACCAGGCTCACGCCGCGTCGCCCTCCGATCCGCATCCCCTCCGTTGTCCCGTGGCTGGCCGTCCTGATTCAGGGACAGCCGGCATTCCTGTCCCTTCGGTCTTTCCCGAAAAGGAGGTTCTGATGAACTTGACGATCAGCGGCCATCACCTCGAAGTCACCCCGGCTTTGAGAGAGTACGTGCTCACCAAGCTGGATCGCGTGACGCGACATTTCGACCAGGTGGTGGACGTTTCGGTGCTGCTGACGGTGGAGAAGAACAAGGAGAAGGAGCGACGACAGCGCGCCGAGGTCACCTTGCACGTGAAGGGCCGCGACATCTTCGTCGAGCACGCCGCAGAAGACCTGTACGCCGCCATCGACACGCTGATGGACAAGCTCGACCGCCAGGTCGTGCGCCACAAGGACCGCGTGCAGGACCACCACCACGAAAGCCTCAAGCGCCAGGCGGCCAGCGCCACCTGAGCCCGGCCGGCAGCCGACCGACGGCCCCGCGGGGCCGTTTTTCATGCCCCCGTTCAGGGCGGGCCCCGGGTGCGGCACGGTGTTGCTGCAGCGCCGCATCCGCGGCATCAGCCCTCGTTTCGGTGCCCTGCTCCCGGGATGTGGCCCGCACGCGGGCGCTATCATGGATTTTTGCAGTTCCACTGCAGTCGCCCGCCCCGGCCGCGCCACGCGCCGGGCGCCGCTGGCGCGAAGGGGCCCGCTGCCCCAGGGGAAGAGCCCAGATGAACCGTCTCGCCGCCATCCTGCCCGCCAGCAACGTGCTGGTGAACGTGGACGCGACCAGCAAGAAGCGCGTCTTCGAGCAGGCCGGCCTGCTGTTCGAGAACCAGCACGCCATCGCCCGCGGCATCGTCACCGACAACCTCTTCGCGCGCGAGCGGCTCGGCTCCACCGGCCTGGGCCATGCCGTGGCCATTCCGCACGGCCGCATCAAGGGCCTGAAGAACCCGCTGGCGGCGGTGCTGCGCGTGCAGGCCGCGATCCCCTTCGACGCGCCCGACGACGAGCCCGTGACGCTGCTGATCTTTCTGCTCGTGCCCGAGGCGGCGACGCAGCGGCACCTGGAGATCCTGTCGGAGATCGCCGAGATGCTGTCCGACCGCGAACTGCGCGAGCGCCTCAAGACCGAGGCCGACGCCGCGGCGGTGCACAAGCTGATCTCCGACTGGGAGCCGCTGAAGTCCGTGGCGTGATGGGGCCCCCAGGCTCGCTCACGCTCGCCACCCCCCGAGGGGGCTCAGGCAACGGCCCGGCGGAGCCGGATCCGTGCCTGGGCTTGGCCGCTGCAGCCGGATGAAGCCCACCAGCATCAGCGCCGAAGCGCTGTTCGAAGCCCACCGCGAGGTGCTGCGCTGGGCCTGGGTGGCCGGGCAAGGCCACCCCGAGCGCCGGTTCGACGACGCTGCCGTGCGCGACGCGCGCAGTGCGGCCGATCTCATCGGCTACCTCAACTACATCCACCCCTACCGGGTGCAGATCGTCGGCCGGCGCGAGGTGGGCTACCTCGAGGCCGCCAGCCCCGAGGACGCCGAGCGCCGCATCGCGCGCATCGTCACGCTGGAGCCGCCGGTGATCATCGTCGCCGACGGCGTCGAGGCGCCGCAGCGCCTGGTGGCCATGTGCGACCGCGCCGAGATCCCGCTGTTCGTGACGGCCGCCAGCGCCGGCCACGTGATCGACCTCGTGCGCGGCTACCTCGGCCAGCACTTTGCCGAGCGCACCACGCGCCACGGCGTGTTCATGGACATCCTGGGCCTGGGCGTGCTGCTCACCGGCGAGTCGGGCCTGGGCAAGAGCGAACTCGGGCTGGAGCTGGTCTCGCGCGGCCACGGCCTCGTGGCCGACGATGCGGTCGACATCTACCGCATCAGCCAGACCGCGCTGGAGGGCCGTTGCCCCGAGCTGCTGCAGAACCTGCTCGAGGTGCGCGGCATCGGCCTGCTCGACATCAAGGCCATCTTCGGCGAGACGGCCGTGCGGCGGAAGATGCGCCTGAAGCTCATCGTGCACCTGGTGCGCAAGGAGACGCTGGAGCGCGACTTCGAGCGCCTGCCCTACGAGCCGCTGTTCGAGGACGTGCTGGGTCTGCCGGTGCGCAAGGTGGTGATCGCCGTGGACGCCGGCCGCAACCTGGCGGTGCTGGTGGAGGCCGCGGTGCGCAACACGGTGTTGCAGCTGCGCGGCATCGACACCTACCAGGAGTTCATCCGCCGCCACCAGGCGGCCATGGACAAGGGCGCGCCGGAGTAGGCGCGGCCCAGGCGCCGGATCACTTCGCCTGCCGGTGCGGGCAGGCCTCTTTCGAACAGCGCGCGTACAGCGCCAGCGAATGCTCCTGCAGCGTGAAGCCGCGCTCGGTGGCCACGGTGCGCTGGCGCTGCTCGATCTGAGCATCGAAGAATTCCTCGACGCGGCCGCAGTCCAGGCACACCAGGTGGTCGTGATGCTGGCCCTCGTTGAGCTCGAAGACGGCCTTGCCGCTCTCGAAGTTGCTGCGGCTCAAGAGGCCAGCCTGCTCGAACTGCATCAGCACGCGGTAGACGGTGGCCAGGCCGATGTCGGCGCCTTCGACGAGCAGCGCCTTGTAGACGTCCTCGGCCGTGAGGTGGCGGCGGTCGGAGCGCTGGAAGACCTCGAGGATCTTGATGCGCGGCAGCGTCGCCTTCAGGCCGCTGCTCTTGAGTTCGTCGGCGTGCTTCACTCGCCTCTCCTGGCACGGGGTGCGGCGGGGCCGCCTCGCTAGAATCCGCCGCATCATAGCCAGCAGCCGCTGCCGGGGCTTCTTCCCGCGCCTGCCGGCCCGCGCCCATGCCACGACTCCTTGCCCCCGTTGCCCTCCTGGCTGCCAGCGCCCTGCTGGCCGGCTGCGAGTCGCTCGACCGCACCGACAGCCTCTTCGGCCTGATCACGCCCTACCGCATCGACATCGTGCAGGGCAACGCGATCACCAAGGAGCAGCTGGCGCTGATCAAGCCCGGCGTGACGCGGCTGCAGGTGCGCGACGTGCTCGGCACGCCGCTGCTGACCGACCCCTTCCACGCCGACCGCTGGGACTACCTCTTCACGCTGCGTCGGCCCGGTGCGGAATTGCAGCGCCGCAGCGTCGTGGTGTTCTTCGACGGCGACCGCGTCAAGTCGGTCGAGGCCCCGGGCGAGCTGCCCACCGAGCGCGAGTTCGTGGCCTCGATCAGCCGGCCGCAGAAGGTCACGCCGGTGAAGCTGGAGCTCACCGAAGCCGAACGCAAGGCGCTGCCGCCGCCGGCCGCCGTGCCCGCACCGCCGGCCGAACCGGCGCCGCAGGGCCCGGCGCGTGCCTACCCGCCGCTCGAGCCCGGCTGACGCGATGGCCGTGCGCATCGCCATCGCCGGCGCCGGTGGCCGCATGGGCCGCATGCTGATCGAGGCCGTGCTGGCCGATCCGCAGGCGCAGCTGGTGGCGGCACTCGACCAGCCCGGCAGCCCCGCCCTCGGCCAGGATGCCGCCGCCGCGCTGGGCCGCCGCACCGGCGTGGCCGTGAGCGGCGACGCCGCCACGGCGCTGGCCGCCGGCGTGGACGTGCTGATCGACTTCACGCGGCCCGAGGGCACGATGGCCCACCTGGCGCTGGCGCGCCGCCACGGCGTGAAGCTCGTCATCGGCACCACCGGCTTCACGCCCGAGCAGAAGGCCGCCATCGGCGCGGCCGCGCAGGACATCGGCATCGTCTTCGCACCGAACATGAGCGTGGGCGTCAACGTGATGCTCAAGCTCGTCGAGGCCGCCGCCGCGGCGCTGGACGAGCGCTACGACGCCGAGGTCTACGAGGTGCACCACCGCCACAAGGTCGACGCGCCCAGCGGCACCGCGCTGGCACTGGGCGAGGCCGTGGCGCGTGGCCGCGGCGTGGCCTTCGCCGAGCACGCCGTGCTCAGCCGCGAGGGCCACACCGGCGAGCGCCGCCGCGGCGACATCGGCTTCGGCACGCTGCGCGGCGGCGACATCATCGGCGAGCACGTCGTCATGTTCGCCGGCACCGGCGAGCGCATCGAGATCGCCCACCGCAGCGGCAGCCGCGCCAACTACGCCGAGGGCAGCCTGCGCGCGGCGCACTTCCTGGCCGCGCACGGGCCTGGCCTGTACGGCATGGCCGACGTGCTGGGCCTGTAGCCGCCCGACGCCCGGGCGCCGCGCCACGATGGAAGGCCTCGTCCAGCTCTGGAACGCCGCCGATGGCGTGGGCCGCACGACGGCGCTGCTGCTGCTGGCGATGTCGATCGCCGCCTGGGTGCTCATCGTCTGGAAGGGCTGGCTGCTGCGGCGCGCCGCGGCCGACCTGGCGCGTGCGCTGCCCGCGTTCTGGGACGCACCGTCGCGCGCCGACGGCCGCACCCGGCTGCAGGCGCTGGACCGCGAGCGCCTGGCGCTGCCGCTGCTCGACGCCGCCGAGGCCCAGCCCGCCGCCGCCACGCTGGAGGCCGCCGCCCGGCCCGAGAGCCAGCGCACGCGGCGTCTGCGCGGCGCGCTGCACGCGGCGCATGCGCAGCTGCAGTCGGGCCAGGTGGTGCTGGCCAGCATCGGCGCCACGGCGCCCTTCGTGGGCCTGTTCGGCACCGTCTGGGGCATCTACCACGCGCTGGTGGGGCTGGTGGGTGCCGGCAGCCTGTCGCTCGACCAGGTCAGCGGCCCGGTGGGCGAGTCGCTCATCATGACGGCCGCCGGCATCGCCGTGGCCGTGCCGGCGGTGCTGGCCTACAACCTGTTCGGCAGCTGGATCGCTGCCTGCGAGGCCGAGCTCGAAGGCTTCGCGCACGACCTGCTCGAGCTGTAGCGCCATGGCCTTCGGCCGCCTCACGCGCAGCGAGCCCGGCCGTGCCGGCGGCGGCCCGATGAGCGACATCAACATGACGCCGCTGATCGACGTGATGCTGGTGCTGCTGGTGATCTTCATCGTCACCGCGCCGCTCCTGGCCAGCCGCCTGAAGCTGGATCTGCCGGCGTCGGCCGCTGCCACCGCCGGCGCCGACGGCGCCGTGCTCGCCGTGAGCATCGATGCACAAGGCCGCGTCTTCCTGGCCGACGAGGCGCTGCCCGCCGATGGCGTGCAGACGCGGCTGCAGGCCGCCGCCCGGGCCGCCGTGGCGCGCGACCCCGCCACCGAGCTGCAGCTGCGCGCCGACCGCGCGGTGCCCTACGGCCGCGTCGCCGAGCTCATCGGCTGGGTGCAGGGCGCCGGCCTCACGCGCATAGGCCTTGTGACCGAATCGCCGACGCAGTAGCGCTCCCTACAATCCCGGGGATGAACGACAAGTACGTCCCCGCCGAGGTCGAGCGCGCCGCGCAGGCCCACTGGCAGTCCGTCGACGCCTACCGCGTGACGGAAGACCCGAGCCGCCCGAAGTTCTACGCCTGCAGCATGCTGCCCTACCCCAGCGGCAAGCTGCACATGGGCCACGTGCGCAACTACACCATCAACGACATGTTGACGCGGCAGCTGCGCATGAAGGGCATGAACGTGCTCATGCCGATGGGCTGGGACGCCTTCGGCCTGCCGGCCGAGAACGCGGCCATGAAGAACAAGGTGCCGCCGGCGCAGTGGACGTACTCCAACATCGCCCACATGAAGGGCCAGATGCAGGCCATGGGCCTGGCCATCGACTGGAGCCGTGAGGTCGCCACCTGCAGCCCGGCGTACTACAAGTGGAACCAGTGGCTGTTCCTGAAGATGCTCGAGGCGGGCATCGCCGAGCGGCGCACGCAGGTCGTCAACTGGGACCCGGTCGACCAGACCGTGCTGGCCAACGAGCAGGTGATCGACGGCCGCGGCTGGCGCAGCGGCGCGCTCGTCGAGAAGCGCGAGATCCCGGGCTACTACCTCAACATCACCGCCTACGCCGACGAGCTGCTGGACCATGTGCAGCTGGGCAACGACAAGGCCACGCTCAATGGCTGGCCCGACAAGGTGCGGCTGATGCAGGAGAACTGGATCGGC
>JAIXTY010000313.1 GCA_027483705.1 Rubrivivax sp.
CGGCTGCGGCGGCTACGTCGTCGGCCAGACGGTGAAGCTGCTGAAGGAGCACCACCTGCTCGAGGACACCGACGTGGTGATCTTCGACGTGCTGGGCGACGTCGTCTGCGGCGGCTTCGCCGCGCCGCTGCAGCACGCCGAGCGGGCGATGATCGTCACGGCCAACGACTTCGACTCGATCTTCGCGATGAACCGCATCGTGCAGGCCATCGGCGCGAAGGCGAAGAACTACCGCGTGCGGCTGGGCGGCGTCATCGCCAACCGCAGTGCCGCCACCGACCAGATCGACAAGTACAACGAGCGTACCGGCCTGAAGCTGGCCGCGCACCTGCCCGACCTCGACGCCATCCGCCGCAGCCGGCTGAAGAAGTGCACGATCTTCGAGATGGACCCCACGCCCGAGATCGAGGCGGTGCAGAAGGAGTACCTGCGCCTGGCGGCCAGCATGTGGCTCGGCCCCGAGCCGCTGCCCTCGGTGCCGCTGAAGGACCGCGAGATCTTCGATCTGCTGGGCTACGACTGAACCGGAGCGAGCAGCGATGTCCTCCGTCGACACCTACACCCGCCGCCGCGGTGAGATCGAGCACTACTTCGACCGCACCGCGGCCGACACCTGGGCCCGCCTCACGAGCACGGCGCCCGTCAGCCGCGTGCGCGCCACCGTGCGCGCCGGCCGCGACCGCATGCGCGACACCCTGCTCGCCTGGCTGCCGGCCGACCTGAGCGGACAGCGCGTGCTCGACGCCGGTTGCGGCACCGGCAGCTTTGCCATCGAACTGGCCCGCCGCGGCGCCGAGGTGCTGGCCATCGACCTGAGCCCGCAGCTCGTGGACGTGGCGCGCGAGCGCTGCCTGGCTCAGCTGCAGGCTGAAGCCGCACCGGGCACGATCGACTTCCGCAGCGGCGACATGAGCAGCGCCGAGCTCGGCCACTTCGATCACGTAGTGGCGATGGACTCGCTGATCCACTACCGCACCACCGATGCCGTGCGCGTGCTCGGCCAGCTGGCCGCGCGCACACGCCGCTCGATGGTGATCACCTTCGCGCCGGCCAGCCCGCTGCTGTGGGCCTTCTACGGCGCAGGCAAGCTGTTCCCGCGCAGCGACCGCTCGCCGTCCATCGTGCCGGTGGCGCAGGCCACGCTGGCCCGCCAGCTGCGGCTGCACGCACCGACGGCCGGCTGGCAGCTGGCCGAGTCGCAGCGCATCGCCAGCGGCTTCTACACCTCGCAGGCCTACCGCCTGCTGGCCCCGCGGGACTGATCTCATGAGCCTCCTCCGCCTCGCCATCAGGCTCGTCCGCCGCCGCGGCCGCGTCGACTGGGCGGGCGTCGCCACGCACTACCTGCCCTTCGCCGACGTCGCCACGCCCGAGCTGCCGCTGGCGCAGCTGGTGCGGCTGGCCCTGTTCCAGGTGAGCGTGGGCATGGTCGGTGTGCTGACCGTGGGCACGCTGAACCGCGTGATGATCGTCGAGATGGGTGTCGGCGCCTGGCTCGTGAGCCTGATGGTGGCGCTGCCGCTGCTGTTCGCGCCGTTCCGCGCGCTGGTGGGCTTCAAGTCCGACCAGCACCGCAGCGCCCTGGGCTGGCGCCGCGTGCCCTACGTGTGGTTTGGCAGCGGCGCGCTGTTCGCGGGGCTGGCGATCATGCCGTTTTCGCTGGTGCTTCTGACGGGCGAGAGCACGGTGCAGCTGGTGGCCGGCCATGTCGCGGCCTCGCTGGCCTTTCTGCTGGCTGGCGCGGGCGCGCAGACGGTGCAGACCGCCGGGCTGGCGCTGGCCACCGACCGGGCCACCGAAGCCACGCGGCCGCGCGTGGTGGCCCTGATGTACGTGATGCTGCTGGTGGGCATGGTGGGAAGCGGCCTGCTGTTCGGCATCCTGCTGGCGAACTACACGCCGACGCGCCTGGTGCAGGTGGTGCAGGGCACGGCCCTGGCGTGCATGGCGCTGAACCTCGTCGCGGTGTGGAAGCAGGAGGCGCGCGACCCGAACCGCGCTCGCGCGCCTGCCGAGACGGACACCTTCGCCGAGCGCTGGGCGCAGTTCACGCGGCATGGGCGCGTCGTGCGCTTCCTGCTGGCGGTGGGCCTGGGCACGGCCGCGTTCAACATGCAGGACATCATCCTCGAGCCCTACGGCGGCGAGGTGCTGGGCCTTTCGGTCGGCCAGACGACCGGCCTCACCGGCATCATGGCCGCGGGTGCCCTGCTGGCCTTCGCCTGGGCGGCACGGCGCCTCTCGCGGGGCGCCTGCCCGCGGCGCCTGGCGGCCCACGGGCTGCTGGTCGGGCTGCTGGCCTTTTCGCTGGTGGTGTTCGCCGAGCCGCTGGGCTCGCCGGGCCTGTTCCGCGTCGGCGTCGCGCTCATCGGCTTCGGGGGCGGCCTGTTCTCGGTCGGCACGCTGTCGGCCGCGATGGCCCTGGACAGCGGCGGCCTGCACGGCATGGTGCTCGGCGCCTGGGGTGGCGTCGTCGCCACCGCGGCGGGCGTGAGCGTCGCCCTGGGCGGGGCCCTGCGCGACGCCGTCGGCCACCTGGCCCTGGGCGGCTGGCTCGGCGAGGCCCTGCAGATGCCGGCCACGGGCTACGCCTTTGTCTACCACCTCGAACTCGCACTGCTGTTCGCAACGCTGGCCGTGCTCGGCCCGCTGGTGACGCGGCAGCGCACCCCCACCCCGCCCTCGTCCGATGCAGCCGGTGCCGAACCGCGCCGCTTCGGCCTGGCGGACTTCCCGGGTTGAGCAGTCCCCGACACCCGTCAATCAAGCCAACCCTCCAAGGAGCCACCATGGGAACCGGAGCCATCACAGGATTCGTGGACGTCGCCCAGCTCGGGCTGTACGCGGTCTGGATCTTCTTCGCCGGCCGGATCTACTACCGCGCCCGCGAGAACCGCCGCGAGGGCTATCCGCTCGAAACGCACCGCGGCACCTCGCACGACGGCTGGATCGGCATCCCCGCGCCCAAGACCTACCTGCTGCACGACGGCACCGAGATCCAGGTGCCCTCGGGCTCGCCCGGCGCGCAGACCGGCCAGGGCGAACGCTCGCACAACAGCGAGGGCAGCCCCATCGAGCCAGTGGGCAACCCGCTGCTGGCCGGCGTGGGCAGCGGCGCCTGGGCGGCCCGTGCCGACCACCCCGATATGGACGCGCACGACCAGCCGAAGATCCGCCCGCTGGCGGTGTGCCCCGGCTTTGAGGTCAGCGAGAACGACCCCGACCCACGCGGCATGCCCGTGCTCGACCCCTACGGCGACAACGCCGGCACGGTGCGCGAGCTCTGGGTCGACGGACCGGAGATGATGTTCCGCTACCTCGACGTGGAGCTCGCCGACGGCAGCCGCCGCGCGCTGGTGCCGATGACCTTCTGCCGCATCACCCGCGACGCCGTGCACGTGCATGCACTGCTGGCCAGCCAGTGGGGTGACGTGCCGGCGACGAAGTCCACGGACACCATCACGCTGCTCGAGGAAGAGAAGATCGCCGCCTACTTCGGCGCCGGGCTGCTGTATGCCGAGCCCAAGCGCCTGGAGCCGCTGCTGTGAGGGCCGTCGCAGCCGCCCCGCATCGGGGTCAGGAGCACGAATTCGAGCCGCAGTTCGGGCTTCCCGAGCGCCTGCCCGATAGCGAACGGCTGCTGTGGCAGGGCCAGCCCCTGCCGGGCCTCGTGGCCCGCCGCATCTTCCACCTGCCGCTGGTCGCGGGCTACTTCGCGCTGATGCTGGCCTGGCGGCTGGGCTCGCAGCTGCAGGACGGGCTGCCGCTGCTGGCCGCGCTGAAGGGCTCGCTGGTGCTGGCGCTGCTGGCCGCCGTGGCCATCGGCATCCTGGCGGCGCTGGCGCGCCTGACGGCGAGCACCACGGTCTACACGCTCACCGACAAGCGCATCGTCATGCGCATCGGCATCGTGCTCACCGTCACCTACAACCTGCCGCTGCGGCATGTCGACGCCGCCCACCTGCTGCCCTTGGGCCAGGGCCACGGCGAACTGGCATTGCAGCTGCGCGGCGATACGCGCATCGCGTTCCTGCACCTGTGGCCGCACGCGCGGCCCTGGCAGTTTGCGCGGCCGCAGCCGATGCTGCGTTGCCTGGCCGACGCCGACGCCGTGGCGCGACGCCTGTCCGAGGCCTGGGCCGCCGTCAACGCGCAGGCCGCGCGTCCCGAAGCCGCTGCCAGCACGGGCGTCGGCATCGACCTGCAACCCCAGGGGCAGGCCGCATGAGCAGCAGCTCCTCGCACGCAGCGCCCGAGCGCATCCCGGGCTGGCTGGTCCGCTCGATCGGCGCGCTGCTGCTGGTGGTGCTGGGCGGCGTCGCCGTGATGCGGCTCGCCGGCTTCAGCCCGATCGTGCAGCCCCCGGCGGCACTGGCCGAGCGCACGCTGGCCTTCGCCGACACGGCCGACGGTGCGGTGCGCGTGAGCGACGCGCGCACCGGCGAGCTGCTGGCCGAGCTGCGCGGCGAGCTGGGCTTCCTGCGCGGCGTGCTGCGCGGGCTCGCCCGCGACCGCCGCGCCCACAGCATCGGACAGGCCCCGCCCTACGTGCTGAGCCTGCACGCCGATGGCCGGCTGCTGATCTCCGACCCCCAGACCGGGCAGCGCATCGACCTCGCGTCGTTCGGCCCCGACAACGCCGCCGTCTTCGCCCGCTGGCTCCCGGCCGGCGCGCTGCAGTCCCTGAAGAGTTTGCCCAAGGAGTAAGCCGCGATGAGCACCGTTCAAGCCCTCGACAACCCCGACCAGGTGATGCAGCGCGCGAAGACCGAGAACCTGATCTCGCCGCGCTTCTACACCACCGACTACGCGGCGATGAACCAGCTCGACATCAGCGCGCTGCGCGCCGAGTGGGACGCCATGCTCGCCGAGTACGAAGGCGACAACAACCACGACCACTTCAAGCGCGACGAGGCCTTCGCCGCCGAGGTGAAGCCGCTGCCGCCCGAGCTGCACCAGGAGTTCATGGACTTCCTGATCACCAGCATCACCAGCGAGTTCAGCGGCTGCGTGCTC
>JAIXTY010000010.1 GCA_027483705.1 Rubrivivax sp.
CGGCCAGTCCTCGTCGATGAGCTATTCGCTCAGCCAGCTCGACGCCATCGGTGACGTCGACCCGGTGGCCGAGGCCGACGTCTACCTGGCCTACGGCCGCGACCTGCAGGCCGAGGAGATCCTGAAGGAGGCGATGCGCTCCAGCCCCGAGCGCATGGCCATCCGCAGCAAGCTGCTGGAGGTCTACGCCAAGCGCCGCGATGCCAAGGGCTTCGAGCTGCTGGCCACGCAGATGTACAGCCTGACGCGCGGCGAGGGCGAGGACTGGACCAAGGCGCAGGAACTCGGCCGCACGATCGACCCCGACAACCCGCTGTACCAGCCGGGTGGCATGCCCGAAGAGGTGCGCGGCAACGCCGGCCAGATCGTCGAGCCGCTGGGCGCCAGCACCGTGCCGCACACCGCGCCCGCGCAGCCCCCGGCCTTCGAGCCGGCGGCCGATGCCACGCTGGACGGCATCGACCTCGACCTCGACATCGGCCTGGGCGGCGACGAACCCGTGCGCGCACCCGAGGCGACGCAGCCGATCGCGCCGCAGGCCTCCATCGACGACCCGTTCGCCAGCGACAACACGCTGTCGCTGGAGCCCGAGCCCAAGACGGTGCCCGTGAAGCGGCCTTCGTCGGCCGACGTCGAGCCGGTGCCGCAGACGGTGTCGCTGGGCAAGCGCTCGCCCGCGCCGGCGCCCGCCCCGACGCCCGCCGACGACGGCCTCGACTTCGACCTCGGCTCGCTGCCCGAGGTGCTGGCGCCGGCGGCCCCGGCGCCCTCGGAGCCGTCGGGCGCCACCAGCCTGCTGGACTTCGGCGACTTCGGCCTTGAGACGCCGGCGCCGCCCGCGGACAGTTCGGCCGATGGCCCGCTGGCCCGCAAGCTGGAGCTGGCCGAGGAGTTCCGGCAGATCGGCGACATGGAAGGTGCCCGCGACCTGCTCGAGGAAGTCGTGTCCAAGGCCGACGGCGCGCTCAAGGCCAAGGCCCAGGGCATGCTCGAGAAGCTCGGCTGACCCTCCGATGCCGTCGCGTCTGGCGCTCGGCGTCAGCTACCGCGGCGGCGCCTACCTCGGCTGGCAGAGCCAGCCGGGCGGGCAGACCGTGCAGGACGCGCTCGAGCAGGCGCTCGGCGCGTTCGCGGCCGTGCCGGTGGTCACCGTGTGCGCCGGCCGCACCGACACCGGTGTGCATGCCTTGAACCAGGTCGTGCACCTCGACGCGTCGGTCGAGCGAGAGCCGTTTTCGTGGGTGCGCGGCACCAACCGCTTCCTGCCACCGGACATCGCGGTGCAGTGGGCGCAGCCGGTGAGCGAGCACTTCCATGCCCGCAACAGCGCGCGCGGCCGCCGTTACCGCTACCTGCTGCGCGAGTCGCCCGTGCGTCCGGCGCTCGATGCCGGCTTGGTGGGCTGGAGCTTCCGCCCGCTCGATGCGACGGCGCTGCGCGAAGCGGCCGCTCACCTCATCGGCACGCACGACTTCACGTCGTTCCGCTCCAGCGAGTGCCAGTCGCCGACGCCGGTGAAGACGCTCAACGCCATCGACATCGCCTTCAGCGGCCGCCCGATGGCCGGCTACTGGGCCTTCGACTTCGACGGCAACGCCTTCCTGCACCACATGGTGCGCAACCTGATGGGCTGCCTGGTGGCCGTGGGCAGCGGGCGGCGTCCGCCGTCTTGGATGGCCGAGGTGCTGGCCGCACGCGACCGCGATGCCGCCGCGCCCACCTTCAGCCCCGACGGGCTCACGTTCCTGGGCCCGTACTACGATGCCGCGTTCGGCCTGCCCGAGCCGGTGGCCGGCGCGCCCTGGCTGCCGATCTGAACCCCTCGCCCATGCACCGAACCCGCATCAAGATCTGCGGCTTCACCCGCGAAGCCGACGTCGAGGCTGCCTGCGCGGCGGGCGCCGATGCGATCGGCCTGAATCTCTACCTGAAGAGCGCCCGGGCCGTCACGCCGGCGCGGGCGCGCGAGCTGGCAGCGTGCATGCCGCCTTTCGTGACGCCGGTGCTGCTGTTCGTGAACGCCACGCCGGCCGAGGTGGCCGCGGGAATCGAGGCGGTGCCGCACGCGGTGTTGCAGTTCCATGGCGACGAAAGCCCGGCCGACTGCGAAGCGGCTTCAAGGCCCTACCTGCGCGCCGTGCGCATGGGCCCGCGCGGCTCAGCGCACGAGGTCGATTTGCTAGACTGCGCCGCGCGCTACGCCAGCGCCCAGGCCCTGCTGCTCGACGCCTTCGTCGAGGGTTTCGGCGGTGGTGGGAAGGTCTTCGATTGGTCACTCATTCCACGCAACGTGCCCGCTCCGGTCGTTTTGTCTGGTGGGTTGAGTCCTGCCAATGTGACCGATGGCGTGCTCACCGTCCGGCCCTGGGCCGTTGACGTGAGCTCCGGCGTGGAGCAGGCCAAGGGCATCAAGGATGCCGGCCTGATGCGCCGGTTCTGCCAGGCAGTGCGCGACGCGGACGACCGCATCGCCGAAGCCGCTTCCTGAAGGATTGATCCCATCATGTTCGAGTACCACCAGCCCGACGCGCGCGGGCACTTCGGCCCTGTCGAGGGCCCGCAAGGCCGCACCTTCTACGGCGGCACCTTCGTCGCCGAGACCCTGATCCACGCCTTGGCCGAACTCGAGGCGGCCTACGCGAAGTACCGCAACGACCCCGAGTTCGTGGCCGAGTTCAAGCACGAACTCGCGCACTTCGTGGGCCGGCCGAGCCCGATCTACCACGCCGCCCGCCTCAGCCGCGAGCTCGGCGGCGCGCAGATCCACCTCAAGCGCGAGGACCTCAACCACACCGGCGCGCACAAAGTGAACAACACCATCGGCCAGGCGCTGCTGGCCCGCCGCATGGGCAAGCCGCGCGTGATTGCCGAAACCGGCGCCGGCCAGCATGGCGTGGCCACGGCCACCATTTGCGCCCGCTACGGCATGGAGTGCGTGGTGTACATGGGCAGCGAGGACGTCAAGCGCCAGAGCCCCAACGTCTACCGCATGCACCTGCTCGGCGCCCGCGTGGTGCCGGTGGAAAGCGGCAGCAAGACGCTGAAGGACGCGCTGAACGAGGCGCTCCGCGACTGGGTGACGAACGTCGAGAACACGTTCTACATCATCGGCACCGTGGCCGGCCCGCACCCCTACCCGATGCTGGTGCGC
>JAIXTY010000258.1 GCA_027483705.1 Rubrivivax sp.
GGCCAGGCCCACGAGCGTGTGGCCGCGCTCGTCCAGGCTGACAGCCGACGGGGTGAGCAGGTCGCCCAGCGCGTTGGGAATGAGGACGGGTGCGCCGTCGCGGAAGACGCCGATGAGGCTGTGCGTGGTGCCGAGGTCGATGCCGACGATCATCGTGAAGGGCTTTCAGGTCCGGCGGGAGCGCGCACCGGCCTGGCGGCCCCCGACGGGCGCAAGGCTAACGCGGCGGCGTGTCGGCCCGCGCCACCTGCATCGGGGTCGGCCGCCATCCCGTCTGCCGGAGTGCGGCCAGCAGGGCCGGCAACTGCTCGCGCGCATGCGCCTCGCCGCGGGCCCGCGAGTCGACGAAGTAGCGGCGCCAGGGGCCGGCTCGGTAGTCGAGGTCGGGGTGCAGCAGGAAGTCGGCCCGCGCGACCTCGGGGTCGATGCGCTGGCGGCGGCGCCGGTCGCGCTCGCGCTGCGCCTCGCTGGCATCGGCCGGCGTGCTGCCGGCCCGCGCCGACACGTCCACGGCGATCACGAAGCGTGCGCCGGCCGCCCGCGCCGCCGATACCGGCACCGGCAGCGCCTCGTCGCCGTCTTCGTACTCCACGCCGCCGATGCCCACCGGCGACACGATGCCCGGCATCGCCCCCGAGGCGCGCACCGCCACGCCGGCGTTGCCCTGCATGAAGTAGCGCGGCGCCTTGTCGCCGCGGCGGGCCGCCGTGACGATGACGCGCCGGGGCAGCTGCTCCAGGCGCCGGCCGCCGAGGCCGCGGTTGACGAAGTCCTGCAGCTTCTGCCCGCGGATCCAGCCGCGGTCGGCAAAGGGCGTGGGATCGAACACCGTCAGCGGCCCGCCCTCCATCGAGATCTCGTCGATGCGCCGGGCGTCCAGCCCGCTGGCCCAGAAGGCGCCGATCAGCGCGCCGACGCTGCAGCCGACGATGAGCTCGGGCTGGATGCCGGCCTCCTGCAGCACCTGCAGCACGCCGATGTGCGCATAGCCCCGCGGGCCGCCGCTGCCCAGAACCAACGCGATGCGCGGGGGCGGCTCCAGGCGCGGCGGGGTCTCCAGCGCCTCGGGGGCGTCGGCCGCCGAGTAGTCGAAGGCCGCGCAGCCGCCCAGGCCGAGGCCGGCCAGCGGGGCGGTGATCGCGGCCCGCAGCCAGCGGCGTCGCGCCGGGGCGGTGGACGCCGGGTCGGGTTGGTGGGCGGGCATGGCGGCGGCGTTTGGTTGACAGTGTCAACAGACTAAGGCTCACAGGTTGACGGCGTCAACCAGAAGGTCTTTCGAGGCCGTGGGCGCACAATGCCGGCCATGCCGACCGAGCCCTCGCACGCCGCCCCCGTCGAGCTGAAGGAGGCCTGCGTCCGCGCAGCCCACGCCTTCATCGCCGAGCACGGCATCGAGCAGCTCAGCCTGCGCGAGGTGGCGCGGCGCCTGGGGGTGTCGCACCAGGCGCCCTACAAGCACTACCCGAGCCGCGACCACCTGCTGGTGGAGGTGATCCGGCGCTGCTTCCGCCGCTTCGCCGAGCACCTGGATGCGCGCGAACCCACCGACGACGCCCGCCAGGACCTGCGCGCCCTGGGCCTGCGCTACATGGACTTCGCGGCCACGCACCCGCTGGAGTACCGGCTGATGTTCGCCACCCCCTGGCCGGACCCGGCCGAGGCACTGGGCCTGGCCGTGGACGCCCGCCACGCGCTGGACGTGCTGCGGGCCGTGCTGCGCCGCCTGCACGGCGACGGCCGCGGCGCGCGCGACCGCGTCGACCTCGACGCGATGTTCATCTGGTCGCTGATGCACGGGCTGGCGTCGATCGGGCAGGCTCAGGTGATGCCGCACCTGGGGCTGTCGCCGGCGGCGCGGGCGCAGTCGGTGTCGCACGTCCTGGCGATGATCGGCCGCGCGCTCGACGGGCCGGCGGTCTGACGCAGAAAGTTTCGGGGCCGATGTCGAAATCGCAGCGCGCCGCGTGTCATCGCATTGGAAGCCTCGGATCGCGCCGACATCCCGTCCGGCCGGGGGCTTCGAGCGGAGCAACCCCATGAGCACCTTGTCCACCCCCTTGCCCGTCGCGGCCCCGATCCTGCGGGCCGTGCTGCCGGCAGCCGTCCTGGGCATCGCCTGGAACCTGTTCGGGATCGTGCAGTTCGTCGGCGGCCTCACGGCCACCGAGGCCTCGCTGATGGCCCGAGGCCTGAATGCCGAGCAGGCGGCGCTGTACGCCAACCTGCCGGCCTGGATGCACGCCGTGTTCGCGATCGGCGTGCTCGGTGGCCTGGCGGGCTCGCTGGCGATGGCGCTGCGGCGCCGGGTGGCGGTGCCGGTGCTGGCCACCTCGCTGGTGGCCTACGTCGCGCTGTTCGCGGGTGACGCGATCCACGGGCTGTTCACCGTCATGCCGTCGCAGCTGGCCGTGCTGAGCCTGGTGCTGGCCATCGCCGCCGGCCTGCTGGGCCTGGCCCGCGTGGCCGCGCGCCAGGGCGGCTGGCGCTGAACCGACCCATCATCACCCGAACCCACCATTGGAGAAACCCATGCACTACCTGCTGATGCTCAACGAATCCGAAGCCGACTTCGCGATGCGGCTGCACCCCGAACAGTCCGCCACCTACTGGGGCGGCTGGAACGCCTTCATCGGCGCCATGGCGCAGGCTGGCGTCATCGTCAAGGGCGATGGCCTGCAGGGCCCGCACACCGCCACCACGCTGCGCGTGCGCGATGGCCGCCGCCTGGTGCAGGACGGGCCCTTCGTCGACACGAAGGAGCAGCTCGGCGGCTACTTCGTGATCGACGTGCCCGACCTCGATGCGGCGCTGGCCTGGGCGGCCCAGGCGCCGTGCGCGGCCACCGGCTCGGTGGAGGTGCGCCCGGTGCTGCCGCCGATGGCGCCGCCGGCGGCATGAGCGGCACGGCCGAACGGGCCCGCAGGGCGGCCGAGGCGGCCGCCCGGCACTCGTACGGCCGCCTGCTGGCGTTGCTGGCTGCGCGCACGCGCGACATCGCCGCCGCCGAGGACGCGCTGGCCGAGGCGCTCGCGTCGGCGCTGCGACACTGGCCCGAGGCCGGCGTGCCCGACAACCCGGACGCCTGGCTGATGACGGCGGCACGCCATACGCTGGCCAATGTCGCCCGCCACCGTGCCGTCGCCGAGGCGGTGGCCGTGGACCTGGCGCTGCTGGCCGATGAGGCCGCGCCCGAGCCCGCCGCACTGCCCGACGAGCGGCTGAAGCTGCTGTTCGTCTGCGCCCACCCGGCCATCGACCCCGCCGTGCGCACACCGTTGATGCTGCAGACGGTGCTGGGCCTGGACGCCGCACGCATCGGCGCCGCCTTCCTGGTGCCGGGGCCGACGATGGGGCAGCGTCTGGTGCGTGCCAAGGCCAAGATCCGCGATGCCCGCCTGCGCTTCGAGCTGCCGCAGCGCGACGACCTGCCGGAGCGCCTGCACGACGTGCTCGAGGCCATCTACGCCGCCTACGGCACGGCCTGGGACGCCGTGCCCGGTGCCGACGAGGGCCTGCATGAGTTGGCCGACGAGGCGCTGTACCTGGCGCGGCTGCTGGCGTCGCTGCTGCCTGACGAGCCCGAGCCCCCGGGGTTGCTTGCGCTGATGCTGTATTGCGAGGCGCGGCGCCCGGCCCGCCGCACGGCCGATGGCGCTTTCGTGCCCCTGGAACAGCAGGACGCGCGGCTGTGGCGCCGCGAACTCGTGATCGAGGCCGAGGGACTGCTCACCACGGCCGCGCGCGCCGGGCGCTACGGCCGCTTCCAGTGCGAGGCCGCCATCCAGTCGGTGCACGTGCAGCGCGCGATCACCGGCCGCACGGCCCACGAGGCGCTGATCACGCTGTACGGCCTGCTGGCGGCCCGCAGCCCCAGCGTGGGTGCGCAAGTCGGGCTGGCGGCGGCGCTGCACGCCGCCGGCCGCCTGACCGACGCCGAGGCCGCACTGGACGCGGTGGCCGAGTCGGCCAGCGACTACCAGCCGTATTGGGTGGTGCGAGTCCACCTGCTGCGATCGCAGGCCGGGGCCGCGCCCGCGGGGCCGGCCGTGGCGCGTGCCCTGGCGCTGACGCGCGACGCCGCGGTGCGGCGGCACCTGGCCGCCGAGTGGGGCGTCGGCGATGGCGGAGCCGCCGAGGGCGGCCCCGCTCGATAGCCAGGCGCTAGTTCGACGCCGCCGAAGCCGGCGCCGGCGCCATGGCCGGCGCCGGCGTGGCGGCGGCCGGTGCGGTGGCCGCGGCCGGCGTCGTGTGCGCCGCCGCCGGCTTGGTGGCCGCGCTCATCGGCAGCAGCGGCACGATCAACAGCGCCACGAGGTTGATGATCTTGATCAGCGGGTTCACGGCCGGGCCGGCGGTGTCCTTGTAGGGGTCGCCGACGGTGTCGCCGGTGACGGCGGACTTGTGCGTGTCGCCGCCCTTCTTGTGCAGCACGCCGTCGGCGCTGGTGAAGCCTTCTTCGATCAGCTTCTTGGCGTTGTCCCAGGCGCCGCCGCCCGTGCACATGCTGATGGCGACGAAGAGACCCGTGA
>JAIXTY010000174.1 GCA_027483705.1 Rubrivivax sp.
GTGGAGAACAAGATCCATCCGGGCGAAGCCGCCACGAAGGACCTGTACCACCTGCCGCCGGAAGAAGACGCGAAGATCCCGACCGTCTGCCACAGCCTCGACCAGGCGCTCGACTACCTCGACAAGGGCCGCGCGTTCCTGACCAAGGGTGGCGTGTTCACCGACAGCTACATCGACGCCTACATCGATCTGAAGATGCAGGAGGTCACCCGCTTCCGCATGACGACCCATCCGCTCGAGTTCGACATGTACTATTCCCTGTGATGACCGGGGCCGGCTCGCGCCGGCCCGGCTCACATGACAGCGGCCCCTGCGGGGGCCGTTTCCTTTTGGCGCGTCCGGCGCGCTGCGCGACAATCCCGCCCATGCGATCCACCGCCCGCCTTGCCGCCTGCGCCGCCGTGCTGCTGCTGATGGCGCACGCGCCGTTCGCGAGCGCCCAGGACGCCCGCACCGTGTACCGCTGCCCCGGCCCGCCGGTGCTGTACACCGACACGCTGTCGGCCGCCGAGGCGCGCGAGCGCAACTGCCGCACCATCGATGGCGCCACGGTCACGGTGGTGCAGTCCCCGCCGCGGCGCGCGCCGGCCTCGGCGCCGACGGCCCCGGGAGCACGCCCGGCCGGCGACACGCGCGTCGACCCCGCCGCGCAACGCGCCCGCGACGCCGATGCGCGCCGCATCCTGCAAGAGGAACTGCAGCGCGAAGAGGAGCGCCTGGCGCAGATGCGCGTCGAGTTCAACAACGGCGACATCGAGCGCCGCGGCGACGAGCGCAACTTCGCGCGCTTCCAGGAGCGTGTGTCCGAGATGCGCGCCGCGATCCAGCGCAAGGAAGCCGACATCGCGGCGCTGAAGCGCGAGCTCGCGAAGCTGGCGCCGTCCTGATGGCGGCCGAGCCGCCGGTGCCTCGCGCGGCGGGCGTGGCGCCCGAGCGTGACGTCGAGCGCTTCGACGCCTTCGACCAGCTGGCGTCGATGGTGGCGCTGGTGCACGCCGACGGCCACGTGCTGCGCGTCAACGGCGCGCTCGAGAACACGCTGGCCGCCTCGCGCCGCTCGCTGCAGCGCAGCTCGCTGCTCGACTGGTTCGTCGACGCCGCGCCGATGCGCGAGACGCTGCACGCGGTGGCCGGCAACTTCGTCGCCACCAGCCGCTTCGACACCCACCTGCGCCGCGCCGGCGCCAGCGACCTGCCCGTGCACGCCATCGTCACGCAGTCCGACCTGCCGGGCTGCGTGCTGGTGGAGCTGCTCGAGATCGAGCAGCAGACGCGCCTGGACCGCGAGGAACGCGCCAACACGCTGGCGCAGAGCAGCAAGGACCTCGTGCGCAACCTCGCGCACGAGATCAAGAACCCGCTGGGCGGCATCCGCGGCGCGGCCCAGCTGCTGCAGATGGAGGTCAACTCGAAGGAGCTGACCGAGTACACGCAGGTCATCATCCACGAGGCCGACCGGCTGCAGAGCCTGGTCGACCGGCTGCTCGCGCCGCACCGCCGCCCGCACGTGGTGGCCGACGTCAACATCCACGAGGTCTGCGAGCGAGTGCGCGCCCTGATCCTGGCCGAGCACCCGCGCGGCCTGACCGTGGTGCGCGACTACGACGCCAGCCTGCCCGAGTTCCGCGGCGACCGCGAGCAGCTCATCCAGGCGGTGCTGAACATCGCGCACAACGCGACGCAGGTGCTGGCCGAGAAGATCGCCGACGGCAGCGCGCGCCTGATGCTGCGCACCCGCGTGGCCCGCCAGGCCACCTTCGGCCGCCAGCGCTTCCGACTGGCACTGGAATTGCATATCGAGGACAACGGCCCCGGTGTGCCCGATGACATCCGTGACCGCATCTTTCACCCGCTCGTCAGCGGGCGCGAGGGCGGCAGCGGACTCGGGCTCACGCTGGCGCAGACCTTCGTGCAGCAGCACAGCGGCACGATCGAATGCGACAGCGTGCCGGGGCGGACGGTGTTCAAGATCCTGATTCCATTGCCCTAGCCTCGCGGGCACCACACACGGGAGAGCGGCAGGCCCATGAAACCCATCTGGGTCGTCGACGACGATCAATCGATCCGCTTCGTGCTCGAGAAGGCGCTGGCGCGCGAGCAGTTCCCGGTGCGCGCCTTCGCCAGCCCGCGCGACGTGCTCAAGGCCCTGGAAGACGATTCGCCGCAGGTGCTGGTGAGTGACATCCGCATGCCCGGCGGCAGCGGCATCGAACTGTTGAACGCCGTGAAGCAGCGGCATCCGGGGCTGCCGGTCATCATCATGACCGCCTACTCCGACCTCGACAGCGCCGTCAGCGCCTTCCAGGGCGGCGCCTTCGAGTACCTGCCCAAGCCGTTCGACGTGACGGCGGCGGTGGACCTGATCCGCCGCGCCGTGCAGGAGAGCCTGCGCGAGGAAGTGGGCGACGCCATCCCCGCCGCCACGCCCGAGATGCTGGGCCAGGCGCCGGCGATGCAGGACGTGTTCCGGGCCATCGGGCGCCTCTCGCAGAGCAACGTCACGGTGCTGATCACCGGCGAGAGCGGCACCGGCAAGGAACTGGTGGCCCGTGCGCTTCACAAGCACA
>JAIXTY010000300.1 GCA_027483705.1 Rubrivivax sp.
GCCGAAGTCGCCCTCGGTGTAGCCCATGCCGTAGTACATGGAGCGGTTGGGCGCGCGGGCGACGCCTTCGGTGATGTTCTTGCTGCGGCGGTTGGAGCTCATGGGGTGGGGCGGGTGGGCGGGTGGTTTGAGAGTTTATCGGCGGCTGGGGGTGCCTCCGCTGGCAGCGGCTGAGGTGTGGGCTGAGAGGGCCGATGAAAAGAACGCCGAGGGTCAGGTCTCCCTTTTCTCCTCGCGCGCCACCCGTGCAATCACGCGACTCACGTGGCTCACCGAGAGCGCCGCTTCCCGCGCCTGGGGAGTCTTGGGGTCAGGTCTCCCTTTTCTCCTCAAGCTCCACGCGCGCGATCAGGCGGCTCACGTGGCTGACCGACAGCGCCGCCTCGCGCGCCAGCGCCGACATCGTCCATGCTCCTTCGCGGTACGCCAGGTAGAGCCCTCGATCGCGGTCGTGGCCTGCGCGGGCCAGCCAATCTGGCCAGGTCAGCTCGATCCGGCGTTGCGCCTTGGGCACTTCGCGCTGGGCGCGCTGCGTGCCGGACACCTGGGCCAGTGAGCGCTGGGCGAAAGCGTCGTCGCCCAGGAAGATCTGGCCTTGTACATGCTCCTGCCAGAAAGTCGCGTCGGTGGCATCGCCTTGCTCCACCAAGGTGGCATAACGCCGCTCGGCGGCTTGCCGATCGCGCCCGGTTCTGACGGTGCGGCCCAGCAAGTACGCATGAAGCCCGTCGCTGTCGAGCCAGGGCGGCGTGGTTTGGGCGCCCACATGGGCGCGGTAACTGGACCAAGGCCAGTCGCCCGGCATCGCCACCAGCGAAGCGGCAACCGGATTGCGCTCGACGTATCGGCACAGCGCGAGCAGATAGGCGTCGCGATCCACGAGGATCGCCTTGAAGCGCCTCTGCAGAAGATGCCCTACGAGATCGTGCCGCCGATTGAACGTCTGACTGTAGACGCCGTTGATGTGGCGCATGACGCGAGAGAGGTTGCCCAGGCGCGTGTAGAGCACCAGGTGGTAGTGGTTGCCCATCAGGCAATAGGCCAACACCTGGGCATCGAAGCGGTCCATGGCCTGGGCGATGACATCCAGATGCGCCATGCGATCGATGTCGTCGCGGTAGATCGGCTCACGCCGGTGACCGCGAGAGGTGACGTGGTAGACGGCGCCGGGGAACTCGATGCGGAGAGGGCGGGACATGGGGGCGACGCGGCGTTGATTGATGGGAAAGGCAAGACCTGACCCCTGACCGACGTGACCTCGGACCGACGTGACCCCGTACCTCCCGTTTACCGTGTGGCAGCCGGGGCGGCATTGGGCCGAGGATGTGCACGTGCCCAGTCAGCCGGATCGAGCTCTCGAACCGGCGCACTCGTGCATACGAGCCTCTGTGAGAAGTGCGGCGGATCGACGCTGAAACGGCCTACGCATCGAGCACCTTCGTCATATGTGGTGTGGAAATACTTGAGATCCCGACTGCTGCTGAGCCCCCGCAAAACGCACCGCGCCGTCTCAAGTTCTCTAACTTGCTTGGGGCAAGAAGCCGAGTATTGTCCAAGCAGCTGCATTGCAGACTCCTTGCGGCGTGCTCGGTAGTCATCCGATGACGCAAAGAAGAAAATCATCAAGAAGGCCGCATCCCATGCACTCTGGTCCTTTACGCGTGGCTTTGCTGGCTGGCTCACAAGCTGGCACCAATCACCACCACAAACCTCAATGTGGCGACCGAGTTTGTCTGTCCAAGTCCGTGGCTGAGGCTGAACGTCGCCGAAGTCTTGAACGATCAACTGCTTCGTATCAACGGCCGCGATTGCGAAGGATTGGCAAGCCAAAAGCAACAAGAGGACAGCAGTCCGAAAGCAGGGCTGCAATGACTTCGCCGTTGAGGCCTCCGCTGGAATGCGTGCAACTCTCACGGTAGCGGCATGGGTGCGTTAGGCAGAAGCGCAGGAACGCTTGCGCCCGGTCCGACCTGAAGATGCCAATGCGGGGGCGCATGGAACAGGCCATGAGTGAATCCGCAGTAGAGAGCGCAATCGCTGACTGTCAGCCGGGGCAAGCGACATAACTCTGGATTCGTGTTGCAGCCGAAGTCGCAAGCGACTCCGCGGGGGTGAGCTGATGTCGGGCTCGGTCGCGGAGAGGTTCCGCTAGTAATGGTCAATGACTGCCCGAGACACCGTTGAAGACACGACGCGTGGGCTTCAATTGCAGGCGCCGGCTGTCCAGAGTTCGGCGCATAGCGCACGGGCCAGTCAACCCTGTGATTCAGTGACGGATCTGAGAACCACGGATCCAGACCTCGTGGGTCCGCGTAGCTGACCGGGTTGCCATGGACATATGCGTACACGTTGATCCCTCCTTCAAGCCCAATCGGATCCGCCTGCGTATACCTCCCCACCCCCCCATCATAAGAACGGTGCCAGTTGTAGCTCAGCCCCGACTCCAGATCCCAGTACTGCCCCGGCATCCGCAGATTCAGTCGGTACACCCCAGCCCCGATCGGGTTCTCCACCGGCGCGCTGTCGCCGAACGGCTCCGCCAGCCAGCTCCAGCGCTGTTGCCCCGCGCTGTCGATCACCACCCGCGGCGTGCCCAGGTGGTCGGTCTGGACGAACGACACCTGCGTGCTGGCGGGTCGCCCGTCGAGGACGGCCACGAGCGTGCCCTGCAGCCAGACGTACTCGCGCATCACGCCGCCGAGTTCGTTGTACTCGCCCAGCAACTGGCCGTTCGAGTCGTGCACGTAGACCGTGACCGGCGCCGCGCCCAGCATCGAGCAGGCGGTGGCGCCACCTGGGCTGGTGACGCACCGCTGCGCGCTGATCGGCCGCTTCAGCACCCGCAGCCCCAGCGTGTTGTGCGCGTACTCGGTCTGGTACCGGTAGCCACCTGCCTGCGCCGAGTCGATGCGCACGATCCGCCCCGACAGGTCGTGCGTGGCGGTGTAGCCGACGCCGGCCTGGACGTCCGACTCGGTGTTGCCGGCCGCATCGTGCGAGAAGGTGCGCGCCGGGTTGCTCATGCCCAGCAGCCGGTTGCTGCTGGGCGCGATGCTGTACACCCGGCTCTGGGTGCCGCCGCCGGCCGTGAAGGTGCTGGAGGTGCGGTTGCCGGTGTCGTCGTAGCCGAAGGCCCAACTCCCGACACTGGTGCCCACGGCGGTGAGGCGGCCCACCTCGTCGTAGGCGAAGCTTTGGTCCAGCGCCGTCACCGGCGCCCCCGACACCGCGTTGTAGTGCGTGAACGAGACGATGCGATCGGCTGCGTCGTAGGTCAGGTCGCGCACCGATCCGCCCAGCGGGTAGCGCACCACGCGGCCCCAGTCGTCGAAGACGCGCTCCTGGCTCAGCGTCGAGCCGTTCAGGTGCAGCACCCAGGCGCGCAACGGCCCATCGGCCCCCGGGCTGGGCAGCTGCTGAACGCCGCTGATCAGCGGCGTGAGCGATGACGAAGCGTCGGCCGACCAGGCCAGCCCGGTGACCGCGCCGTTCGTCCGCGTGATGTGGACGACCCGGCCCGAGGGGTAGGTCAGGCGCGCCACCCGGCCCGCAGGGTCGTAGGCCCACTCGGTCTTCAGGGCCACCACGCTCTCGCCCTCGACCGTTTGCGTGGCGCTGGTCAGCCGGCCGAGCGCGTCGTAGGCGTAGCGGTCGGCGCCCCCGGGGTAGGCCGCCGTCGTCAGCTGTCCGACGCCGTGGCCGAAGCCCGGGCCGGTCTGGTCGTAGATCCAGTTGAAGACCTGGGGCGGCTTGCCCGGCTGGCTGTAGCTCATCGACGTCACGCGGCCCAGGGCGTCGCGCACGGTGCTGGATGTCACGCCGCGGCTGTCGGTCCGCGTGAGCACGTTGCCGGCCGCGTCGAAGCTCATCGCCTCCAGGCCGGTGTCCGGGCTGGAGACGGCCGTCACGTCGCCCAGGCCGTTGCGCTCGTAGCGCGTCACCAGGGCGCGGGGGTCGGTCACGCCGGTCAGGTCGTCACGGCCGGTGTACGACATGACGATGGGCTTGTTGCGCGCGTCGATGGTTCGCTGGCGCCGCTTGAGCCCGTCGTACTCGTGCCGCGTGGGCAGCAGGGCGCCGCGCACGCCCTGGCCCTGCAGGGTGAGCGAGCCCTCGGCGTCGTACTCCAGAACCTGGCTGGGTGGGGGCGATACCGGCACAGGCGGCAAGGTGGCGCCCACCGGCAGGGCAATGAGGGCCAGGGATGCCTGGAGCAGGCGGAATCCGCGTGATGTTGTCGTCATGGCTTCACTCCCGCCCCGTCACGGTGTCCACCCGACCCAGAGCATCGAGTGTTCGCGCCAGCGTTCGCCGCAGAACGCCGGCCGGATCGGTGTAGCGCTCCCCGGTGCGCTGCCCGGCGTCGTCGAGCGTGTAGCTCACCCGGTTGCCGGCGCTGTCCTGCACGGCGATCAGCCGATGCGCCCCGTCGTACTCGAACTCCATCCACGACAGATCCGGTTCCGTGGCGCGGCGGAGCAAGCCGTTGGGCCAGTAGCTGAACGAGGTCTGGGTGCCGGCCTTCGTGGCACTGAGGACGCGCTGTCGCGGGTCGTACTGGAGCTCGGTGGCCGTGTTGTTCGGGTCGACCACGGTCAGCGGGCGACCTTGGGCGTTGTAGGCCGTGAACCGGGTGGTGTGCCTCGCGGGGTTGGTGGCCGTTGCGAGGTCGCCGCGGGTGTAGCCCACGGCGGCCAGGCCCGTGCCCGTCATCGAGGTCTCGGCGTAGTAGGTGTACACGCTCGTGTCGGCCACATCGGTGCGGGGGCCGTCGTGCGTCAGCACCTGGCCGATCGCGTTGTAGGTCCACGCCTGGCGGCGGGGCGGCGGCGAGGCCTGCGGTGCTGCCGACAGCCCCAGGGCACCATCGGCATCGGTCGTGGCCTGCTCGACCTCACGGCACAGCACCGCGATCGGCAGGCCACCGGGCAGGGTGGCCGTCGCAGGGGCACAGCTGGCCACGGCCGACGCCATCGTGGGATCGGGCTGCCCGTTGTAGACAAACGTCCTGATGCGTCCGGGCTCGGCCACGCGTGCCCGCAGCGGCCAGATCGGGTGCCAGCTGGTGGTGATGCGCCGGGCGCCCGGCGGCACGGTGGACGCCGACAGCACCGCATCGCAGGCGGCGCTGGCCGGCAACCCTTCCACCCGCGTCGTCTCCAGGTTGCGGGCGTCGTAGGCGTGGCAGGACTTGACGCCGTTGAAGTCTGTCCGGCTCGTGGCATTGCCGCGGGCGTCGTAGCTCACGTCGGACGAACTGGCACCGCACCCGCTGCCCGCCGGCTGGCTCAGGCGCTGGAGCGCCGGCGTGCCGACGATCGTGCCCCCGCGCAGCACCGAGACGGCAGCGTTCGGGAGCTGCAAGGACAGCTCCTCGGCGCTGATCAGCACGTGGTCGCGCCACAGGATCTCGGTGCCCGGCTCGCGCCATTCCGAGGCCCGCATGTGGGGCCGCGTGCCGGCCGAGCCGATGATCGAGTAGCCCGCCACGGGCTGTCCTGCCGCCGCGAGCAGGGCGCTGTGCACGGCCCGGCCGTCGTCGTCGTAGCCGTACTGGCTGTGGCGAAGCCCTCGCTCGTCGACGATCCCGGTCAGGGCGTTCGGCAGGCTGGTGCTCTCGTAGAGGAAGGTCTTCGAGCTGCCGTCGCCCCAGGCCAGCGAGCCGAGGTTGCCCAGGCCGTCGTAGCCGAGCCCCACCGTGACGCCGCTCGAGGAGGCCAGCTGCAGCAGGCGGTCGTTGGCCCCGTAGAAGAAGTCGATGCTGCGGCCTCGTTCGTCGGTCACCTTGATCAGCAGTCCGGCGCGCTGGGCCTGGGTGGCGGGCGTGCTGCCGGTGCTGTATTCGTAGCTCAGCGTGCTGCCGGTCCGGTGGAAGACGCTCACCAGTTGCCCGGCGGTGTTGTAGTCCTCCAGCGCGCCGGTGTGGACGTCGCGGTACCGCCAGCCCCAGGTGGTCTTGACCAGGGTGTCGGTGACGTCGGCATCGGTCGTGTAGTCGTTGGAACTGCCCACCCGGGTGAAGCTGACCCAGCGGCCGGCGCCCCGGAAGGCCTGCACGCTGCGATCCCAGCGGGGCACGAGCGACTTGTGCAGGCTGCTGGTCCAGTTGGGGGCGACGGTGTGGGCCGGCTTGAGGCCGAAGGCCGGCGAGCCGTTCACGAGGCTGGAACCCGCGCCGTAGGGCAGTTGCTGGACGTTGTCGTAGACCAGGGACAGGGCATACGCCCCGACCGACAGGCCCAGGTCTTCGGCGTGCAGCTTGCGCCCCGAGAGCGGCTGGATCGGGTTGCCGAAGCTGGGGTTGGATCGGGAGCCGGTCTGGCCTGAACCGGTGCGTGTGCACTGGTCTGGGCGGTCCTTGAAGGTGAAGCGGTCGATGACCAGCATGCAAGCGTCCAGGGAGCTGACGTAGTCTCGGCCGTACTTGCAGTAGCACTGGCCGTCAGTGCCGACGCCCGCAAGATTGACGTTGAAGGGGTCAGAGCAGCTGCCTTGGCCCAGGTTGTACGGCCGTACCGGAGTTCTCCGAACCAGCGTGCCGTCGCTGTTCCGATATGTGCTGAAGCCCGCAAGTACCGACATCGTCGCCCACTGGCCACCGCTGGCGGACAACTCCACCCGAGTTGCGGGAAGACTGCAGTGATCCACAACCGTCCGAACTCCCGTTGGCCCAGGTGTGGAGTGGCCTTCGGCATAGAAGCCGCAGGCCGACAGGAGCGCCGCGCTCACCTCAGCCGCAGATGGATTGGCGAAGTATCGATATGCGCCCATGCCGTTGTCGATGGCCAAGCTGGTCAGCCGATGGGCCGAGGCCGGGTTGCACGCGGCGCTGGACGCGCAAACGTCAGCGGCGACTACTGACGACGAAACAGCGAGCAAGGCCGCTGCCATGACTGCGGCTTTCAGGCTGGATGAAGTGGCAAGGCACGGTGGCAGCAAGCCCGCCAGCAGCTTCGCAAGGCGTTTCAAGGGCGACTCCTCTCTTGTCTGGCAATAGGTGCCAATCGACACCTGCTGCCATCCTCCCAGTCGCCACCAGCATGCCCATCGCTCCTCGGCGTGCCCACTGTCAACCTTGACAGGGGTGGCCCGCCAGGGGGCCCACGACCGAGGGATGTGCGCCAGCCCGAAACCGGGCTAACGCACGAAGCGCCTCACCCTACCGCCCCGTGCTTGTCCGCCTCGGACGTGAAGCTGTCGGCGAGGAACTCCTCTTCCGGCAGCCCGCAGGCCGCCGTGAAGTCGCGCTGCGCCGACTCCACCATCACCGGCGCGCCGCAGGCATACACCTGGTGGCCAGAGAGATCGGGCCAGTCGGCCATCACGGCCTGGTGGACGAAGCCCGTGCGGCCGTCCCAGGCGCAGTCGGGCGTGGGCTCCGAGAGCACCGGCACGTAGCGCAGGGTGGGCATCTCGGCGGCGGCCTGCACGCACCAGTCGTGCTGGTACAGGTCGGCACGGCGGCGCGCGCCCCAGTACAGCACGGCCGGGCGCTGCGAGCCCTTGTGCTGCAGTTGCTGGATCAGCGCCTTGATCGGCGCAAAGCCCGTGCCGCTGGCCAGCAGCACGATGGGCTTGTCGGAGTCCTCGCGCAGGAAGAAGCTGCCGAAGGGGCCCTCCATACGCAGGATGTCCTTCTCCTTGAGCGCACCGAAGACGTGGTCGGTGAACTTGCCGCCCGGCATGTGCCGCACGTGCAGCTCGATGGCCGGCGGGCTGCCCACGAGGTGCGGTGCGTTGGCCATGCTGTAGCTGCGGCGCGCGCCGTCGCGCAGGATGAACTCCACGTACTGGCCGGCGCGGTACTGCAGGTTCTGGTTGGCCGGCAATTGCATCTTCAGCACGGCGACGTCGGGCGCGGGCTTGTCGATGCTGATCACGCGCGTCGGCAGCTTCAGCACCGGGTACTCACCGGCGCCGGGCACGTTGCGCGCATGCACCGTGCAGTCGCTCTGCGGCACCGCGCAGCAGGTGAGGATGAAGCCCTCGTCGGCCTCGGCCGGTGACAGCGCCTTCAGTTGGTGCGGGCCGTGTTTCACCTGGCCGGCGACGAGGCGGCTCTTGCACGAGCCGCAGGCGCCATCACGGCAGCCGTAGGGCAGGCCCACGCCCTGGCGGATGGCGGCGGGCAGGATGGCCTCGTCGGCCGCGACGTCGAACTGCAGGCCCGAGGGCTCGAGGGTGATCTTGAAGCTCATGGTGGAATTGTGCCCCCGCGCCTGTGACCCTCAGGCCGGCCCTGTCCGCACCCGAAACCCCCGCCGATGACCCCGAACGCCCGACTCCGCCGCCGCACCTTGTTGATCGTCGGCTGCGGCGACGTGGGCCTGCGGGTGCTGCCCCTCGTGCGCGGTCGCTGGCGGGTGGTGGTGCTGACCTCGTCTCCCGGCCGCGTGGCGGCGCTGCGCGCCGCCGGCGCGGTGCCGCTGATCGGCAACCTCGACGACGCCGCCACGCTGGGCCGGCTGGGCGGCCTGCCCGATGCCGTGTTGCACCTGGCGCCACCGCCGGGCTCGGGCCGCTCCGATCCGCGCACCGCCGCGCTGCTGGCCGCGCTGGCCCGCGGCGGGCGCGTCGTGCGCTTCGTCTACGCCAGCACCACCGGCGTCTACGGCGACCGCGCCGGCCAGCGCATCGACGAGACGGCCGCGCCCGCCCCCGCCACCGAGCGCGCCTGGCGCCGCGTCGACGCCGAGGCCCGCGTGCGCCTGTTCGGCCGCCGCTCGGGCGCGCGCACGGCGCTGCTGCGCATCCCGGGCATCTACGCGCCCGACCGCGAGGGCGGCGACCCGCGCGAGCGCGTACGCCGCGGCGCACCCGCGCTGCGGGCCGAAGACGACGTCTACACCAACCACATCCACGCCGACGACCTGGCGCGCGCCTGCGTGGCCGCGCTGTCGCGCGCGAAGCCGCAACGTGTGGTCAACGTGTGCGACGACACCGAGCTGCTGATGGGCGACTACCTCGATCTCGTCGCCCGCCTGGCCGGCCTGCCGCCGGTGCCGCGGCTGAGCCGCGCCGAAGCCGCGCAGGCGCTGTCGCCGATGACGATGAGCTTCATGGGCGAATCGCGCCGCATCGGCAACCAGCGCCTCAAGCGCGAGCTGCGCCTGGTGCTGCGCCACCCCACGGTGGCCGACGGTTTGCGCGGCGCCTGAGCGGGCCCGCGAACTTCAGCGCCGGCCGCGCCGCGCGTCGCTGCGGAAGCGCTGGCGCCACCAGGCCATCATCAGCCAGCCGCCCAGCAGGCCGCCCAGGTGCGCGAAGTGGGCGATGCCGCTGCGGAAGAACAGCCCCAGCACCAGCTCCAGCGCGCCGTACAGCGCCACCAGCGTCATCGCCGGCACGAACACCGGCGGGATGGGCACGGCCTGGCGGTTGGTGAACAGCAGGAAGAACAGCACCATGCCGGCGATGTTGAACACCTCCGACAGCCCGCGCGGCACCACCAGCGCCAGCGACAGCAGCACCACCGGCAGGAAGCCGACGAGGTCGAAGTGGCGGCGCGGGAAGCTCAGCGCGTAGGCCATCAACAGGCCGAAGAGCACGCCCGAGAAGCCCACGGTGGGGTTGCCCGAGCCCATCAGGGCCGTCACCGCCAGCTGCGCCAGCGCGGCCGTCACGGCGGCACCGGCCATGAATTGCAGGTAGCGCTTCGGGCCCCACAGGCGCTCGAGCTCGGCGCCGAACATCCACAGGCCCAGCATGTTGAACAGCAGGTGGGCGAGGTCGCCGTGCAGCAGCGCGTAGCTCAGCAGCTGCCAGGGCCAGAAGGCGCCGGAACCGATGGGCCACAGCGCGAGGATGCCCGTGGGCACCAGCTGCGACAGCAGGAAGGCCACCGCGCAGGCGATCATCACGTTGCGGGTGGTCGGCGGCAGCGGCGGCATGAACACGGCGGGCTTGCGGAGGGTTGGTGCCCGCGGCCAGACTCGAACTGGCACGCCTTGCGGCGGCGGATTTTGAATCCGCTACGTCTACCGATTTCGTCACGCGGGCGAGATACGGCGCAGGGGTCGCCGAAGCGGTGCGGATTATCACACGCACCCTGCGCGGCCCCGGGCCGGCTGCGAGAATGCGGCGCATGAGTTCGAACACCCCCTGGAAGACCCTCGAGGACGCCATCGGCGGCACGCCGCTGGTGCGCCTGCAGCGCCTGCCGGCCCGCATTGGCATCGGCGACGACACCGTGCTGCTGGGCAAGCTGGAAGGCAACAACCCGGCAGGCTCGGTGAAGGACCGCCCGGCCATCAGCATGATCCGCCGCGCCGAGGAGCGCGGCGACATCAAGCCCGGCGACACGCTGATCGAGGCCACCAGCGGCAACACCGGCATCGCGCTGGCCATGGCCGCGGCCATCCGCGGCTACCGCATGGTGCTGATCATGCCGGAGGACCTGTCCATCGAGCGCGCGCAGACCATGAAAGCCTTCGGCGCCGAACTCATCCTCACGCCCAAGAGCGGCGGCATGGAGTACGCCCGCGACCTGGCCGAGCAGATGCAGCGGGACGGCAAGGGCCGCGTGCTCGACCAGTTCGCCAACGCCGACAACCCGCGTGTGCACGAAGAGACCACCGGCCCCGAGATCTGGGCCGACACCGCGGGCCGCGTGACGCACTTCGTCAGCGCCATGGGCACCACGGGCACCATCACCGGCGTCTCGCGCTACCTGAAGCGCATGAACCCGGCCGTGCGCATCGTCGGCGCGCAGCCCAGCGAGGGCAGCCGCATCCCCGGCATCCGCAAGTGGCCCGAGGCCTACCTGCCGAAGATCTACGACGCGAGCAACGTCGACGAGCTGGTGCTCGTGAGCCAGGCCGACGCCGAGGACATGGCCCGCCGCCTGGCGCGCGAGGAGGGCCTGTTCGCCGGCATCTCGGCGGCGGGCGCCTGCTGGGTGGCGCTGCAGATCGCGAAGCGCGAGCCGGGGGCGGTGGTGGTGTTCATCGTCTGTGACCGCGGCGACCGGTACCTGTCGACCGGCGTGTTCCCGGCTTGAGCCACGCCGTTCCCATGGCGTTCGAACCCCGCTTCTGCCTGGCCTGCGGCACCGCGCTCGCGGCCATCGTGGCCGACGAGGACGGCGGCGCCAAGACGCGCCTGCGCTGCCCGGCCTGCGGCTGGACGCACTGGAACAACCCCACGCCGGTGCTGGCCGCGGTGGTGGAGTGCACCGACCGCGACGGCCACATCCTGCTGGCCCGCAACGCCGCCTGGAAGGGCCGCATGTTCGCGCTGATCACCGGCTTCATGGAGGCCGGCGAGACGCCCGAGGCCGGCATCGCGCGCGAGGTGCTCGAAGAGACGTCGCTGGTGGCCGAGCGCGTCTCGCTGATCGGCGTGTACGACTTCCAGCGCATGAACCAGGTCATCATCGCCTACCACGTGCAGGCGCGCGGCGAGGTGCGGCTGAGCCCGGAACTGGCCGAGTACAAGCTGTTCGCGCCGGCCGACGTGCGGTGCTGGCCGGCCGGCACCGGCTACGCGCTGGCCGACTGGCTGCGCAGCCGCGGGCATGAACCCACGTTCATCGAGTTTCCTGCGCGCACCTAGAATCCGCCCCCGCCATGGACGTCAACCGCGAACTCGACACCCGGGGGCTGAACTGCCCGCTGCCCATCCTGAAGGCCAAGAAGGCGCTCGCCGACATGGTGAGCGGTGAGCTGCTGAAGGTGATCTCCACCGACGCCGGCTCGGTGCGGGACTTCCAGGCCTTTGCCCGCCAGACCGGCAACGAACTGGTCGAGCAGGGAACCGCGGGCCCCGAATACACCCACGTTCTGCGCCGCCGCTGAGCGCAGGCGGCGCGGCCGGCGTCAGAGCGCCAGGCCCTTCAGGAACGCGCGGAAGCCCGGTCCCAGCTGCGGGTGGGCCAGTGCCAGCTCGACGTTGGCCTCCAGGAAGCCTTCCTTGCTGCCGCAGTCGTAGCGCTTGCCTTCGTAGCGGTAGGCAAACACCTTCTCACGCCGCAGCAGCGAGGCGATGCCGTCGGTGAGCTGGATCTCGCCGCCCACGCCGCGCGGCTGCGTGGCGATCTCGTGGAAGACGCCCGGCGTCAGGATGTAGCGGCCGGCCACGCCCAGGCGCGACGGGGCCACCTCGGGCGCGGGCTTCTCGACGATGCGGTTCACGTCGACCAGCCGGTCGTTCACCTCGGTGCCGGCCACGATGCCGTAGCGCCGCGTGTGCTCGGCCGGCACTTCCTGCACGGCGATGATGCTGGCGCGCCATTCGGCGAACTGCTCCACCATCTGCTTCAGGATGGGCTTCTCGTGCACCATCAGGTCGTCGGCCAGCAGCACGGCGAAGGGCTCGCTGCCCACCAGCCGCTGCCCGCATAGCACGGCA
>JAIXTY010000219.1 GCA_027483705.1 Rubrivivax sp.
GAAAGGGCAGCCGCTCGCGCAGCGCCCGCGCCGAGCCCGCCGCGGCCAGCAGCGGCTGCAGCAGCACCAGCAGCGCCGCGAAGAACTGCAGCGCAAAGTGCTGCGGCGCGCTGGGCGGCAGCGCCTCGAACCACGCTGGATGGCGCAGCGGGCCGTTCATGCCGCCTCCGCCGGGCCCGGCGATGCGGCGTCGAAGTGGAAGGCCAGGTGTCGCCCGCCAGCCGGCAGCCAGCCGATGTCGCGGTCCAGGCCCGCGGCGCGGATGGCGAACGGGTGTCGTTGCAGGTCGAAGCCCACGTCCAGACGCGACAGGCCCAGCTGCACCCAGCCCGGCTGGCGCACGAGCCAGGCCAGCGTCCCCCGGGGTGGCCGGCCCAGCCGCTGCGCGGCATCGGCCTGCAGGGCCATCACGAGGGCCGTGAAGCCCGACCGCCAAGGCACCGGCCCGCGCGGCCGGCGGGCGGCGCCGGCCCAGGTCTTCAGCAGTTCGGGCAGCGGATCGTGCAGCTGGCGAGCGGCCAGGCGGCGAAGCAGCGCCAGCAGCAGCCAGGCTGCGTGGCCTCCGGGGCCGGCCCGCGCGGGCGCCGTGAAGTCGCCCAAGACACCCTGGCGCTGAAGCAAGGGCACGAGGAAGAACAGGCCGGCATGCGGCGTGAGGCAGCGGCTGGGCCTGGGCCACGACAGCGTGGCTGTGCTGACGTCCGAGTGAGGCGGCATGCCGTCGGCGCGCGGCCGCTCGACGCCACGGTGATCGGCCAGCGCCGGCGCGCGCTGGCGGCGGCTCGACGGCGAAGTCGTGCCTGGGGTCACGGCGTCGGTGGCGGGCGGCGTCGGTGCGCCGTCGCCGATGGGGGCCGCCGCGGGCGAGACCGACCCCATCGCGGCCAGCGCGCGGGCCTCGCGCCCGACCCGCTCCGCCAGCCCGGCCGCCGTGGCCGACCAGGGCTCGCGCGCCAGCACGCGCGCCAGCGCCACCAGACGCGCCGCGGCCGACGTCGGGGCGGCCGGGGCTGCGTCTGGCCCGGTGGCGGGCCTCGTGCCGGGCGGTCGGGGGCCATCCGTCATGTGGGACGGGTGCGGTGCAGACGACGGCGCCTGGCGCGCGACCGCGGCCTCGGCGCGCCATGGCGGCCGATGGGGCTCGGCGCCCGCCGCGTCGGTGGTCTCGGGGCGGCTGTCGCCCCGTTCGACGCGGCCCCAGGCCGGCACCCGGAACACGCGCGCCACGGCCTGCGCCACCACCTCGCAGGCCGGCGTCCCCAGCGCCGCACACACCGCCAGGGCCGCATCGCCCAGCGCCATCACCGCGGCGGGCACGGCCTGGGCCTGCCGCTGCCACACTCCTGCCGCGGCGGCCTGCGGCGGGGCTGCGGTGCCGGCCAGCGCAGGCCACCACCAGGCCGCGGTGTCGCCCGCCTGCGCGCGGCGCGCCACGAACACCAGCAGCTCGGCCGCATCGGCAAACCACAGGGCAGGCACGGCCGCGCCGGGGCTGCCGGCGCCGGGCCGCACCGCCACGGCCCAGGCCTCGTCGAGTTGCTGCTGCAGGCGCGGCGCAGCCTGCCGCGGCACGGACGACAGGGCACCCACCGGCAGGCGCAGGCCGACCCGCCGCACGCACAGCAGCGCACCAGCCGGCAGGCCCCGCGGGGCCGGCAGGCCGCCGGCCAGCGTGGCCTCGGCGCGGTGGCGCCGGCCCACGGCGCCGGTGCCACCGCCGCCCCGCAGCCGCAGGTGCTGCACCGTGTCGGCCATCACTTGAAGCCGCCTCCGGGCTTGACGCCCTTCTTCACGCGCGGCTTGACCACCGCCTGCTCGGCCTGCCGCTTGACGATGCGCGCCTTGTACGGGCTGCCGAAGACGGCCGTCAGCTCCGACTCCGTGGCCCGCGAAAGCTTGACGTCGTCGTCGTAGCCGGCCTGCTTGAGGCGGTCGTTCTCGTCCTTGGTGAGGCCGTCGATCCAGCCGCGCTCGTCGTTGATGCGGACCACGGCCTCCTGGGCTTCCTGCATCGCCAGCCAGAGGTCGGTTTCGGGCAGGCCGGTGGCGTCGACCAGCAGGTCGGTCCAGGCCCAGGCGAGATCGTCGACCTGCTCGATGCCGGCATCGCGCAAGGCGCGGGCGGTGCGCGGGTCGAGGAACTTCGCGCCCTTGTCGAGCACCACCGGGGCCTTGGTGCGCCCGTCGTCGAACTTGAGCGCCACGGGCACGGCAAAGGGGCCGAAGTCCACCCAGGCCGGCGGCGTCTCGCGGAAGCCCCGGGCCGCACCTTCGACGAAGCGGGGGCGTTCGTAGTCGGGCGACACCAGCAGCCGCGGCTCGGTGTTCAGCAGCTTGGCGTCGTCCAGCGCGGTGGCGAACCAGGTGCGCCACTCGTACATCCAGCTGCGCACGGCGCTGGGCACCTTGTCGACGTGCGTGAAGCCGGTCCACGGCCCGCCCTTGGCCGTGGTGAGCGCGCCGTCGCTCGCGCCCACGCCAAAGCCCAGCCGGCCGGACTTGCTGCTGCGGCTCTTGCGCCGGGTCTCCATGCCGAAGCGCACGTCGGGGTCCAGCCGGCGGGCCTTGGCCGTGGGCTGGCGCGTGGCGTGGTAGCCGGCGTCGAACACGGTGCCGGTGAGCACGAAGCACAGGCGCAGCGAGCTCAGCTTGCGCAGCGCGCCGGCCGTGCCCAGTGCCGTGGTGCCGTGCGACACGCACAGGTCAGGCCGCTCCAGCCGCGTGGCCGCGCGATCGAACAGCAGCGGGATCGACAAGGTCTGGCCCGGCACCACCGGGCCCACGCCGTCCTTGATGCTGCTCTGGTAGCCGGGCGCATCGCCCACCAACTGCCACCGGCCGGCGGGCACGTCGGTGAACACCCAGCGGTCGCGGCTGGCGGCGTAGCGCGCGCTGAGCGTCGTGCCGCCCTGGATGGCGAGCATGGATTGCACCTCGTCGCCGAGGCTGCGTTTGCCCTCGATGTCGAGCGCCTGCACCTCGATCGTGCCGCCCTTCAGCGGCGTCAAGGTCAGCGCCTGCCCGGCGAGCACCTGGCCGCCCACCAGCCGTGGCAGCGCGGCCTCGAAGGGCTCGAAGCCTTCGGCCCGCACCCGCACCCGTGCGCCATCGCCCGGGGGAATGCCGTGCAGCGCCACGCTGCCGACGGCGCTGCGCACGGCGTTGACGGCCGGGCCCGAGGCCGGCTGCACGCTCAGCACGACGTCGGCGCCCGGCACGGGCGCGAGCGTGACGCGCAGTTCGGCCTCGTCGGCGCGCGCGAACACCACGCCGTCGACCCCCGCGGCCCGGTACACGCGCAGCGCCGCCAGCGGCGCGCGGCCCAGCACGATGGCGTCCTGCTCGAAACCCGCGACGACGCGGCTGCGCAGCAACGCCGCGTCGACGGGCGTCTCCTGCGGCGGTGCGTGGGGCCCGAGAAAGCTGCGCCAGTCCCAGGCCGGCGGCAGCCAGCCGGCGGCGGGCAGCGCGTGCAGCCAGCGCGTGGCGGCGGCACCGGCCAACGGGGTGATGCCGGCCAGCTGGGCCTGGAACTGCTGCAGGGCGGCCTCGCCCTCCAGCCGGCGCCGGCCCGCGGCGCCCAGCGCGGCCCAGTCGGCCACGGCACCGGGCCCGGCGCAGGGGCGCCGCACGGCCCAGCCGTCGACGAGGCGCAGGCCACCGGCGCCCAGCACCACCAGGGCGAGCGGCAGGTCGCAGTCGGCGAGCAGGCCCTTCTCGCGCAGCGCGTCGGCCACGCCCCAGGCCCGTGCCGCCGGCGGCAGCGTGTCCAGGCCCAGGGCCGTGTGCGCCAGCAGGCTGCGCAGGCGCTCGGTGGCCTCGGGCGTGGTGGTGGCCATCAGCGACGCGATCGCGATGCGCAGCGCGGCCTGGCGCAGGCCCGTGGCATCGAGCGCCTGCGGCAGCAGCGTGTGCAACTGATCGGGGTCCACCGGCACCAAGCGGAAGGCCAGACCCTCGGTCGTCCAGCGTGCGCCGCAGTGGCCGCGGCCAGACGCGATGGCCTGCAGCTCGGCCATCGGCGCGCGGCCTTCCAGGCCCGATACCGGCCGCGCCGCCAGCACCCAGATCGAGGCCGACAGCAGCGAGGGCTGCGTCAGCGGCTGCTCGCAGGCCGCGAACAGCCCGCCGGCCACGGTGGCCGTGGTGGTGGGTGGCACGAGTCGCAGCTCGCAGGGCTCGCCCAGGCGCACCGGATCACCCAGCGCGTTGAAGCCGATGCCGGCCGCCACGCGCAAGGTGGGCACGGGGCCGCGGCTGGCGATGCCGACGTCCAGCCCCTGCGCAACACCGGCGCCCAGGCCGCGCGCCAGGCCGCGGGCCTGCGCGCGCGACGCGTCCTGCTCGGCGCGCAGGTCCTCGGCTGACAGCAGCCGGCCGTTGAAGAAGTGATTGCGCTGGATGCCCCCGGCCAGCAGCGGCTGCAGCAGTTCTACGACGGTGCTCATGTCGCGGCTCCCGCTCAGGTCCGCGCCGTGTACTGGCTGACCTCGATCATCACCGAGGCCTCCAGCACCAGCCCGCTTTCGAGCGGCGACCCGTTCACGCTGTAGAAGCCCAGCACGAAGCCGCCGGGGTCGAAGTCATCGAACATCACGTGCACGACGCCGTCCTTGGTGGAAGGCAAGGCCTTGACGACGACACCGAAGCGCGCGTCGGGGAGGCGGTAGCCGTCGTAGGTGTAGAGCACCCGGTTGCGGACGATGGACACGAAACGCAGCCCGTTGAACACCGGCCCGCGCGGCGTGCGGCCACGCAGGAAGCCGGCGGCGGCGATGAAGAGGCGCTGGCCGGCAGTGGGCGGGATCTCGACGAAGCGGCCGGCCAGCTCGGCGGGGTCGCCGGCCGGGCCCTGCGGGCCGACCGGGCCGGGCACGCCTGCAGGCCCGCGCGGGCCGGCCTCGCCGCGCGGCCCTGCCGCGCCATCCGGGCCTGGCGCGCCAGACGCACCATCGGTGCCGGGGCTGCCCGGCGCACCAGCCGGGCCGGCCGGGCCCCGGGGGCCGGCTGCCCCAGTGGCGCCGTCAGCACCACGAGGTCCCTCGGGGCCACGAGGCCCTTCGCCACCCCGTGGACCCTCGGGCCCTTGCGGGCCGACATCGCCCCGGGGCCCGGTGGGGCCCACCAGGCCGGTCGGGCCCTGAAGCCCCGTCGGGCCGGCCGGGCCCTGCGGTCCCGGCGCGCCCACGCCACCCACGCCCCCCGGGCCACACGCAGCCCACTCCTGCAGCAGCCGCAGGTGGGCGAGCACGGGCCGGTCGTCCTCGATCACCGTCACATCGAGCGCCGGGTCCAGCGCACCCGCGGCCGTCAGCGGCACGCGCAGTTCGGCCAGCAGCAGCTCGTCCACCGGCGCCGCGGGCGTGGGCGACACGCTCTCGCCGCAGCCATGGCAAGCGCCGAACTCCTCGTGCCAGTGCGGGCGCAACTCGGTGATCCACACGCGCAGCGCGGCGCGCAGGTACTCGCAGGCGCGGTCGCGCGGGATGACGAAGCGCGACGGTGGCGAGCTCTCCGGGGGCGACATCGGCGGCGACATCGGCGGTGAAGCCCCACCGCCCTCCCCCACCTCCACCACCCACGGCGCCACGCCCGGCGAACCCCCGCCCTCGGCTGCCGCGCGCAGCAGCGCCAGCAGGTGCTCCACCGGCCCGCTCGCCGGCGCGTCGGCAATCTCCACGCTGCCCGAGAGCCAGTGCACGAAGCCGCGCACCGCGTCCTCCTCGGGCTGCGGCGGCGGGGCCAGCCGCAGCTCGAGCCGGAAGCCGTCGGCGATGCGCGAGGGCGCCATCGCCTCGGCCTCGCTGCGGCAGGGCTCGCCGGGGATCGGCCGCGCGTCGGTCTCGCAGGGCTGGTAGGCCAGCACCACGTACACGCGCAGCGGCTCGGCCGGTGAGAGCGCGGCCTGCGCCAGCACGGCCTCACGCCGGCTTTCGTGCGCGAGCCAGGGTGCCAGCGCGGCGCACTGCGTGGGCGTCACGCGCACCAGCTGGCCCGAAGGCGTGAGCGCAGAGCCGCAGGCCACCGCCACCTCGGTGACGATACCCGGCCCCTGCCGCATCGACACCTGCAGGCCGTTGACGGTGCCGTAGCCGAGCACGTCGCGCGCCAGCCAGCGGTCGCGGCCCGAGAGCCAGGCGAACTCCTGGTCGAAGTCGTCGGCGCCGAGGATCATGCCGAGCGAGAACTTGACGTGCTTCGTGGGGTCGGGGCCGACGAGATCGGCGCGCGGCGGCGAGGCAAGGCAGGGATGGGGCGTGGCGCTCATGGCGTGCTCCGTTGAAACCGGTTCAGAGTCGGGTGGATCGGCCGATGCGGTCGCGGCCGAGTTGCAGGCGGCCCGGCTCCTCGAAGCCGGGCATGGCCGCGCGGGGCGTGGCCAGGTGCGACTGGGCCAGCGCGCCCTGGCCGAGCACCATCGGGGTCATCAGTTGCGGCGCGCGGCTGCCCAGGTCGACGAGCGTGTCGCTGCCCAGCCGCGCCGCACCCAGGCGGAACGCGGCCCAGTAGAAGCGCAGCTCGAACACCGTGTGCGCGGGCTTCTCGAGCTCCAGCACCTGGCGCGCCAGCTGCAGCCGGCGCTGCTGCGCCGCGGTGTCGGTGCGCAGGCGCGGCGGCACCGGCAGCAGCACGGTGAAGCGGTGCGCCTGCGCGTGCATGGCCAGCGCCGTGCCTTCGAAGCGGCACCAGTCGGCCAGCGGCGCGCCGTCGGACGGCAGCGTGGTGGGCAGCGGCGCGTCGGCAAAGCGGCGGATCGCGGGCTGCCGCCAGGCCGTGGCCAGATCGACGGGCTGGCGGTAGCGGTGCACCAGGAAGGCCTGCCAGCGCGCGCGCTGCGCGTCGGTGGCCGTGGCCGACTGCGGCACGAAGCCGAGTTCGCGTTCGCAGAAGGCCTGCCAGCGCGTGGCGGCGTCGGCTGCGGCCGGTGGCACGAGCGGAAACGCCGCCGCAGCCGCACCGCCGCCATCCAGCCGCCAGCGGCGCAGCAGTTCAGCGCCCCCGAGCGCGGGTGTCCAGCGCGCCGTGGGGTCGATGACCACCGGCAGCGCCACGCCGCCGTCCACCGCCTGCGCACCCAGCAGCGCGGCGGGGGTGTGGCGGCGGCGGAAGTGCTCGACGATGCGCACGGCGGCCGGGCGCTCGGCCTCGCTGCGGTCGAAGAGGCGCTCGTCCACGCACTCGTCGAGCGCCAGCGACAGCGCCGCGCGAAGCCCGGGCAGCGTGCCGCGCCGCGCGAAGTAGCGCATCGCGTGGCGCAGGAAGAAGCGGCGGCGCGCCTCGTCCCAGGCCGGGTCCATCAGCACGCCAAACCAGCCGGCCAGCCAGTCCAGCGCCTCGGGCGGCGTGGTGCGCGGGTCCCACAGCACCTGGGCCGCAGCGATGCGGTCTTCGACGCTGGTGAGCAGGCCCTCGGGGTTGGCGAGAAAGCGGTCGAGGAAGTGGGCCGATTCGGCGTCGTCGCGGTAGACGGCCGGCAGGTAGCGCGCCAGGTACGAGAAGCGCGGGTGGTGCACGCGCAGCGCCCGCACGCGCGGCGTGGCGCGGCCGTTGCCGGTGAGCACCAGGCGCAGCTGCAGGTAGCGGCCGTGCGCGCGCTGCAGCAGCGCCTCGCGGTGGCCGGCGTGGCGGCTGGGGTCGCTGCGGCGCCAGGGCTGTTCGCTGCCCGAGGCGCGCACGGCCGGGTCGGGCTCGCGCTGCCAGGTGGGCGGCACGGCCGAGGCATCGGCCTCGGGCGGCGGGCCCAGGGCTGCGCGCTCGGCGGGCGTGAGCGTGGCTTCGTCGACGAGCAGCCGCCAGTCATCGGCACTGCGGCTTTCGAGCTGCACGCCGCACTCCGGCGGGAAGCGGCAATCGAGCACCACGCGGTGCCATACGCAACCTGGCTCGCCGCTGTCGAGCACCGGCGTCAGCGCCTCGCCGCGCTCGACCCAGCGCGCGCGCGGTTGCGCCACCAGGGCGATGAAACGCGGCTCGCCGGCGGCGTCGGAGCCGCAGTCGTAGTGCACCGCCTCGCCGGCCGCCACCAGCGCGCGGCCACCGAACAGGCGCATCGGCTGGTACAGCGGCAGCGCGTCCGCGAACAGCACGCCCTCGATGTCGGAAAGGCCGAAGACGAAGGCCTGGTTGCCATCGGCGCCGACCACGTGCACACGTGCGCGCCAGTGCGGCGGGTCATCGGGCTCGTTGGGGCGCACGGCCAGGTCGTGGGCGGCCCACTGCGGCGGCGAGCCCAGGCTGCCCGGGGCCAGGTGGCGCAGCAAGTCAGCCGTGCTCGCGCTGCGCGCCGTGCCATCGGGCGCCACGAGCCACAGGCGCGCAAAGCCGTCGGGCCCCGGCGCGTCGAGCAGCAGCGCGGCGCCGTCGGGCAGCACGTCGAGTGCGATGGGGTCGGCGGCGGCCAGCGCCCGCCCTTGCGCCGCGCGCAGCGGCACGCGCGGGCGGGCGATCGGCGTTGACGCCGTAGCGCCGGACGCCACCGCGGGATCGGGCCCGAACGGCGCCTCTTCCGGTTCGATGTCGCAGTCGGCCGTCACCACCTCCAACCGCCGGTCCAACGGCCACAGGCGGCGGTTTGCGCGGTCGAGCACCCACACGCCGCCGCCGGGGCGCGGCACGAGGTCCCAGGGCTCGAAGGCCAGCGGCCAGCGCCAGGATCGCGGAGCGCCGCCGCCACTCAGGTCGAAGGCCAGCAGGCCGGGCTCGTCGATGCGGCCGACGATCAGCTGGTGGTCGTCGGTGACGGCCAGGCCCTGCAGCCGCGGCGGTGCAGCGGGCGGTGCGGCCACGGGGCCGAACTCGCCAGGCGCGGGCGCCGCGGCATCGGCCGGCACCGGCCAGAACACGCTGACGACGTCGTCACCCTCCGAACGCACCATCACGCGCGCACGGTCCGCAGCGATCCAGTACCAGTTGCCCAGGGCATCGCGCGCAGCGCCGCGGCGGTCGTCCAAGGCCACCGGCCGGTCGTCGCGCCCGGCCGGGAAGCGGAAGACCTGCGGCCACAGCGTGATCTCGCCGCGGCTGGCATCGAAGGCCAGCTCGCCTTCTTCAGCCGCGCGCTCGCTGCGGCGAAAGCGCGCCCAGTCGGCCGCGCCTTGCAGCAGGTGGTGGCGAGTGCCGTTGGCGTCCATGGCTATTGGCTGGGCTCAGCAGTGTTCGGGGATCACCGGCACGGGCATGGCCTGGCCGGCGCCGCCGTCGTCGCCCCGGCCGCTTTCGCCGCGCAGGGCCGTGACGGGCAGCGCCTCACCGGCCACCACCGACAGGCCCGCGATGCGCGGCAGCTGCAGCCCGCGCATCGGGATGCGCGGCTGCGCCACGGTGTCGGCCACGCCGGCGAGTTGCAGCTCGCGCACGCTGCTCACGCCAGCCACACGCGCCACCACGGCCGCGAGTTCCAACGCCACCACCTCCTTGCGCAGCGGCCAGCCGCGGGGCGGTGCGCCGGCCGTCGGCGTGAACAGCGCCAGCTCGCCTGGCACGCCACCCTGCCCGGCTGGCGGCAGCACGGCGAGTGCC
>JAIXTY010000195.1 GCA_027483705.1 Rubrivivax sp.
ACAGGATGATGGTCTGCGTCAGCAGCACCGGCAGCATGTTGCGGAAGGCCTGCGGCAGCACGATCAGCTGCATGGTCTGCGGGTAGGTCATGCCCACCGCGTAGCCCGCATGCACCTGCCCCTTGGGCACGCTCTGGATGCCGGCACGCATGATCTCGGAGTAGTACGCAGCCTCGAACAGCGTGAAGGTGATCATCGCCGACACCTCCGCGCCCAGCGGCTTGCCGGTCATCAGCGGGATCAGCAGGAAGAACCACAGGATCACCATCACCAGCGGGATGCTGCGCATGGTGTTCACGTAGGCCGCGGCCGGGATCACCAGCCAGGGCTTGCCCGACAGCCGCATCAGCGCCAGCACCGTGCCCAGCACGATGCCGCCGACCATCGCGATGATGGTCAGCTGGAAGCTGAAGATCAGCCCCTTGAGGACGAAGCTCGACAGGACGTCGAAGGTCAGGAAGGAGAAGTCGAGATTCATCTCACTTCCCTCCGATCATGCCGGGCACACGCACCCGCTCTTCGACGAACAGCATGATGCGGTTGATGCTGAACGCGCTGATGAAGTACAGGCCCGTCACGGCCAGGTACATCTCGACGTTGCGCGAGGTCTCCTCGCCGGCCTGCAGCGCGAACATCGTCAGCTCGGCGATGCTCACCGCGAACGCCACCGACGAATTCTTGATGATGTTCATGCTCTCGCTGGTGAGCGGCGGGATGACGATGCGGAACGCCATCGGCAGCAGCACGAAGCGGTAGGTCTGCGGCAGCGTGAGCCCCATCGCCAGGCCGGCGTAGCGCTGGCCCTTGGGCAGGCTCTGGATGCCGGCGCGCACCTGCTCGGAGATGCGCGCGCTGGTGAAGAAACCGAGCGCGAACACCACGAGGACGAAGCTCGGGAACGCCTGCAGCGGCTTGAAGATCGCCGGCAGCACGTGGTACCAGAGGAAGATCTGCACCAGCAGCGGGATGTTGCGGAACAGCTCGGTCCACGCCGTGCCGATGAACACCAGCCGCTTGTCGGGCGCCGTGCGCAGGATGCCCATCAGCGAGCCCACCGCCAGCGCCACCACCAGGGCCAGCAGCGCCACGCTCAGCGTCCAGCCCCAGGCGGAAATGATCCAGTCCAGGTAGGTGATGTCGCCGCCCTTGCCGAAGCAGCCGGCGATCTGCTCACCCGTCACGGTCTCCTTGCAGAAGACCTGCCAATCCCAAGTCGCCACGCGGCGCTCCCTCCCTCAGGTGCACCGGCCCCGCGATCGGGGCCGTCGAGGTGAAGCGGCCCCGGAACCGGGGCCGCGTACCGCCGTCACTTCTTCTGGTAGTCCTCGAGCGGCTTGTCGTTCGGGTTGGCCCAGGCGGCACGGGTGGCCTCGCTCACCGGCAGGCCGACGCGCGTGTTGGTCGGCGGGATCGGCTGCGTGAACCACTTGTCGTACAGGCGGCCGATCTCGCCGCTCTTCATCATGGCGATGATGCTGTCGTCGACGGCCTTCTTGAAGGGCGCGTCGTCCTTGCGGATCATGATGGCGATCGGCTCGACCGAGAGCACTTCGCCGACGATGCGGTACTCGGCCGGGTTCTTGGCCTTGGCGATGTTGCCGGCCAGGATCTGGCCGTCCATCACGAAGGCGTCGGCGCGGCCCGTCTCCAGCAGCAGGAAGCTGTCGGCGTGGTCCTTGCCGAAGACCTCGTTGAAGTTCACGTTGGCACCACGCTCGTGCCGGCGCAGGTGCTGCACCGAGGTGGTGCCGGTGGTGGTGGCGACGTTCTTGTTGGCCAGCTGCGCGATGCTCGTGATGCCCGAGTTGGCCTTCACGGCGATGCGCACCTCTTCGACGTAGGTCGTCACGGCGAAGGCCACGTCCTTCTGGCGGGTGGCGTTGTTGGTGGTGCTGCCGCACTCGATGTCGACGGTGCCGTTCTGCACCAGCGGGATGCGGTTCTGCGACGTGACGGGCACGTACTTCACGTCGAGCTTGGCCAGGCCCAGCTGCTTCTGCACGTCGGCCAGCACGCGCGTGCAGACCTCGACGTGGAAGCCGGCGTACTTGCCGTCGCCCAGCGTGTACGACAGCGCCCCGGAGGACTCGCGCACGCCCATGGAGGCCGCGCCGGATTGCTTGATCTTGGCCAGCGTGTCGGCCTGGGCCGCACCGGCGGCCAGCAGCGCCAGCGCGGCGGCAGTGATGAGGGTCTTCGTCATGGAGGCTCCTGAAAACATCAACGGCGGTACCGGATCGGCAGGGATTCTAGGAATCAGACCCTGCCGCCCGTCCGGGTGGAAGCCCGTGCATGCACGGGGCGTGCCATCGCCCGGGCCAGGGCTTGCACCAGGGGCCGGCGGCATCACGGGCGCGGACTGTAGCGGCCGCGAAGTCCCCGTCGCCAATGCCGATGCTCATGGCCGCCATGCGGCTGCCGCATACACGATCAGGGTTGTCCCTGAGAGCCGAGGTAGTCCCACAAGGCCTGCACCGCGGGCTTCAGGTGGCGCGCGGCCTCGGGGCGCTCGCGGTAGATGCGCACTTCCATCGTCAGCGACAGCAGCGGATCGCCCGAGGCCGCGACCAGCCGCCGCGCCTTGAGCTCCTTGCGCACGGAACTGTGCGGCAGGAAGGCCAGGCCGTGGCCTTCGAGCGCCATCGCCTTCAGGCCTTCGGCCATGTCGGTTTCGTAGATGGGCTCCAGTGCCAGCGGCTCGCCGGCCTGCTTGCGGATGGCGTCCACCAGGCCCGCCATGTAGGCGCCCGAGGCGTAGCTCAGGAACGGCACGCGCTCGCCCGGCCTGCCGGGCAGCGTGAACATCGGCCGGCCGTCGGCACCGGCCTTGGCGTAAGGCGCCAGCGTCTCGCTGGACAGCGCCAGCATCTCGTAGCGGTCGTCGCTCAGGCGCAGCGGCTGGCTGGGGTGGTGATAGGCGATCAGCAGGTCGCAGCCGCCCTCGGTGAGGCGCAGCGCCGCGTCGTGCACGTTCAGCGCCGTCAGGCGCGTCTTCACAGCACCGAAGTTCTGCCGCAGGTCCATCAGCCAGTGCGGGAAGAACGTGAACGCCAGCGTGTGCGGCACGGCGAACTCGATCATGTCCTGGTCGGCCGCCTGGTGGCTGCGCATCATGTTGCGCGTGGCCTGCAGCGCCTCGAGCACCTCGAGCGCCTGCGCGTGCAGCGTCTCGCCGGCGGCGGTGAGCCGCGTGGGGTAGGCCGAGCGGTCCACCAGGTCGATGCCGGCCCAGGCCTCGAGCGCCTGGATGCGGCGCGAGAACGCCGGCTGCGTGACATGCCGTAACTGCGCCGAGCGCGAGAAGCTGCGCGTCTCGGCCAGGCTCACGAAGTCCTCGAGCCACTTGGTCTCCATGCGCGGCGAGTGTAGTCAGCCGCCCTGCCCCGGCGCCTCGGGGCCGGCCCGGGCGTGGGGCCAACCCCGTCACGTGCCGGCACGCGCTGTTGCAGGCTTGCGGCAGCCGCTGTGCCACGGCGCCGGTTTGCGCCGTAGCATCGACGCCGACCCGTCCCACTCCCAGGAGCACGCCCATGGCCCGTCGACCGTCCGCCGCCCTCGCCGTTCCCGCCCTGCTGGCCACGCTGGCCCTGGCCGCCCTGCCGGCCCATGCCGCGAGCTCGGCGTCCTCGGCCTCGTCCGAGGGCTCGTCGGCCTCGTCGGGCAGCGTCTCCGACTCCTTCGGCTCCAGCAGCGACTCGTCCAAGGGCGAGAAGAAGATCGCCGAGGGCAACTACCGCATCGTGCAGGTGGCCGATGCCGGCCAGGCCGGCAAGCTGCAGCTCACGCTGGCGGCACTCGACGCCACCGGCACCACGCTGCAGCTCGTGCTGCCCGAGGCTACCGTGCGCCAGGCCGCGCTGGCCGAGGGCACCACCGTGAACGCCCGCGAGCGCAGCTACGGCTGGGCGCTGGCCGCCGGCACCGCCGCCGAGGCGCGCGAGCCCTTCTTCCTGATCGTGCACGACGCGCAGCGGCGCGAGTTCGCCACGCGCAAGCTCGGCGCCTGAGCGCGCCGGGCCGCTCCCAAGCGCTCAGCCCGAAGTGCGCAGCACGGAGGGTCGTCCTGTGAGCAGGTTCCACCGCGCGGCCGGCCTGCTGGCAGCAGGCTGCATTGCCGCGTGGGCGGCGGCGCCGGTGGCGGCCGCCTCGCTGCAGTCCTGCACCGACAGCCCCGAGCTCAGCGCCGCGCAGCAGGGCGTGCTGCTGCAGGTGAGCCAGCGCGTGCGCGACGAGCTCGAGCGCCGCGGCGCGCGCGTGGCGCTGGTGGCGCGCAGCGGGCTGGCGCTGGGCTGGTTCGGCATGCGCTACTCGCACGCCGGCGTGGCGCTGCGCGCCAGCCCCGAGACGCCCTGGGCGGTGCGGCAGCTGTACTTCGCGTGCGACGAGCGGCAGCCGCGCCTCTTCGACCAGGGCCTCACGGCCTTCCTGATGGGCACGCTGGAGCCCGAGCTCGGCTTCCTGTCGGTGGTGGTGCTGCCGCCCGAGGCCGCGCAGGCGCTGGAGGCCCGGGCGCTGGACGACAACGCCGCGCTGGCGCTCCTGGGCGCGCGCTACAGCGCCAACGCCTACCCCTACAGCGAGGCTTACCAGAACTGCAACCAGTGGCTCGCCGAACTGCTGGCCGACGCCTGGGGCGGCCCCTTCGCCACGCAACCGCGCCGGCAAGCCCAGCAGTGGCTGCAGGCCCGGGGCTTCCGCGGCGCCGACTTCCAGCTGCCGGCGAGGCCCTTCCTGTGGCTCACCGCCTTCAGCCCCTGGCTCAACCGCGACGACCACCCCGAGGCGCAGCTGGCCGAGGCCCGCTTCGAGGTCGCGATGCCCACGGCCATCGAGGCTTTCGTGCAGCGCCTGTACCCGCAGGCCGAGCGCTTCGAGGTCTGCCACACGAAGCAGCGCCTGGTCGTGCGCCGGGGCTGGACGCCCATCGCCGACGGCTGCGTGGCCGCGGAGGGCGACGAGGTCACCACGCTGCGCTGAGCCGGCGCCGATCTCTGCCGCGCAGCCTCTTACCGCTCGCGGAAGGCCTCGCCGGTCTTGAGCATCGGCGTCAGCAGGAAGGCCATCACCGAGCGCTGGCCGGTGCGGATCTCGGCCGTGCCGGTCATGCCCGGCATCACCGGCAGCACCTGGCCCTGGTGCGCCAGGCCGCCGGCGTCGGCGCGCACCAGCGCGCGGTAGTAGGTGGCCTCGGCCTGCGCCGCGCGCTCGGGGTCGCCCAGCGCGTCGGGGCTCAGCACCTCGACGCGGCCCTTCAGCGCGCCGAAGATCGTGTACTCGTAGGCGCTGAGCTTGATCTCCACCGGCTGCCCCACGCGCACGAAGCCGATGTCGGCCGGCCGCACACGCGCCTCGATCAGCACGCTGTCGGCCACCGGCACCACCTCCATCACCGTGGCGCCGGGCGCCACCACGCCGCCGGGCGTGTGGTGGCGGATCACCTTGACGATGCCCTTCACCGGCGACACCAGCGTGCTGCGCCGCATGGCGTCGTCGCGCACCACCATCTGGTCGTCCAGCAGCGCCAGCTCGTTGCGCGCCTTCACCAGCTCGGCCTGCGCGTCCTGGCGGAAGCGGTTCACGCGCTCGGCCACCTGCAGCTGCAGCTCGTTGGCCTGGCGCTTCAGGCGCATCACCTCGACCTCGCTCATCAGGCCCTTGCTGGACATCGACTCGGCCACGCCGAGCTCCTTGTTCAGCAGCGCGATGCTGCGCTGCTGCGCCGCCACGGCCTCCTGCAGCGCACGCTGCCGCGCGCCGTAGCTGTCGAGCTCGGCCTGCACCACCTCGTGCGGCAGCTCGTCGGGGAAGGCCGGCTCGCGGCCGGCCACTTCGGCCGTCAGGCGCACGACGGTGGCCTGCAGCGCCGCGCGCCGCGTCTGGCCCTCGGCCTGCTGCGCCTCCACGCGCGTGGGGTCCAGCAGCGCCAACGGCTGGCCCTTGGCCACGGCCTGGCCCTCGCGCACCAGCATCTCGCGCAGGATGCCGCCCTCCAGGGTGGCGATCACCTGCTCGCGGCCCTCGGGCACCACGCGCGCTGGCGCCTTGGCGACGATGTCCACATGGGCCAGAGCCGCCCAGCCCAGCGCCACCGCCAGCGCCGCCAGCATCAGGTAGACCGACCAGATCGCGGCCCGCGCCGGCTCCACGACCTGCGCCGCCGCCACCGGGCTGACGCAGGGCATGTCGTCGCGGCCGAGCGCGCGGCCGGTGGGCTTGCCGAAGAGGCTCATACCGAGGCCTCACGCTGCACCGGCTGCGTGCTGGGGTGCAGGTGCACGTTGCCGGGCGCGCCGGCCGGCGGTGCCGCGGGCTTGGCGCCAGACAGGGCCGCCAGCACCTGGTCCTTCGGGCCGTCCATCACCACGCGCCCGGCGTCGACGACGACGATGCGGTTGACGAGTTCCAGCACCGCCGGACGGTGCGTGACGACGACCAGCGTGCAGTCCTGCGCCGCCTGGCGCAGCTGGCGCAGGAAGGCCACCTCGCTCTGCGCGTCCATGCTGCTCGTGGGCTCGTCCATCAGCAGGATGCGCGGCCGCGTGACCAGGCAGCGCGCCAGCGCCACCAGCTGCCGCTGCCCGCCACTGAGCAGCGCGCCGCCCTCGCCCACCGGCAGCTCCCAGCCCTGGGGGTGGCTGCTCACCAGTCGGTCCAGGCCCGTGAGCGCCGCCACCTCGGCCAGACGCGCGGCCTCGGCTGCGGGGCGGTCGAGCAGCACGTTGTCGCGCAGCGTGCCGCTGAAGAGGCGCGGGTCCTGCGCGACGAAACCCACCTTGGCGCGGTAGTCGGCGGGGTCGATCTGGCGCAGGTCGATGCCGTCGACCTCCACCTGCCCCTGCACCGGCTGGTACAGGCCCGCCAGCAGCCGCAGCACCGTGCTCTTGCCGCTGCCGATGCGGCCCAGCACGGCCACGCGCTCGCCCGGCGCGAAGCGCAGCGTCGCGCGCTGCAGCACCATCGGCCCCTGGCCCTGCGCCACCGCACCCGGCAGCGCCGGTGCGGGGTAGGCGAACGAGGCCTCGACCAGCGCGATCTGGCCCGACAGCTCGCGCTTGGGCACGTACACCTTGCCGGGCTCGCGCTCGACGGGCTGGTGCATCACGTGGTCAAGCGCGCGCATGGCCGCGCGTGCGCCCTGGTAGCGCGTGGCCAGCTGCACCACGCTGGCCAGCGGCGCCAGCGCGCGGCCGGCGAACATCACCGCGCCGATCAGTGCGCCGCCGGTCACGACCTGCGAGTCGATCAGGTACACGCCCCACACCAGCATCACCAGCGTCACCGCCTGCTGCACCACGGCGGCGACGTTCATCGTCAGCGCCTGCAGCCGCCGCATCTGCAGCTGGCTGGTGGCCTGCGCGGCGGTGGCGTCCTCGTACTGGCGCAGGAAGCGGCCCTGGGCGCCGGCGGCCTTGAGGTCCTCGATGCCGTCCACGGCCTCGACCAGCACGCCGTGCAGGTCGGCCATCTGGTGCATCTGCGCCATCGTGGCGCGGCGCAGCGCGCCCTGCAGCAGCGCCGCGCCCACCAGCAGCGCCGGGATGGCCAGCACCAGCACCCAACCCAGCGGGCCGCCGACGACGAACACCATCGCCACGAAGACGATGATGAAGGGCAGGTCGGAGATCGCCGACAGCGTGGCCGAGGCGAAGAACTCGCGCACCTGCTCCACCTGCGCCAGGTGGTGCGCGTAGGCGCCGGCACTCTGCGGCCGCTGCTCCATGCGCAGCGCCAGCGTCTGGCGGAACAGGATGCTGCCCACCAGCAGGTCGGCCTTGCGGCCCGCGAGATCGATGAGGTGGGTGCGCAGCTGCCGCGCGGTCAGGTCGAAGGCCAGCGCCAGCGCGCCGCCGATGGCCAGCGCCCACAGCGTGACGAAGGCCTGGTGCGGGATCACCTTGTCGAAGATCACCGAGGTGACCAGGCCCGTGGCCAGCATCAGCACGTTGGACAGCAGCGCCGCCAGCAGCGCGCCGCGGTAGTAGGGCACGAAGCGGCGCACCGTGCCCCACAGCCAGTGCTGGGCCGGGTCGGCCAGCAGCCGTGTCTCGGCCTCGGTGGCGCCGGCATGCGCCTGCGGCCGCGGCGTGGCCACCAGCGCGACGCCGGTGTACTCGGCCGCCAGCTCGGCCTCGGTGGCCTGGCAGGCGTGGTGCTCGCGGCCGGGCATCACGATGTCGTAGCGGCCGCCCTCGGGCCGGCGCGCCACCACGATGCAGGCGTCGCCCTCCTTCAGCAGCAGCACCGCCGGCAGCAGCAGCTCGTTGCGCTCGGGGATCGCGCGCTGCACGAGGCCGGCGCTGAAGCCCGCCTCGTTGAGCGCGCGCAGCGCCTGGTCCGGCGCCAGCCGGCCCTGCACCGGCAGCGTCGCCAGCAGCGACTCGGGGCTGCGCTCGCGGCCGTGGTGACGCGTCAACCACGCGATGGCGTGCGCCAGCGCGTCGTTGTCCAGGTCCCAGCCGGCGGCAGCGTCCACGCCAGGCCGATCAGTTCAGCTGGCCGGCGGCGCGGCGTTCGCGGGCCTGCAGCGCCAGGCGCTCGAACTCGGCCTCGATGTCACGCACGATGCGCGGCACGTCGAACAGCGGCGAGGCGCGGCCGTGCTCGGCCAGGTAGCGCCGATGGCTGGCCACGCGCGCCGGCGTGCGGCCCAGCGTGATGGCCAGGCGCTCGTAGTCGGCCTGGTTGTCGGTGATGAGGTCCGGCAGGCCCACCGCCGTGAGCAGGCTGCCCGCCATGCGGCTGATGACGGTGCGGCCGCTGCGCGTGACGATGGGCAGGCCCATCCACAGCGCATCGGACGCCGTGACGCCGGCGTTGTACGGGAAGGTGTCCAGCATCAGGTCGGCCAGCGTGAAGCGCGCCAGGTACTCGGCCGGCGCCACGCGCGGTGCGAACACCAGCCGCTCCGCGGCCACGCCGTGCGCGGCGGCACAGGCCAGCATGTTGGCGCGCGCCGTGCCGTTGTCGGCCAGCAGCCACAGCACGCTGCCGGGCACCGCGGCCAGGATACGCATCCAGCCGCTGAAGACCTCGGCGGTGAACTTGTGGTTGTTGTTGAAGCTGCAGTAGACGAAGGCGTCCTGCGGCAGGCCGTAGCGGGCGCGGCCTTCGGCGCGGTCGGGCAGTGGCGCCACTTCGCGCCGGCGGTCGCTCACCTGGTAGCAGTTGCTCAGGCGCAGCGGCCGCTCGGTGCAGAAGCGCTCCAGCTCGGGCGGCATCGTGTAGTCGTCGACGATCATCCAGTCCAGCCCCGGGATCGCCGAGGTGCCCGGCAGCCCGAGGTAGCTCACCTGCACCGGCGCCGGCCGCTGCACCAGGATGGCGGGGCGCGCGCCGGCCGTCAGGCCCTGCAGGTCCACCAGCACGTCGATGCTCGACAGCGCGATCTGCTTGGCGGCCGTGGTGTCGTCGACGCCGCCGATGCGCACGACCTTCTCGAACGACTTCAGGATGCGCTGGCGCAGCGGCTGGGCGGACTCGGGCGTCCAGCAGAAGGCGCTCACCTCGAAGCGGCTGCGGTCGTGCAGCTCGAACAGCTCGGCCGTCAGCAGCCCCACCGCGTGCATGTGCAGGTCGCCGCTCAGGTAGCCCACGCGGATGCGCCCGGTGGGTGCCGGCGTGCGCAGGAAGAGCGGCACGCCCGCCGGCCGGGGTACCTTGTCGTTCACGAAGCGCTGCGCCGCCATCAGCTGCAGCGCCGGGTCGTCGGTGAGGCCCATCATCGCCAGCAGCGAGGTGCCGGCGAGGAACTGGTTCGGCGTCACCTCGCCCACCGGCTGGTCGTGCGGCCAGGCACATTGCTTCTGGCGGATGTGCACGTAGTGCTGGATGACGTCGGGCTGCGCCGCCTTCAGCGCCAGGCTCGCCGCCATCAGCGCCTCGGACTCGGCGTAACGGCGCTGCGTCTCCAGCAGCCGCGCGCTGTTGTTCAGCGCGTGCAGCCGGTGCTCCAGCGCCACCGGCGAGGTGGACTCGATCACCTGGCGCCAGGTGGCGACGGCGCCGTCGGCGTCACCGCGGCGCTCCATCAGGTGGCCCAGGTTCAGCAGCGCGGGCGCAAAGCCCGGCTCGAGCTCGAGCGCACGGCGGTAGGCGCGCTCGGCGCCGGCCTCGTCGCCCTGGGCCGACAGCAGCGTGCCCCAGTTGAAGCAGGCCAGGTGCTGCAGCGGCTGGCGCGTGCGGGCCAGCCAGGCCTCGTAGGCGGCCGCGGCGCCCGCGGCGTCGCCGGCTGCCTGCAGGCGCTGCGCTTCGTCCATCAGCTGCTGCAGCGTGGCGCTGCCATCGCGCACGGCGGCGCTCACGCGCGTGTCGGCGGCGGGGGTCGGTTCGGCGATGGCGGAGTCCATCCGGCTTCCTCCACGGGGATGCAGATGCCGGGGATCTTCTCAAGCGCGACGCCGCCCGAAGGCGGCATCAACAGGGTTTTGCGGGCCCTGTTCGGGCCCGGGCCGACGAACCGTCAGGCGACTCGGAAGACGGCGACCGCCTGCACCAGCTGCTGCGCCTGCTGGCGCAGGCTCTCGGCCGCGGCGGCGCTTTCCTCCACCAGCGCGGCGTTCTGCTGGGTCGTCTGGTCCATCTGCGTGACGGCCTGGCCGACCTGGCTGATGCCGGAGCTCTGCTCGGCGCTGGCCGAGCTGATCTCGGCGACGATGTCGCTGACGCGGCCGATGGCGGCCACGATCTCCTGCATCGTCTGGCCCGCGCGGTCCACCTGCGCCGTGCCCTGCTCGACGCGCGAGACGCTCTCGCCGATGAGGCCCTTGATCTCGCGCGCGGCCGCGGCGCTGCGCTGCGCCAGGCTGCGCACCTCGCTGGCCACCACCGCGAAGCCGCGGCCCTGCTCGCCGGCCCGCGCGGCCTCGACCGCGGCGTTCAGCGCCAGGATGTTGGTCTGGAACGCGATGCCGTCGATCACGGCGATGATCTCGTTGATCTTGCGGCTGGAGGCGTGGATGCCCTGCATCGTGGCCACGACCTCGCCGACCACGGTGCCGCCCTGCGAGGCCACCGCCGCCGCGCCCTTGGCCAGCTGGTCGGCCTG
>JAIXTY010000148.1 GCA_027483705.1 Rubrivivax sp.
AAGAAGAGCGCGCCCTGCATCATCTTCATCGACGAGATCGACGCCGTCGGCCGCCACCGCGGTGCCGGCCTGGGCGGCGGCAACGACGAGCGCGAGCAGACGCTGAACCAGATGCTCGTCGAAATGGACGGCTTCGAGACCAACCTCGGCGTCATCGTGATGGCGGCCACCAACCGGCCCGACATCCTCGACCCCGCGCTGCTGCGCCCGGGCCGCTTCGACCGCCAGGTCTACGTGACGCTGCCGGACGTGCGCGGCCGCGAGCAGATCCTGGGCGTGCACATGCGCAAGGTGCCGGTGGGCCAGGACATCCGCGCCGACATCCTGGCGCGCGGCACCCCGGGCTTCAGTGGCGCCGACCTGGCCAACCTCGTCAACGAGGCGGCGCTCTTTGCCGCGCGCCGCAACGGCGGCGTGGTGGAGATGGTCGATTTCGAGAAGGCCAAGGACAAGATCATGATGGGCCCCGAGCGGAAGTCCATGGTCATGCCCGAAGAGGAGCGCAAGAACACCGCCTACCACGAGGCCGGCCATGCGCTGGTGGCGCGCCTGATGCCCAAGACCGATCCGGTGCACAAGGTGACGGTCATTCCGCGGGGCCGCGCCCTGGGTGTGACGATGCAGCTGCCCGAAGGCGACCGCTACAGCATGGACAAGGAGCGCATGCTCAGCCCCATCAGCGTGCTCTTCGGCGGCCGCATCGCCGAAGAGGTGTTCATGAACCAGATGACCACCGGCGCCAGCAACGACTTCGAGCGCGCCACGGCCATCGCCCGCGACATGGTCACGCGCTACGGCATGACCGACGAGCTCGGCCCCATGGTCTACGCCGAGAACGAAGGCGAGGTCTTCCTCGGCCGCAGCGTCACCAAGACGACCAGCATGTCCGAAGAGACGATGCGCAAGGTCGACGCCGTCATCCGCCGCATCATCGACGAGCAGTACACGACCGCCCGCCGCCTGATCGAAGAGAACAAGGACAAGATGCACGCGATGGCGCAGGCGCTGCTCGAGTGGGAAACCATCGACGCCGACCAGATCGACGACATCATGTCCGGCAAGCCGCCGCGGGCGCCGAAGGACTGGACACCCTCATCGAACAAGCCGAGCGGTCCGACACCGCCGGTCAACGCCGACGGCGCGCCTGCCGCGGCCTGAGCGGCGCGATGTCCACGCCAGACGGGGCCTCGGGCCCCGTTTTTCATGGTGGCGCGCCGGTGTGGCGGGCAGGGCGCTTCACGATCGACCTGGCGCGGCCACAGGTGATGGCGATCGTCAACGTGACGCCGGATTCGTTTTCCGACGGCGGGCGATTCCTTGACGCCGAGGCCGCCTGCCGCCACTGCGAGCGCCTCGTGCACGAGGGTGCGGACCTGCTGGACATCGGCGGCGAATCCACGCGCCCCGGGGCGCTGGCGCCGACGCCCGAGGAGGAGTGCGCCCGCGTGCTGCCGGTGATCCGCCACGCGGCCACGCTGGGCGTGCCGGTGTCGGTGGACACCAGCCAGCCGCTGGTGATGCGGGCCGCACTCGAAGCCGGAGCCGATATCGTCAACGACGTGCGCAGCCTGCGGCGCCCGGGCGCGCTGGCGGTGCTGGTCGATCACGCGGCGGCCGGCGTCTGCCTGATGCACATGCGCGGCGAGCCCGGCGGCATGGATGCCGAGGTCACGTATGGCGATGTCGTGACCGAGGTGCGCGACTGGCTGGCCGGCCGCCTGGCCGAGGTGGTGCAGGCCGGCATCGCCGCCGACCGCGTGGTGCTGGATCCGGGCATCGGCTTCGCCAAGACGCGCGAGCAGGATCTGGCCCTGTTGCGCCGCCAGCCGGAACTGCTGGCAGCCGGCCGGCCGCTGCTGGCGGGCTGGTCGCGCAAACGCACCGTCGGCACGGTCACCGGCAAGCCCGTGACCGAGCGGCTGGGCGGCAGCGTGGCGGCGGCGCTGCTGGCGGTGGAGCGCGGCGCGCGCATCGTGCGCGTGCACGACGTGGCCGAGACGGCCGACGCGCTGCGGCTGTGGTGGGCGGCCCGCCCGCCGGCCGAAACCGGCGGCAATCTTCACGGCTCTCCTTCCTGAGAGGGACCGGCACCGTCACGGTGCGGCCGACAATCCGCCGCGACAGCGAAGGACCCGACCGATGACCCGCACCTATTTCGGCACCGATGGCATCCGTGGCACCGTGGGCCAGGCCCCGATCACGCCCGACTTCATGCTGAGGCTGGGCCATGCCGTCGGCCAGGTGTTGCGTCGCACGACGCCGCACCCCACCGTGCTGATCGGCAAGGACACGCGGATCTCGGGCTACATGCTGGAGTCGGCGCTCGAGGCCGGCTTCGCCTCGGCGGGCGTCGACGTGCTGCTGACGGGCCCGCTGCCCACGCCCGGGGTGGCCTACCTCACGCGCGCGCAGCGGCTCGACCTCGGCGTGGTCATCAGCGCCTCGCACAACCCGTTTGCCGACAACGGCATCAAGTTCTTCTCGGCCCGCGGCGAGAAGCTGCCCGACGAGTGGGAGATGGACGTCGAGGCGGCGCTGCAACAGCCGCCGCACTGGGTGCCTTCGGCCGAGCTGGGCAAGGCCCGCCGCCTGGAGGACGCCGGCGGCCGCTACATCGAGTTCTGCAAGAGCACGGTGCCGCACTCGCTGTCGCTGCGCGGCATGAAGCTCGTCGTCGACGCCGCGCACGGGGCGGCCTACCAGGTGGCCCCGGCCGTCTTCCACGAGCTCGGCGCGTCGATCGTCAAGATCGGCTGCAGCCCCGACGGCCTGAACATCAACGAAGGTGTCGGCGCCACGGCTCCGGCCGCCCTGGTGGCGGCGGTGGCCGAGCACCGGGCCGACTACGGCATCGCGCTCGATGGCGACGCCGACCGGCTGCAGCTGGTCGACGCCCAGGGTCGCCTGTACAACGGCGACGAACTGCTCTACGTGATGGCGATGGACCGCGTGGCTCAGCAGCGGCCGGTGGCGGGCGTCGTCGGCACGCTGATGACGAACATGGCGGTGGAGCAGGCGCTGGCCCGCCAGGGTGTGGCCTTGGTGCGCGCCAAGGTCGGCGACCGCTACGTGCTCGAGGAGCTGGTGGCGCGCGGCTGGCAGATCGGTGGCGAAGGCTCCGGCCACCTGCTGGCGCTGGACCGCCACACCACGGGCGACGGCATCGTCAGCGCCCTGCAGATCCTGCAGGCCGTGCGGCGGCAGGGGCGCACCCTGGCGTCGCTGCTGGACGGCGTGAACCTGTTCCCGCAGACCCTCATCAACGTGCGGCTGCGCGACGGCAGCGACTGGAAGTCGAACCCCGCGCTGAAGGATGCGCGCGAGACCGTCGAGCGCGAACTCGGCGACGGTGGCCGGGTGCTCATCCGCCCCTCGGGCACCGAGCCGGTGCTGCGCGTCATGGTCGAGGCGCGCGACGGCGTTGCGGGCCGCCGCTGCGCCGAACGCATCGCGGCGGCCGCCGTCGCGGCCTGAAGCGGCCGCGGCCGGCGCGGAGGGCCGCGGTCAGCGCCGCGGCGGCATCAGCACCTTGTCGATGACGTGCACGACGCCGTTGGTGGCGGCCACGTCGGCCTGCGTCACCACCGCGTCCTCGACGGTCACGAAGGTGCCGGCCTTGGAGACGGCCACGTTGGCGCCCTGCACGGTCTTCACGTTGCCGGTCTTGATGTCGGCCGCGGTGACCTTGCCCGGCAGCACGTGGTAGTTCAGCACCGACAGCAGCAGCTGCTTGTCCTGGGCCAGCTGGGCCATGGTGGCCGCGGGCACGGCCTTGAAGGCCTCGTCGGTGGGGGCGAACACGGTGAAGGGGCCGGCGCCGCGCAGGGTGTCGGCCAGCCCGGCGTCGTTGATCAGCTTGGTCAACGTCGACAACTGCGGCGTGCGCGCGGCGGTGTCGGTGATGGTCGCCGGCGTGGGCGTGCTGGCGCAGCCGGCCAGAGCCAGGGCGGCGCTGGCGGCAATCAGGGCGAAGGCGCGCTTGGTCATCGTCATGGGAGCAGTCTCCGAGGGAAGGTGAGGCACGGCACCCGGACGGGCGCTTCGTGACGGCTGGCACGCTATCGCCGCCTGATGACAGTTCCGTGAAGGTCGCGGTGTCCTTGATGACAGCCCGTCGCTCAAGGGCTTTGTCACCCTTTTGTCACGGGGGCTGCCTATCGTGCGGCACGTCCTCAAAACGACAGGAAATTCTCTATGACCTCGACCTCCCTCACCCGTGCGCTGGCCGTGGCCGCGGCGTCGACCCTGCTGGCCGCCACCGCCTTCGCCCAGGACGTCACTGGCGCGGGTGCGACGTTCCCGGCGCCGCTGTACGCGAAGTGGGCCGACTCGTACAACAAGGCCACCGGCCAGAAGATCAACTACCAGAGCGTGGGTTCGGGCGCTGGCATGCGGCAGATCCGTGGCAAGACCGTCGACTTCGGCGCCTCCGACATCCCGCTGTCCGACGCCGACCTGGCCAAGGACGGCCTGATCCAGTTCCCGACGGTGATCGGTGGCGTGGTGCCCGTGGTCAACGTGCGCGGCATCACGGCTGGCCAGCTGCGCCTGACGGGCCAGGTGCTGGGTGACATCTACCTGGGCAAGGTCACGAAGTGGAACGACCCGGCCATCACGGCGCTGAACCCCGGCGTGACGCTGCCTGACTCGGCCATCGCCCCGGTGCGCCGCGCCGACGGCTCGGGCACGACCTTCATCTTCACGAACTACCTGTCGAAGGTGAACGCCGAGTGGAAGTCGAAGGTCGGTGAAGGCTCTGCCGTGAACTGGCCCACGGGCGCCGGCGGCAAGGGCAACGAAGGCGTGGCCGCCTTCGTGCAGCGCCTGCCCAACTCCATCGGCTACGTCGAGTACTCGTACGCCGTGACGAACAAGATGGCCAGCGTGCAGATGCGCAACCAGGCCGGCAACTTCGTGCGTCCGGACGACGCCAGCTTCAAGGCCGCCGCCGCGGGTGCCGAGTGGACCAAGTCCTTCAACCAGATCCTGACCGAGCAGCCGGGTGCTCAGAGCTGGCCCATCACCGGCGCCACCTTCATCATGATGCACGCCAAGCAGGACAAGCCGGCGCAGGCCTCGTCTTCGCTGAAGTTCTTCGACTGGGCCTTCATGAACGGTGATGCGATGGCGACCGAACTCGAGTACGTGCCGCTGCCCGCCTCGGTGAAGGACCTCGTCCGCCGCGAGTGGGCCAAGATCCAGGACGGCGCCGGCAAGGCCGTGGCCTTCAAGTGAGAACCGGGCCGGCGGTACCGCGGAGGGCGGTGTCGGAGGCCTGACAATTCCCAGCGCCCGCTCCTGAAGCGGGCGCATTCCTGTTCGGAAGAAAAAGCGAGAGACAGGAGGTCACCTTGTCCGCGACCCTGCCGGCCCAACCCTACAAGCCTGCCGAGGCGGCCGCCGAGGCGGTGCCGGGCGGCGCCCCGCCGTCCCGGCGTCAACGCTCGCCTTGGGCCGACCGGGCGTTTGCCCTGGCCACGCAGTCGGCCGCCTGGCTGACGCTGGCCCTGCTGGCCGACATCCTGGCCTCGCTGATCTACGGTGCCTGGCCCGCGATCCGTGAGTTCGGCATCGGCTTCCTGTTCAGCACGGACTGGGATCCGGTCGAGGACAAGTACGGCGGCCTGGTGATGATCTACGGCACGCTGATGACGGCGGCCATCGCGCTGATCATCGCCGTGCCGGTGAGCTTCGGCATCGCACTCTTCCTCACCGAACTCGCGCCGGGCTGGCTGCGCCGGCCGCTGGGCGTGGCGATCGAACTGCTCGCCGCCGTGCCTTCCATCGTCTACGGCATGTGGGGCCTGCTGGTGTTCGGGCCCATCCTCGCCACCTACGTGCAGCAGCCGCTGCAGTCGGCCTTCGGCAACGTGCCGATCCTGGGGACGCTGTTTTCGGGCCCGCCGGTGGGCATCGGCCTGTTGTCGGCCGGCATCATCCTGGCGATCATGGTGATCCCGTTCATCGCCGCGGTCATGCGCGACGTGTTCGAGACGACGCCGCCCTTGCTGAAGGAATCCGCCTACGGCCTGGGCTCGACCACCTGGGAGG
>JAIXTY010000180.1 GCA_027483705.1 Rubrivivax sp.
CCCGGCATGAACGTCTACTCGCGCTGAGCGCAGAACGGCGGCCCATGCAGACGCCCAGCGCCAAGCCCCTGCGCGGAACCGGCTCCGCCGGGCCGCTGCAGGAGCCCCCTCGGGGGGTGGCGACCGAAGGGAGCCTGGGGGCCCTTGTCAACCTGCTCGACCTCGATCTCGAAGGCCTCGCCGCCTTCTGCGAGGGCCTGGGCGAGAAGCGTTTCCGCGCCACGCAGCTGTACCGCTGGATCCACCAGCGCGGGGCCTCGGACTTCGAGGCCATGACCGACCTGGCGCGCTCGCTGCGCGACAAGCTGGCCACGCGCGCCGAGGTGCGCGCGCTGCCGGTCATCAGCGAGCACACCTCCGCCGACGGCACCGTGAAGTGGCTGTTCGACGTGGGTGGCGGCAACGCGGTCGAGACGGTGTTCATCCCCGAGGTCGACCGCGGCACGCTGTGCATCAGCTCGCAGGCCGGCTGTGCCGTGGGCTGCCGCTTCTGCAGCACCGGCCACCAGGGCTTCAGCCGCAACCTGGGCACGGGGGAAATCGTCGCGCAGCTGTGCCTTACCGAGCACCGTCGGCGTGCCGTGGCGGCCAAGGCCGACCGCCAGATCGACAACGTCGTGATGATGGGCATGGGCGAGCCGCTGCAGAACTACGGCGCGCTCGTGCCGGCGCTGCGCACCATGCTCGACGACCACGGCTACGGCCTCAGCCGCCGCCGCGTCACCGTCAGCACCTCGGGCGTGGTGCCGATGATCGACCGCCTGCGCGACGACTGCCCGGTGGCGCTGGCGGTGTCGCTGCACGCGCCTGACGACGTGCTGCGCGAGCACCTCGTGCCGCTCAACCGCAAGTACCCGCTGGCCGAGCTGCTGGCCGCCTGCCAGCGCTACCTGGACGCAGCGCCGCGCGACTTCATCACCTTCGAGTACTGCATGCTCGACGGCGTCAACGACACGCCGGCCCACGCAGAGGCGCTGGTCGCGCTGGTCCAGGGCCGCGCCGAGGCGAGCCGTGCCGTGGGCGCCGTGCGCTGCAAGTTCAACCTGATCCCGTTCAACCCGTTCCCCGCCTCGGGCCTGCTGCGCTCGCCGCGCGAGCGCGTGCTGGCCTTCGCGCAGGTTCTCCAGGAGGCCGGCATCGTGACCACCATCCGCAAGACCCGCGGCGACGACATCGACGCCGCCTGCGGCCAGCTGGCCGGCGAGGTGCAGGACCGCACCCAGGCGCGCGAGCGCCTGAGCCAGCGCCGCGCGGTGTTCGAGATCGTGCCGCAGCCGCAGGCCCGGCCATGACGAGGCTGTCGCGCGCCACGCTGGGCCTGGCCGCCGCGGGGCTGCTCGCGCTGGCCGCCTGCACCACCACCACGACCACCACGTCAGACGGCAACGTCGTGCCGACGCCGCCCACGGGCGTGGCCGATCCGGTGCGCCGCGCCCAGGCGCGGCTCGAACTGGCCACGCTGTACTTCGGCCGCGGCCAGCACCAGACGGCGCTCGACGAGATCCGCCAGGCCCTGGCCGCGCGGCCTGACATGCCCGAGGCCATCGGCCTGCGTGCCCTGGTGCTGGCGGCCGTGGGTGACGCCGCCGGCGCCGAACAGTCGTTCCAGCGCGCGATGCAGCTGGCCCCCAACGACGCCGGCATCGTGCACAACCACGGCTGGTTCCTGTGCACCGAACGCCGCTGGGCCGAGGCCGAGGCCGCCTTCGACCGCGCCATCGCCACGCCCCGCTACGACGGCGTGGCCCGCAGCTGGATGGCCAAGGGCGCCTGCCAGGCGCGTGCCGGCCGCTGGGCCGACGCCGAGCGCTCTCTGGCCCGCAGCTACGAGCTCGACCCGACCAGCCCCGTGACGGCCTACAACCTGGCCGAGGTGCTGTTGCGCCGCGGCGAGCTCGAGCGCGCGCGCTTCTACGTGGCCCGCATCAACGCCGTGCCCGAGCAGGTGAACGCGCAGAGCCTGTGGCTGGCGGCGCGCATCGAGCGTCGCCTGGGCAACCAGTCGGCGCTGCAGGACTTCGGCCGCCGCCTGCGCGAGCGCTTTCCGCAATCACCGGAGACGCTCCAGTTCGAGCGTGGCCGTTTCGACGACTGACGCGGCCCCGGGACCCGCCGCCGAACCACAGGAACGCCGATGGCCGTGAACGCCGAAGCCGGGCTTTCGAACCAGGCCGCTCCCGACGGAGGGCCGAGCGCCGGTGCCTTGCTGAAGGCGGCGCGCGAGAAGCAGGGCCTGCACATCGCCGCGCTGGCGGCGGCCATCAAGGTGTCGCCGCGCAAGCTCGAGGCGCTGGAGGCCGACCGCTGGAGCGACCTGCCCGACGCCACCTTCACGCGGGCCCTGGCGCAGACCGTGTGCCGGACGCTGAAGATCGATCCGCGCCCGGTGCTGGAGCGGCTGCCCGCTGCCGGACCACAGCGCCTGGTGCCGCCCGATGCCGGCTTGAACGAGCCGTTCCGCGAGGCCGCCGCGCGCAGCGCACGCACGCACGACGACTCGCCGCTGGCCAAGCTGGCGATGCGCCCGATGCTCTGGGGCGCCGGTGTGCTGCTGCTGGCGTCGGTCGGGCTGTACCTGGCGCCGCTGGATGCCTGGCTGGCCCGCGCGCCGGCCGCGGCCCCGGCGGCCCTGCCGGCATCGACCCCGGCCTCGGCACCCGGGGCGGTGGCTGCTGCGGCCAGCGCGCCAGCCTCGGGTGCGATGGCACTGGTGCCGCCGGGCGCCGACACGACCGCCAGTGCACCGGCGGCCGCACCGCCGATGGTCGAGACCGTGTTCTCGGCACCCGCCCCAGGCACCGACGCGACCGCCGTGCCGGCCGCGGGGATGCTTCAGCTGAGGGTGCGCGAGGCCTCGTGGATCGAGGTGCGCGACGCACGGGGCGCCTCGCTGCTGTCGCGCACCGTCTCGCCGGGCGAGCAGGTGGGCCTGGACGGCGCCTTGCCGCTGGTGCTGGTGATCGGCAATGCCGCGGCCACCGATCTGGTCTTCCGCGGCCAGCCCGTCGACCTGGCGGCGCGCACCCGCGACAATGTCGCCCGACTCCAGCTGCCCTGACGCGCTGCCCGCCGGCACGCCGCAACACCGATGAACGACGATGCACCCGTGGACCTGATCGAGGCCGCCGCCCCGGCGCCGCGCCGCTCGCGCCAGGCGCGCGTGCGCTGGCGCGACCACGTCGTCACCATCGGCGGCGACGCGCCGGTGCGCGTGCAGAGCATGACCAACACCGACACGGTCGACGCCGTGGGCACGGCGATCCAGGTGAAGGAACTCGCCATCGCCGGCAGCGAGCTGGTGCGCATCACGGTGAACACGCCCGAGGCCGCCGAGGCCGTGCCCTACATCCGCGAGCAGCTCGACCGCATGGGCATCGACGTGCCGCTGGTCGGCGACTTCCACTACAACGGCCACCGCCTGCTCACCGAGTACCCGGCCATGGCCGAGGCGCTGAGCAAGTACCGCATCAACCCAGGCAACGTCGGCAAGGGTGACAAGAAGGATCGCCAGTTCGCGCAGATGGTCGAGGTCGCGGCACGGCTGGACAAGGTCGTGCGCATCGGCGTGAACTGGGGCAGCCTCGACCAGGAGCTGCTGGCCGCGCTGATGGACGCCAACGCGCAGCGAGCGCAACCGCTCGATGCCAAGCAGGTGATGTACCAGGCGCTGATCCAGAGCGCGCTGACGTCGGCCGAGTACGCGCGCGAGCTGGGTCTCAACCCCGACAGCATCATCATCAGCTGCAAGGTCAGCGGCGTGCAGGACCTCATCAGCGTCTACCGCGCGCTGGCCAGGCGCTGCGACTACGCGCTGCACTTGGGTCTCACCGAGGCCGGCATGGGCACCAAGGGCACAGTGGCCAGTGCCACCTCGCTGGGCATCCTGCTGCAGGAGGGCATCGGCGACACCATCCGCGTGAGCCTGACGCCGCAGCCCGGCGAGGCACGCACGCAGGAGGTGGCGGTGGCGCTCGAGATCCTGCAGAGCCTGGGTCTGCGCAGCTTCACCCCCGGCGTCACCGCCTGCCCCGGCTGCGGCCGCACCACCAGCACCACGTTCCAGGAGCTGGCCAAGCAGATCGACGACTTC
>JAIXTY010000046.1 GCA_027483705.1 Rubrivivax sp.
CCTCCGGCGCCCTCGGTGTGGAAGGCGCACAGCGTGCGGCCCGCCGTCGCGGCGATGGTGTCCTCGACGAAGCCGCTCTCGTTGAGCGTGTCGGAATGGATCGACACCTGCGTGTCGGTCACATCGGCCATCGTCAGGCAGTTGTCGATGGCCGCCGGCGTGGTGCCCCAGTCCTCGTGCAGCTTCAGGCCGATGGCGCCGGCGGCGATCTGCTGGGTGAGCGCCTCGGGCCGCGTGGCGTTGCCCTTTCCCAGGAAGCCCAGGTTCATCGGGCAGGCCTCCGCCGCCATCAGCATGCGGTGGATGTTCTCGGGCCCCGGCGTGCAGGTGGTGGCAAAGGTGCCGGTGGCCGGCCCGGTGCCGCCACCCAGCATGGTCGTCACGCCCGAGCTCAGCGCCTCTTCAATCTGCTGCGGGCAGATGAAGTGGATGTGGCTGTCGATGCCGCCGGCGGTGACGATCATGCCCTCGCCGGCGATGATCTCGGTGCCCGGGCCGATGACGATGTCCACGCCAGGCTGAACATCCGGATTGCCGGCCTTGCCGATGGCCGCGATGCGCGAGCCCTTGATGCCGATGTCGGCCTTCACGATGCCGGCGGCGTCGATGATCAGCGCGTTGGTGATGACGCAGTCGTGCGCCTCGTGCGCGCCCGGGCCGTTGACGACCTGGCTCTGGCCCATGCCGTCGCGGATGGTCTTGCCGCCGCCGAACTTGACCTCCTCGCCGTAGCCGCCGGCCTTGAGCGTGTGGTCGTGCTCGACCTCGACGACGAGGCCGGTGTCGGCCAGGCGGATGCGGTCGCCCACGGTGGGGCCGAACATCTCGGCATAGGCGCGGCGGCCGATGGTGCGGGTCATCTCAGGGGCTCTCCAAGAAGCGCTACAGCGCGCCGTTCACGAGGCCGCGGAAGCCCCACACCTGCCGCAGCCCGGCGTACGGCACCAGCGTGACCGTGCGCTCCTGTCCGGGCTCGAAGCGCACCGCCGTGCCGCTGGGGATGTTCAGCCGCTGGCCCTTGGCGGCCTGGCGGTCGAACACCAGCGCCGCGTTCGTTTCGGCGAAGTGGTAGTGCGAGCCCACCTGGATGGGTCGGTCGCCGCTGTTGGCCACCACCAGCGTGGTCATCGGGCGCCCGGGGTTGAGATCGTGTTCGGCGTCGTCGTCGACGAGCAGCTCACCAGGGATCATGGCGGGGGCTCCCGGCTACTTGCGGCGGATCCACCAGGCGGCGCCGGCGGCCAGCGCCACCACGAGCACCAGCCCGACGACATCGGTGGCGTGCCAGTGGCTCGCGCCTGGCAGGCCATGGCCCTCGTGCGCCCGTGCGGCCCCGGTGGCGAGCGCGGCCGAGGCCGCCAGCAGCAACTTGCTCATCATGCGCGTCTCATGCAATGGGTTGGTGCACGGTCACCAGTTTGGTGCCGTCGGGGAAGGTGGCCTCAACCTGGATCTCGGTGACGATCTCGGGCACGCCCTCCATCACGTCGTCGCGGCCGAGCACCGTCTTGCCTTCGCTCATCAGCTGCGCCACGGTCTTGCCGTCTCGAGCGCCTTCCAGGATGGCGGCGCTGATGAGGGCGATCGACTCGGGCACGTTGAGCTTCAGGCCACGCGCCTTGCGGCGCTCGGCCAGCAGCGCGGCGGTGAACAGCAGCAGCTTGTCCTTCTCGCGGGGGGTCAGGTCCATGCGCTCGTCTTCAGCAGGATCGGTGCCCGCATGCTAGCCCGGCGGCCCCGCACCGGCCAGGGGCATGGCCCGAAGCGTGCAAGCGGAGGTCCCGTGGAAGCCTCTCCGTCCCCGCCCCCTGAGCCGCAGCAGCGCGTCATCAAGGTCCGGCGCGACTACAACGCCTGGGTCGCCAGCGAGACGCTGGAGGACTACGCGCTGCGCTTCACGCCGCGTGCCTTCCGCAAGTGGGGGCCGCAGCGCGTGGCGCACACGGCGCTGGGCGGCGCGGCCAGCTTCCTGGTGCTCGAGGCGCTGGGCGCCACGCTGCTGCTGCAGGTGGGCTTCGTCAACATGTTGTGGGCGGTGCTGGCCACGGCGGCGATCATCTTTGCCGCCGGGTTGCCCATCAGCGTCTACGCCGCCCGCTACGGCCTCGACATGGACCTGCTCACGCGCGGCGCCGGCTTCGGCTACATCGGCAGCACCATCACGAGCCTGCTGTACGCCAGCTTCACCTTCATCTTCTTCGCGCTCGAAGCGGCCATCATGGCCTACGCGCTGGAGCTGGCCTTCGACATCCCGCCGGCCTGGGGCTACCTGATCTGCGCGCTGGTGGTCATCCCGATGGTCACGCACGGCATCACGGTGCTCAGCCGCATGCAGGTGTGGACGCAGCCGCTGGCGCTGGTGCTGCTGGTGGTGCCCTACATCTATGTGCTGAAGGCCAACCCCACGCTGCTGGACGAGCTGGCCGCCTACCCGGGGCTCGACGGCACCGGCGCCGCCTTCGACCCGCTGCTCTTCGGCGCCGCGCTCACGGTGGGCGTGGCGCTGATCACGCAGATGGGCGAGCAGGCCGACTACCTGCGCTTCATGCCCGAGAAGACGGCCGCCAACCGCGGCCGCTGGTGGGCGGCGGTGCTGCTGGGCGGGCCCGGCTGGGTGATCCCGGGCGTGCTCAAGATGCTGGGCGGCGCCGCACTCGCGGTGCTGGTGCTGGGCCTGAGCGTGCCGCCCGACCGCGCCGTCGACCCCAACCAGATGTACCTCGCAGCCTGGGAGACGGTGTTCTCCGACTACGGCTGGGCCGTGGCCGCCACCACGCTGCTGGTGGTGGTGTGTCAGCTCAAGATCAACGTCACCAACGCCTACGCCGGCAGCCTGGCCTGGAGCAACTTCTTCGCGCGGCTCACGCACAGCCACCCGGGCCGCGTGGTGTGGGTGGTGTTCAACACGCTGATCGCGCTGATGCTGATGGAGCTGGGCGTGTTCAAGGCCATCGGCGGCGTGCTGGGCCTGTACAGCAACCTCGCCATCAGCTGGATCATGGCCGTGGTGGCCGACCTGGTGGTCAACAAGCCGCTGGGGCTCAGCCCCAAGGGCATCGAGTTCAAGCGCGCCCACCTGTACGACGTCAACCCGGTCGGCGTGGGCGCGATGGCGCTGGCCTCGGTCCTGTCCATGCTGTCGTGGTTCGGCGTCTTCGGGCCCTGGGCCGAGGCCTTCTCGGCCCTGGTGGCGGCGGCGGTGGCCTTTGTCGCGTCGCCGCTCATCGCCTGGGCCACGAAGGGCCGCTACTACCTGGCGCGGCCCGCCGAGGTCGGCGTCGAGGAGGGCGCCTACCTCGGCCGCCTGGCCACGCGCCGCTGCGTCATCTGCGAACGCGAGTACGAAGGCGAGGACATGGCGCGCTGCCCCGCCTACGGCGGCCCCATCTGCAGCCTGTGCTGCAGCCTCGACGCGCGCTGCCACGACCTGTGCAAGCCGCGCGAGGCGCGCGTGCGCGAGCAGGCCGAGGCGCTGCTGAAGCGCCTGACGCCCCAGGCCTGGTGGCCGCGGCTGGACACCGGCCTCGTGCGCTACCTGCTGCTGATGGCGCTGGTGGCCAGCGGGCTGGCGGCGCTGATGGCGGCCGTGTACCGCGTGGAGACCGACGCACTCGGCCCCGCGGCCGACGAGCTCGCGCCCGGGCTGCAGCTGGCCTTCGTGAAGCTCTACGCGGCGCTGATGCTGGCCGGCGGGGTCATCGGCTGGTGGATGGTGCTCACGCAGGCCAGCCGCCGCGTGGCGCAGGAGGAGAGCAACCGCCAGACCGAGCTGCTGGTGCGCGAGATCGACTCGCACCGCCGTACCGACCAGGAGCTGCAGCGTGCGCGCCGCGCGGCCGAGGCGGCCAACCAGGCCAAGACGCGCTACCTCAGCGCCATCAGCCACGAGCTGCGCACGCCGCTCAACAGCATCCTCGGCTACGCGCAGCTGCTCGACGAGGACCCCACGATGCCGCCGCAGCGCAAGCACGGCATCGGCGTCATCCGGCGCGGCGGCGAGCACCTGCTCTCGCTGATCGAGGGCACGCTGGACATCGCGCGCATCGAAAGCGGCAAGCTCACGCTGGAGCCGCGGCCGATGCGGCTGCGCGAGAGCCTCGTGCAGATCGTCGAGATGTTCGAGCTGCAGGCCACCGCCAAGGGCCTGCGCTTCGAGCACGACGTGGCCGGCGCGCCCGAGCGCGTGAAGGCCGACGAGCGGCGGCTCACGCAGATCCTCATCAACCTGCTGGGCAACGCCGTGAAGTTCACGCGGGCCGGGCGCATCGCCTTCCGCGCCACGCACGTGCGCGACATGGCGGTGTTCGAGATCGAGGACACCGGCCCCGGCATCGCCACCGCCGACCTGGACCGCGTGTTCGAACCCTTCGCGCGCGGCGCGGCCGAGGGCGGCAGCAGCGGGGTCCAGGGCACGGGCCTGGGCCTGACGATCGCCAAGATGCTGACCGAGCTGATGGGCGGCGAGATGACCGTGTCGTCGCGGCCCGGCGAGGGCACGCTGTTCCGCGTGCGCCTGTTCCTGCCGGCGCTGCAGGGCCCGGCGGCCGCGCTGCCACCGCCGCCGCGTGGCGACTACGCCGGCCCCCGCCGCCGCGTGCTGGTGGTCGACAACGAGGAGGTCGACCGCACGCTGCTGGCGCGCCGCCTGCAGGGCCATGGCTTCGAGGTGCTCGAGGCCGGCTCCGGCGTGGCCGCGCTGGGCCTGCTGAAGGAGCAGCGCGTCGACGCCATCTTCATGGACCTGGCCATGCCCGGCATCGACGGCTGGGCCACGATCCGCGCGCTGCGGGCGCAGGGCCTGAGCACGGCGCCGGTGGCCATCGTCTCGGCCAACGCCTTCGACAAGAACCTCGACAACGACGTCGGCATCACGCCGGCCGACTTCATCACCAAGCCCGTGCGCATGGACGAGCTGCTCGACTGGCTGGGCGCACAGCTGCAGCTGCAGTGGCGGCCACGCGGCACGCCGGCGCCGCAGCCGCCGGCCGCCACCGGCGTGCCCCCGCCACGCGGGCAGCTGCAGGCGCTGCAGGCCGTGGTGGCGCTGGGCTACCCGCGTGGCGTGTGGCAGCGGCTCGACGAGATCGCCGCCGCACACCCCGAGTGCACCCCCTGGCTGGCCGCGCTGCGCGGCATGGCCGACCGATTCCAGTTCGACCGCATGAGCAAGATGATCGATGACGCCCTGGCCCACACGGCCGGCGACTGAGCCCATGGCCAGCGCCCCCCAGACCCCGATCGGCGAGCGCGGAGCCGGCCTCGTGCTCATCGTCGACGACGTGCCCGACAACCTGGCCCTGCTGCACGACGCGCTCGACGCCGCCGGCTACACCGTGCTCGTGGCCACTGACGGCACGCAGGCCCTGGCCCGCGCCGCCGCGGCCGACCCCGACATCGTGCTGCTCGACGCCGTGATGCCCGGCATCGACGGCTTCGAGGTCGCGCGGCGCCTGAAGGCCGGGCCCGAGACGGCGCACATCCCGGTGGTCTTCATGACCGGCCTCACCGAGACCGAGCACGTGGTCGCCGCCTACGAGGCGGGTGGCGTGGACTACGTGACCAAGCCGCTGCGCCCGCCCGAGGTGCTGGCGCGCATGGCCGTGCACATGGCCGGCGCGCGCCAGGCCCGGCAGGCGCGCAACGCGCTCGACGCCTACGGCCACGCCACGCTGGCCGTGCGCCTGACGCCGACTACGCCGGCGGCGCCGGGCGGCACCGCGCGCGTGGTGTGGCAGACGCCGCTGGCGCGCCGCTGCCTCGTCGCCTGGTTCGACGCCAGCGCTGCCGAGCGGCTGCCCGCGGTGCTGACGAACTGGCTCGTGGCCTCGGCCGCCGCCGGCGAGGCACGGCCGCACACGCAGTCGCGCGACGGCCGCCAGCTCGTGGCCACGCTGCAGGGCCGCACGGTCGACGACGACTGGCTCGTCGTGCTGCGCGAGGTGGACGACGCCGACACCGTGCAGGCGCTGGTGCGCTGCTTCGGCCTCACGCTGCGCGAGAGCGAGGTGCTGTACTGGGTGACCAAGGGCAAGACCAACCGCGACATCGGCGACATCCTGGGCGCGAGCCCCGCCACGGTGAAGAAGCACCTGGAGCGCATCCACGAGAAGCTGGGTGTGGAGACGCGCACCGCGGCGGCGGCGCTGGCGCTGCAGCGCGTGCGCGGGCTCAGCCCGGCCTGAGCCGGGCCGTGCGGCGGCGCCGGCCCATGAAACAGGGCGGCCCGAGGGCCGCCCTGTGCTCGACGGGGCCGCGAGGCCCGGGTGTCAGAACTCGTATCGCAGCGTGATCTGCACCTGCCACTGGCTCTCGAGCCGGTCCTGCTTGGTGGTGAAGTCCTCGACGGTGCTCTGCGTGTTGTAGATGTAGCGGCCGTCGGGCGTGAGGCCCGCGAAGTTCACGAAGCTGCGGGCATTGCCGCCGCGGTTGAGGCCGCCGCCCAGGTTGCCGCCGTTGAAGCCGACCTCGTCGATGCGACCCCACTTGTTGTTCAGCATGTTGCCGAAGTTCAGGATGTCGAACGACAGGCTGCCCTTGTGCTTGGCCCACAGGCCAGGCAATTCCTGGCTGATGCGCAGGTCCCAGTTGTTGACCCAGGGCGCGCTGTCGCTGTTGCGGCTGATGACGCGGCCCCGTGCCGCGTCGAGTTCCGGCCAGGCGCTGACGACGCTCCAGAAGCGGGCTTCGTTGGCCGCACGGTCCGCCGGCGTGGCGCCGAAGAACTCGACCTCGCCCGAACCCGGGCCGCGCGGGATGTACATCAGGTCGTTGCCGGCGATGCCGTCACCGTTGAGGTCGTTGCGGATGGTCCAGCTGTAGGGCTTGCCGCGCTTGCCCTCGTAGACCATGCCGATCGTCGTGCGGAAGTTGCCGACGAAGGCCTTCTGGAAGGTGAAGTTGGCGCCGATGCGGTCGCGCACCTCGTAGGCCGAGCGCGCCGCGACGTCTTCGTTGGGATCGAAGACCGCGCGCCCGTTCCAGTTGGAGATGGCCGTCGACGAGGTCAGCGGGCTCACCTCGGTGGCGCTGGTGCGCGTGTACGACGTGCCCCAGCGGAAGGCCGGTGTGACCGTGCCGCTCAGGCTCAGCGTGACGGAGTCGCCCTTGCCCTTGGTGGTTTCCTCGGCCAGCAGCACGTCGGTGAACGCGCTGTTGGCGCCGGCGCGGACCCGGCCACCGCAGGTGCCCACCAACGCGTCGCCGCCGGTCCAGCAGGCGGCGCCCTGAGCGGCCGTGTTGTAGAACATCGGCCGGCCGTCGGTGGCGGCGGTGCGGGTGGCCGCACCGAGGTTCAGGTGCCGGTAGTTGATGGCGCTGTTGACTTGCGTGCGCACCCAGTCGACGCCGGCCACCATGCCGCCCCAGGGCAGTTCGGTGTCGAAGGCCAGGTTGAACTTCCACACCGAGGGCTGGCGCAGGTTCGGGGCGATCAGGTCCACGGCGGCGGCCGGGATCACGCCGGTGATGCCGGGCTGGTTGTTGACGTCCGGCGTGAACACGACCGTGCTCGGGCAGGGCGTGCCGCCGCTGTTGTTGCAGGTGAGCGAGACGTTCTGCACGCCCGTGTTCTGGAACGGGTTCGTCAGCCAGACGTTGGCCGACGACCCTTCGAACAGGCCCGCACCACCCCGTGCCTGCATGCGCAGCCCGTCCTTGGGCGTGAGGTTCAGGTTGAAGCCCACGCGCGGCTGCACCAGCTGCTTGCCGTCCAGCGTGGTGGTGTTGTCCATGCCGAAGGCGGTCGCGAAGGCCGGATTGCGGATCGGCGACTCGCCCACCGAAACCTTGTCCACGCGCACGCCGCCCATCAGCGTGAGCCGGCTGTTGACCTTCCACGTGTCCTGCAGGAACAGGCCCAGGTTGCCCAGCGTCCAGTCGGCGGCGCCATCGGCCAGCGTGCGCCCGGCCAGCGGGAACCGCAGCGTGTAGCTGCTCGGCGTGCCCGCCGAGAACAGCGCGATCGGGTCGGTGCCGCGGAACTCGTAGACGCCCTTGCTGTTGTTGACGAAGGCGTTGTAGATCTGGTTGTCGGTTAGGTCGAAGCCGAACTTCAGCTCGTGGTCACCCAGGTTCCAGGTCGTGCCGAAGTAGCTGTCGAGCGTCTCGGTGCGCAACTCGTTGAAGTGGCGGAACTGCTCGGTGCCGAACAGCAGCGTGCGCGTCGCGCCCGTCGTGCCGGCGGGCGGCGGCCCCGTGAACACCAGGCCCACCTGCGGCAGGTTCGAGCGCGTCTGCGGCACGCTCTCGTAGGTGCGGCGCGAGACCTTGAGTTCGGTGCTGAGGTCATTCGTCCAGTCGGCCAGCCACTGCGCGACCAGCGAGTCGTTGGTCTTGACCTGGTCGTACCAGTAGCTGTTCAGCGACAGCACGGTCGCCGCGTTGCTCGGGAAGATCGGGTTGGTCTCTTCCGTCTTGGTGTAGCGCACGCTGGCACGGTGGCTGTCCGAGATGTTCCAGTCGAGCTTGAGGACCGTGTCCTTGACCGACAGCTGGGCGTCGGCCGGCACGTCGAAGCTGCCGACGTCGAAGCCGTAGCGCGTGCGGGCCGTGGTCTGCAGCAGTGCGATCTGCTCGGGCGTGATGCCGACGTTGGTGAGCGCACTGCCCACCGGGCCGAACGAGGGCGCGTTGCGGATCGGCGCGCTCGTGAGCTCTTCGTAGCCGACGAAGAAGAACAGCTTGTCCTTCAGGATGGGCCCGCCCAGCGTGAAGCCCAGGGTCTTGTCCTTGAACGGGGCCGGCGGGGTGTAGGCACCCGTGGTGCGGTTGAAGCGGTCGCCGGCCAGATCCTGGTTGCGGAAGACGTAGTAGATGCTGCCCTTGAGCTCGTTCGTGCCGCTCTTGGTGACCGCGTTGATGTTGGCGCCCGTGTAGCCCTTCTGTGTGACGTCGAAGTTGGAGACGTTGACCTGCACCGCCGCGATCGCATCCATCGAGATGGGCTGCTTGATCATCGGCAGGTTGTTGGACTCCAGGCCGAAGGTGTCGCTGATGCTGACGCCGTCGACCGTGATGCTGTTGAAGCGGCTGTTCTGGCCGAGCGCGGAGATCTCGCCGCGTTCCTTGTCCGTCTGGCTGACGCGCGGGTCGATGCGGGCCAGGTCCTGCAGGCTGCGCTGGATGGACGGCAAGGCGCCGACTTCACGGCTGCCCAGCGCGGTGCTCGCACCCATGTTGCCGCGGTTGAAGCGCTCGTTGGCTGCGCGGCCGGTGACGGTGACGGTCTGGGCCGGCACGCCCAGCAGGCCGTCGAGGGCCAGCGTCTCGGCCAGGGCCAGGCTCACGTCGCTGCGGCGGTCGATGTCGTTGCCGCGCTGGAAGGTGATGGTGTAGGGGCCGCCGGCGCGCAGGCCGCGCGCCGCGTAGCGGCCTTCGGCGTCGGTCGTCGCCGTGACCGACGTGCCCGATGGCGTGTGCACGATGGTCACAGTGGCGCCGGCCACCGGGCGGCCGTCGCCGCCGGTCACTCGGCCGGCCACGGCCGACGTGGTGTTCTGCGCCAAGGCGGGCAGGGCGGTGGTGGCGGCCACCACGGCCACCGCAGCGGCCACGGCGGTGCGGGGGAACAGGAGCCAATCGTCTCGGGTCATGGGAGGAGTCCTCGGATCGTTGTGTTGTGTTGGGCCGGCCGGGCCTGGGCGGGCCACGGTGGCGGTTCGGTGAGCAAAGAACAGGAACCACGGGCCGGCGGCGCCGGCCGCGAGGTGAGGGCCGGGTAACCGTGCGAAACCGACAGTGTGCAATCGGCGCCTTGCCGGGGCCGTTGCAGGCGGCCGTCAGCGACTCGGCGATTGCCCGGCTTGACGACGCCGCCCCGGCATGGTGCGAGCCACCGGAGGCGCAAGAATCATGCCCTCCCAGCGTGACGCGGCCCCGTTCCCCCCGCGTGACAATCGCCCTTCATCCGCGGGGTCGTCGCCTCCGCGCCACAGCCCGCCCTGCCATGCCCGAGTCGACCCGATCCCCGATCACGCTGCGCCGCGCCGTGCCGGCCGACGCTGCCGCCCTGGCTGCCCAGATGGCCGACCCGTCCGTGTACGGGATGCTGATGCAGTTGCCCTGGCCGACCGAGGTGATGTGGCGCCAGCGGCTCGAAGCCGCCGCCACCGCCAAGGAGTCCGCCGAGGTGCTGCTGCTGGCCGAGCGCGACGGCCAGCTGCTCGGCAGCCTGGGCCTGCACCCGCACGACCGCGTGCGCCGGCGCCACGCCGCGATGCTGGGCATCAGCGTCGGGGCGGCGCACCAGGGCCAGGGCGTCGGCAGCGCACTGATGCAGGCCGCCTGCGACTACGCCGACCGCTGGGCCCACCTGCTGCGCCTGGAGCTGACGGTGTTTGCCGACAACGCCCGGGCCATCGCGCTGTACCGCCGCTTCGGCTTTCGTGAGGAAGGCCGGCACGCCGCCTACGCGCTGCGCGATGGCCGCTACGTCGACGTGCTGTCGATGGCCCGCCTCAACCCCGACCCCCCGCACGCCCACCGGCCCACCGACGGAGACCCCGCTTGAGCAACGACCTGCCCGCCGCCGAGGCGGCCACCGACCTGTCACCCGAGGTGGCCGCCCTGGAGGCGCTGGCCGCGCGGCTGCAGGGCTTCGGCTCCAGCATCCATGCCGAGTGGCTGGACGGCGCGCTCACCGCCGTCGCCGTCGGCGCCTACCAGCTGCCGCTGGACAACTGGGTGGGCCCACTGCTGGGCGAGGAGTTCGAACGCGCCTACGCCGACCCCGCCGACGTGGCCCAGGCGCATGCCACGGTGTCGGGGCGGCTGGCCACGCTGCGCCGGCAGCTCGACGGCGAGGCCCTGCTCGACGATCCCGACATGCTGCGCCTGCAGCCGCTGATCTACACCTGGGACATCTCGGACGCCCCGCTGCCCGACGACCAGGCCGGCGATCCCGAGGCACAGGTCCTGGCCCAGGCCCTGTCGCAGGGCGGGGCGCTGTGGGCCGAGGGCTTTCTGTCGGCGGTGACGCTGTTCCCGGACGTCTGGGCCGAGCCGGCCGACCCCGAGGCCCGGGCCATGCTGCAGGAGCTGCTGGGCGACATCGAGGCGCTGATGCAGCCCACGCCCGACGATGCGCCGGTGCCGCCGCCGTTCGACGACGAGCCGCCGATGACGCCTCGCGAGGCCGCCATCGACCGCGCGATGTACGCGGCGCAGGACCTGCGCATCTTCTGGCTCGACCACGCCCCGAAGCCGCCGCCGCGCCGCGTGGAGGCGCAGCCCGGCCGCAATGACCCGTGCCCCTGCGGCAGCGGCAAGAAGTTCAAGAAGTGCCACGGCGCCATCGCCTGAGCGTCGCGGCCGCGGCGCTGGGCTAGAGTCGCGCGCCATGCAGATCGAGACCCCGCCTTCCGTCGCCGGCTCGCTGGCCGGCCGCCACCTCGTGCTGGGCCTGTCGGGCGGCGTGGCCTGCTACAAGGCGGCCGAGCTGGCGCGCGAGCTGCAGCGCGAGGGCGCCACCGTGCAGGTGGTGATGACCGAGGCGGCCTGCCAGTTCATCACGCCGGCCACGATGCAGGCGCTCACCGGCCGTGCCGTCGTCACCTCGCAGTGGGACCTGCGCGAGCCCAACGCCATGCCGCACATCAACCTCACGCGCGAGGCCGATGCGGTGCTGGTGGCGCCGGCCAGTGCCGACTTCATCGCGCAGCTGGCGCAGGGGCGGGCAGGCGAGATCCTCTCGCTGCTGTGCCTGGCGCGGCCCATCGAGCGCTGCCCGCTGCTGCTGGCGCCGGCCATGAACCGCGAGATGTGGGCCCACCCGGCCACGCAGCGCAATGTCGCGCAGGTGCGGGCCGACGGCGCCACCGTGCTGGGCCCGGCCGCCGGCGACCAGGCCTGCGGCGAGGTGGGCGACGGCCGCATGCTCGAGGCCGCCGAGCTGCGCGACGAGCTCATCGCCTTCTTCCAGCCCAAGGTGCTGGCCGGGCGCTCGGTGCTGGTGACGGCGGGCCCGACCTTCGAGCCCATCGACCCCGTGCGCGGCATCACCAACCGCAGCAGCGGCAAGATGGGCTTTGCGATCGCCCGCGCGGCGGCCGAGGCGGGTGCGCAGGTCACGCTGGTGGCCGGCCCGGTGGCGCTGCCCACGCCTCGCGGCGTGGCGCGCATCGACGTGGGCAGTGCGCGCGAGATGCTCGACGCGGTGCTGCCGCTGGCGTCGCGGCACGGCGTGTTCGTGGCCACCGCCGCGGTGGCCGACTGGCGGCCTTCCGAGGAGGCCGCGCACAAGATCAAGAAAGACGGCAGCGGCGCGGTGCCTTCGCTGGCCTTCGTCGAGAACCCCGACATCCTGGCCACCGTCGCGCGGCTGCCTGAGGGCCAGCGCCCCTGGTGCGTGGGCTTTGCGGCTGAGAGCCAGGACGTTGAGCGCCACGCGCGCGCCAAGCTCGCGAAGAAGGGCGTGCCGCTGGTCGTCGGCAACCTGGGCCCAGCCACCTTTGGCCGCGATCACAACGCGCTGCTGCTCGTGGAGGCCAAGCGCACCACCGAGCTGCCGCGCGCCGACAAGCTCACGCTCGCGCGGCAACTCGTGGCGGCCATCGCCGAACGCCTGCCGCCGGCCCGCTGACCGCCATGACGACCATCGACCTGCGCATCCTCGACCCCCGCGTGGCCGACACGCTGCCCGCCTACGCGACGCCCGGCAGCGCCGGCCTGGACCTGCGCGCCTGCATCGAAGCGCCGCTCGTCATCGAGCCAGGCCAGGCCGAGCTGGTGCCCACGGGGCTGGCCATGCACATCGGCGATCCGGGCCTTTGCGCGATGCTGCTGCCGCGCTCGGGCCTCGGCCACAAGCAGGGCCTGGTGCTCGGCAACCTGGTGGGCCTGATCGACAGCGACTACCAGGGCCCGCTGATGGTGAGCTGCTGGAACCGCGGCCGCGCACCGGTGACGATCCAGCCGCTGGACCGCATCGCGCAGATGGTGATCGTGCCGGTGGTGCAGGCGCGCTGGCGCGTCGTCGACGCCTTCGAGGCCAGCGACCGCGGCGCCGGTGGCTTCGGCTCCACCGGCCGGGCCTGAGGCGCCGACAGGTTCAGTGCAGCGCGTCGCCCGCCGGGCGGCCGTCGAGCACCGACACGAAGCCGGCCCCGACACTGCGCGCCTCGGTCTCGTCGTCGCTGGCTTCGCGCACGCCGCGAACCTTGATGTGCAGACGCAGCGCCATGCCGGCCAGCGGGTGGTTGCCGTCGAGCACCACGTGGGACGGGTAGACCTCGGTGACGACGTACAGCTGGTCGGCCGGCATGCCCTCGGTCACCGCGCCGGGCGGCAGGCCCTCGAACGCCATGCCGGGCTCCAGCGTCTCGGGGAACAGCTTGCGCGCCTCGAAGCACACGAGCTCGGGGTCGTAGTCGCCGAAGGCGTGCTCGGGCTCGAGGTGCAGGTGCAGCTCGTCGCCCTCGGCGTGGCCGGCCAGCGCTTCTTCGACCTTGGCGAGCAGGTCGTCGCCGCCGTAGAAGAACTCCACCGGCTCCGCCAGTTCGTCGATCGGGTTGTTCTGCGCGTCGGCGAGCTTCCACGTGAGGCTCACGACGCAAGGGCTGGCAATGATCATCGGAAGATGATGGCACAGCGGCCCGCCGCACAATCCCGCCGATGAACCTCGACGAAGCCCTGCCGCTGCTGGGCGGCCTGAGCCCCGCAGCCTTCATGCGCCGGCACTGGCAGAAGAAGCCGCTGCTCGTGCGCCAGGCCTGGCCCGGCGTGGTGCCGCCGCTGGCGCGGCCGGCGCTGTGGGCGCTGGCGGGGCAGGACGGCGTGGAGTCCCGCCTCGTCGAACGCCGCGGCACGGGCGCGCAGGCGGCCGACTGGCGCGTGCGCCACGGCCCTTTCGCGCGGCGCGCGCTGCCGCCGCTGTCGCGCCCGGGCTGGACGCTGCTGGTGCAGGGCCTGGACCTGCAGGTGCCGGCGGCCCGGCAGATGCTCGAGGCCTTCCGCTTCGTACCCGACGCGCGGCTCGACGATCTGATGGTGTCCTGGGCCAGCGACGGCGGCGGCGTGGGGCCGCACCTCGACGCCTACGACGTGTTCCTGCTTCAGGTGCAGGGCCGCCGCCGCTGGCGCATCGGCCCGGTGCGCCCGGGTCGCGACGACGGCTTCGTGCCCGGCGCGCCGCTCAAGCTGCTGCAGCGCTTCGAGCCCGAGCACGACTGGGTGCTCGAGCCCGGTGACCTGCTGTACCTGCCGCCCCGCTGGGGCCACGAGGGCGATGCCGTGGGCGGCGAC
>JAIXTY010000117.1 GCA_027483705.1 Rubrivivax sp.
CTTTGCCGAGCGCGAGCGCCGCGGCCGTGCGCGCTACATGGAATCGAGCCCCGAGATGGCGGCGCTGTGGGCCAAGCACGGCATCACCTCGCTGGCGCAGTACTACACCAGCAGGATCAAGTACGACCCCGACCGCTTCGAGGGCTTCTCGGCCGACATCGATGCGCTGCTGGCCGAACGCGGCTGGCGCCGCAGCCCCGGGGCCTGAACCCGATGGCTGCCGCAGGCGTGCCCGACGACGCGCTGTTGCGGCGCATCCTGCGCGAGTGCCGCACCATTGCGGTGGTGGACCTGTCGGCCGACTGGAACCGGCCGAGCTACTTTGCTGCCAGCTACCTGCAGGGCAAGGGCTACCGCATCGTGCCCGTCAACCCCAGGGCCGAGGCCATCCTGGGTGAGCGCTGCTACGCGCGGCTGGAAGACATCCCGTTTGGCATCGACATGGTCGACGTATTCCGCAAGCCGGCCGACGTGCAGCCCATCGCCGCCAGCGCGGTGGCCATCGGCGCGAAGTGCCTGTGGCAGCAACTCGGCGTGGTCAACGAAGAAGCCGACGCCACCGCGCGCGCCGCGGGGCTGGACTCGGTGATGGACCGCTGCGTGAAGATCGAGCACGCGCGGCTCTTCGGCGGGCTGCACTGGGCGGGCGTGAACACCGGCATCGTCTCGGCCCGGCGCCGCACCGCATGAGGACGGGCCCGTGAGCCAGCGCCGCTTCCGCCCTGAAACGCTGGCCATCCACGCCGGCCAGGTGCCCGACCGCGAGACCGGCGCCCGCGCGCTGCCGATCTACCAGACCACGAGCTTCGTGTTCGACAGCGCCGAGCACGCCGCGGCGCTCTTCAACCTGCAGACCTTCGGCAACGTCTACTCGCGCCTGTCCAACCCCACGGTCGCGGCGCTCGAGGAACGCGTGGCCGCGCTCGAAGGCGGCCGCGCCGCGGTGGCCGCGGCCTCCGGCATGGCGGCCGAGGCGATGGCGCTGATGACGCTGCTGAAAGCCAGCGACCACGTGGTGGCGGCCGGGGCCCTGTACGGTGGCAGCGTGACGATGCTCTCGGTGAACCTGGCCAAGTTCGGCATCGAGACCACCTTCGTCGACGCCACGAACCCCGATGCCTGGTCGGCCGCCGTGCGCCCCAACACGCGCGCCTTCTTCGCCGAGAGCCTGGGCAATCCCAGCCTTGTGGTGCTGGACATCGCCGCGGTGGCCGACGTGGCCCATGCGCATGGCGTGCCGTTGATCGTGGACAACACGGTGCCGAGCCCGGCGCTGTGCAACCCCCTCCTGCACGGCGCCGACATCGTGGTGCACAGCGCCACCAAATACCTGGGCGGCCACGGCACCACGCTGGCTGGTGTGGTGGTGGAAAGCGGTCGCTTTCCCTGGGACAACGGCAAGTTCCCGGGCATGACCGAGCCCAGCCCCGGCTACCACGGCGTGAAGTTCTACGAGACCTTCGGCGACTTCGGCTTCTCGATGCGCTGCCGCATGGAAACGCTGCGCGTCTACGGCGCCGCGCTCAGCCCGATGAGCGCCTGGCAGGTGCTGCAGGGCATCGAGACGCTGCCGCTGCGCATGGAGCGGCACAGCGCCAATGCGCTGGCCCTGGCGAAGTTCCTCGAGGCCGACCCGCGCGTGAGCTTCGTCAACTACCCCGGCCTGCCCGGCCACCCGCAGCACGCGCTGCTGCAGCGGCAGATGAGCGCTGCCTCGGGCTTGCTCGCCTTCGGTGTGAAGGGCGTGAAGGGCGGTGCCGAGGCGGGCGTGAGGTTCATCGAGGCGGCCCAGTTCATGAGCCACCTCGTCAACATCGGCGACACGCGCACGCTCATCAGCCACCCGGCCAGCACCACGCACCGGCAGCTCTCGCCCGAGCAGCAGCGGGCCGCCGGCGTCACGCCCGAGATGGTGCGCATCTCGGTCGGCCTGGAGCACATCGACGACATCCTGTGGGATGTCGATCAGGCGCTGGCGGCGGCCGCAGCGGCTTAGGCCTTGCGCCGCCGAGGGGATTGCACCAACGGCGTGCGCTGGGCACCGATGCGGGGCGAAGCCCCCGGCCGAGCGCGGGCACGCAAGCTGCAACCAGCGTCCGTATGAACCCGAACCCACCGTCGCTGCTGCTGATCAACCCGAACACCAGCACCTCGGTGACGGCGCTGCTGCAGGCTGCGGCCGAGCGCGCGGCCCAGGGCCTGTCGACGCCAGTGCGCGTGCGCGCGGCCACGGCCGCGTTTGGCCCGCGCTACATCACCGGCGAGGTCGGTGCTGCGGTGGCCGCACACGCCACGCTGGAAGCCTACGCGCAGGCCGTGGCGCAGGACGGCCCGCCCTCGGCCGTGCTGCTGGCCTGCTTCGGCGACCCGGGCTTGTTCGCGCTGCGGGCGCTGTGCCCCGTGCCGGTGCTGGGCCTGGCCGAAGCGTCGATGCGGGCCGCCGCGGCGCTGGGCCCGTTCGTGGTGCTCACCGGCGGCGCGGCCTGGGTGCCGATGCTGCACCGGCTGGCGCAGGCGCTGCCGCTGCCGGCGCCGATGCTGGGTGTGCATGCCGTGCCCCGCAGCGGCGGCGAGATGGCCGCGCAGCCGCAGCAGGCCGTGGGCTGGCTGGCCGAGGCCGGCGAGCAGGCCCTGCGACGCTGGCCCGATGCGCGCTCGCTGCTGCTGGGCGGCGCCGGCCTGGCGGGCCTGGCGGCGCCGCTGGCCGGGCGACTGGCGGTGCCCGTGCTCGACAACGTCGATCTCGCGCTGCACGAGGCGCTGCGCGTGGCCATGGGCCAGCCGCCGGGCCAGGTGGCCGTGGTCGAGGCCGGGCCCTGGCACGGCCTGGGGCCCGGGCTCGGCGGGCTGCTGCCGGCACCCGCTACCGATTGATGGCACGGGCCTTGCAAACGGCGGTCGCATTCATCCACCGCAGCCGACCGCGCCCATGACCATCAAGCCCTCCTCGATCGCCCACAGCTTCAGCGGCCGCCTCGCGGCCACCGGGCTGGCCGCGCTGACGCTCGCCACCTTTGCCGTGCCCTCGCAGGCGCAGGAGAAGGTGCTGCGTCTCGCGATGACGGCCGCCGACATCCCGCGCACGCTGGGCCAGCCCGACCAGGGCTTCGAGGGC
>JAIXTY010000321.1 GCA_027483705.1 Rubrivivax sp.
AAGACTGCGCCTTCCCGCTGCTGGCCGGCATCGAGGCCCACAGCGATCCCATGACCGCCTTCAAGGACACCGACTACGCGCTGCTCGTGGGTTCGATGCCGCGCAAGGCCGGCATGGAGCGCGCCGAGCTGCTGAGCATCAACGGCAAGATCTTCATCGGCCAGGGCCAGGCGCTCAACGCCGTGGCCAGCCGCGACGTCAAGGTGCTGGTGGTGGGCAACCCGGCCAACACCAACGCCTGGATCGCGATGAAGAGCGCGCCGGACCTCAAGCGCGAGAACTTCACCGCCATGCTGCGCCTGGACCACAACCGGGCGCTCAGCCAGATCGCCGCCAAGACGGGCAAGCCGGTGGCGTCGATCCAGAAGCTCGGCGTCTGGGGCAACCACTCGCCGACGATGTACGCCGACTACCGCTTCGCCACCATCGACGGCGCCAGCGTGAAGGACATGATCAACGATCACGCCTGGAACAAGGACGTGTTCCTGCCCACCGTGGGCAAGCGCGGCGCCGCCATCATCGAGGCGCGCGGCCTCAGCTCTGCCGCCAGCGCCGCCAACGCCGCCATCGACCACATGCGCGACTGGGCCCTGGGCACCAACGGCGGCTGGGTGACGATGGGCGTGCCGAGCGATGGCGAGTACGGCATCCCGAAGGACGTGATGTTCGGCTACCCGGTCACCTGCGAAGGCGGCCAGTACAAGATCGTCGAAGGCCTGCCCATCGACGAGTTCAGCCAGGGCTGCATCGACAAGACGCTGGCCGAGCTGGTGGGCGAGCAGGACGGCGTCAAGCACCTGTTGTGAGCCCCCAAGCTCGCTCTCGCTCGCTACCCCCCGAGGGGGCCGCCCGCCAGCGGCCCGGCATAGCCGGCTCCGCGGCGGGGGCTTGAATTGGTCGGCGGTCCGTTGCTGAAGCCCGCCCAGGCGCTGTTCGACCCCGAACAGCGCGCCGTGCCGGTGCTGCCGGTGTGCGACCACTACGCCGGCGTCGAGCCGCGCATGACGAAGAGCCTGCAGCTGCAGGCCGAGCTCGGCCCGGTGTTCGACGTCACGCTCGACAACGAGGACGGCGCACCGGTGGGCGGCGAGCTCGCGCACGCGCGGCTGATCGCCGGCCTGCTGGGCGGGCCGCTCAACCGCTTCGGGCGCGTCGGCGTGCGCCTGCTGCCGGTGTCGCACCCGGCCTTTGCCGAGGTCGCGGCCGTGGTGCTGGGCGCGGCACGGCGGCCGGCCTACCTGATGATCCCCAAGCCGCGTGGCCTGGCCTGCATCGACACCGCGGCACGCACGATCGACGGCCTGGGCGGTGCCGACGTGCCCCTGCACGCACTCGTCGAAACCCATGGCGCGCTGGCCGAGGTGGCCGCGCTGGCGGCCCACCCGCGCATCGAGAGCCTGAGCTTCGGGCTCATGGACTTCGTCTCGGCGCACCACGGTGCCATCCCCGAATCGGCAATGGGGGCCCAGGGCCAGTTCGAGCACCCGCTGGTGCTGCGCGCCAAGCTCGAGATCGCCGCGGCCTGCCACGCGCACGGCAAGGTGCCCTCGCACAGCGTCGTCACCGAGTTCAAGGACGAGGCCGCGCTCGCCGCGGCCGCGCGGCAGGCCGCGCAGCGGCTGGGCTACACGCGCATGTGGAGCATCCACCCGGCGCAGGTGCGCACCATCGTCGCCGCCTTCGCGCCATCGGCGGCCGAGATCGACCGCGCGGTGCACATCCTGCAGGCGGCCCAGGCCGCCGGCTGGGCGCCCATCCGCCACGACGACACGCTGCACGACCGCGCCAGCTACCGCTACCACTGGAACCTGCTGGAACGGGCCGAGCGCACGCGCCTGGCGGGCGCGCCATCGCTGCCCGCGGCGGTGCGCCAGGCCTGGTTTGAGCCCGACGCCGCCTGACACGCGGCTGAATCGCCGACCATGGCGCCGGCCGGCGCGGGGTTGTTCGCCCCCGGGCGAGCCGGGGCCGGGCTCAAGTCGGCACACTCGGTGCCGATACCGATTCACCCTCAGCCCCTGCGTGGAGTTCCCCCGATGATTTCGTTCGTGCTGGCCCTTGTGCCGATCCTGTTTGCCGCCGGTTTCCTGACCTGGACCATGATGATGGGCGCCAAGGAACAGGCCAAGGCCGACGCCTGGGCCGCCGAGTGGGCCAAGAAGCACCACGGCGGCCACTGAGCCGCCGCACCGGCCCGGCCGACAGCCCGCTCGATGAGCGGGCTTTTTTTCGCCCTTACGTGCCGCCAGGGCCGGCGCGACCCGGATGACGAGAGAAATGCGATGCCTCTGCACGAGTTATCGCTTGATCGGGCGACCCTCCTGCCGATAACGATTGCTGTAAGCAGCCGCAGCCGCGCCATGGCTCGACGCATCGCCGACTGAACCTCGAGGAACTCACGCCCATGACCTCACGCCACGTCTCCGCCCAGATCCCGGATGGGCCGGCCGCCCGAAGCCGTGCCGGCTTCTTCGCGTTCCACGGACCCTGGGCCCCCGGGGTGCGGCTGTTCCGCCGCCTGAGCTTTGGCTGGAAGGCCTCGCTCGTGTCGGTGTGCTTTCTGGTGCCGCTGGCACTGGTGTTGACGATGTGGCTGCGCGAGGTGACGGCCGACATCGAGTTCTCCACCCAGGAGCGCGCCGGCGTGGCGGCCGTGCAGGGGCTGGTGCCGCTGCAGGAAGCCCTGATCGAGCAGCGCCGGGCCGTGCTGTCGGCGGTGGCGCGTGGCAACGCCGCACCCGCGGCCCCGGACAGCGTCGAGCAGGCGATGCGCCGCGCCGAGGCCGCCCTGGCCGATCACCGCTTCGGCACGCGCGACGCCTGGGCCGCGCTCAAGAAGGCCCAGGCCGAGGCCGGCGCCGCGCCTGCCGCCCTGGAGAGCCAGTACGCCGCCCAGGGCGCCGTGCTGCAGGCCTACACCAACCTCGTGCTGCAGGTGAGCGACGGCTCCAACCTCACGCTGGACCCCGACGTCTACACCTACTACCTGATGGACGCGGCGCTGTTCCGGCTGCCGCGGCTGATGGACGAGTTCGACCGCAAGCGGGCCGTCGCCATCGCCATGAGCGGCGGCTCCACCACGCCGGTGATGCAGGCCGAGCTCACCCGCGCCGGCGCGGTGGACGAGTTGTTCTTCGGTGACCTGGGCGGCTCGCTGACCAAGTCCGACGCCGTCGCGCCGGGGCTGCTGGCCGAGCTCAAGCTCGAGGCCGTGACCCGCCTGCACGACACCTACGACGCCCACGTCGAGGCCCTGAAGGACGGCGCGGCCATCGACGCCAGCGCCCGCGAACTCGTCGCCGCCCTGCTGGTGATGCAGAAGGCCTCTCTGGCCAAGCTGGACGAAGGCATCGCCGTGCGCATCGACGGCATCCGTTCGCGCCTGGTGGCGGTGAGCGTCGTGCTGGCCGTCGGGCTGGCGGCGGCCGGCTACCTGTTCTGGTGCTTCTACCTCGTCATGCGCGGCGGCCTCAAGGAGGTGGAACGCCACCTGCGCGCCATGACCGCCGGCGACCTGACGACCCGCCCCGAGCCCTGGGGCAAGGACGAGGCCGCCGCGCTGATGCTCGAGCTGCGGGCCACGCAGCACGCGCTGCGCACCATCGTGCACGACGTGCGCGCCAGCAGCGCCGAGATCCTGCAGGCCAGCACCGAGATCGCCGCCGGCGCGCTGGACCTGTCGGCGCGCACCGAGCGCACCGCCGCCAACCTGGAGCAGACCGCGGCGTCGATGGAGCAGATCTCCGGCACCGTGAAGGCCACGGCCGACCACGCCGACGAGGCCGCGCGCCTGGCCGGCACCAACGCCCGCGAGGCGCAGACCGGCGGCGAGGTGATGAACCAGGTCGTCGTGACGATGAACGAGATCGCCGGCTCGTCGTCGCGCATCGGCGAGATCATCGGCACCATCGACGGCATCGCCTTCCAGACCAACATCCTGGCGCTGAACGCCGCCGTCGAGGCGGCACGGGCCGGCGAGCAGGGCCGCGGCTTCGCCGTGGTGGCCTCGGAGGTGCGGGCGCTGGCGCAGCGCAGCGCGGTGGCCGCGCGCGAGATCAAGCAGCTGGTGCAAGACAGCATCGGCCGCGCCGAGAGCGGCAGCCGCGTCGTCACCGACGCGCAGCAGGCCATCGGCCGCATCGTCGACAGCACGCAGCGCGTGGGCCAGCTCATCGGCGACATCGCCACCGGCGCCAAGGAACAGGCCTCGGGCGTGAGCCAGGTGGGCCAGGCCGCGCAGGACCTGGACGCCACGACGCAGCAGAACGCCGCGCTGGTGGAGCAGACGGCCGCCTCGGCGACCTCGCTCAAGCAGCGGGCCGTGCAGCTGGCCGACCGCGTGGCGCGCTTCCGGTTGCCCGAGCACGCCTGAGCGGCGCAGACGCCACGCGTGCCCGGGGGCGCCGGCGCTCGGGTAGGCTCGCGGCATTGCCGCTGCCTGCCCTGCCTTGAACGCCCCTGCCCCCGACCACCCGCAGCGATCCAGGGGTTCTGCGCGCCGCGAACGCGGCGTCATCGTCATCGGCAGCCTGCTGCTGATCGTCGCCGCGGTGTTTGCCGTGGGCGCGCTGCTGCTGGTGGCGCTGCTGGCCTGGTACTCGTTCGACCTGCCGCCGCTCGACAAGGCCACCGAGTACCGCCCGCGCCAGCACCTGGTGGTGCTGGCCGGCGACGGCCCCGAGATCGCGCAGTTCGGCAGCGAGCGGCGCGTGTTCGTGCCGGTGGCCGCCATGCCGCAGGGGCTGAAGGACGCCGTCATCGCCACCGAGGACGCCGGCTTCTACGAGCACGACGGCATCAGCTGGCGCGGCGTGGCGCGCGCGGCTGTGGCCAACCTCACCGGCGGCGTGACGCAGGGCGCCAGCACGCTGACGCAGCAGGTGGCGCGCACGATGTTCCTGAGCCCGCGCCGCACGTTCGAGCGCAAGATGAAGGAGGCGCTCATCGCCAAGCGGCTGGAAGACCAGCTGACGAAGGACGAGATCCTCGAACTCTACCTGAACCAGGTCTACGTGGGCACCCGCGCCTACGGCATGGGCGCCGCGGCGGAAACCTACTTCGGCAAGCCGCTGGCGGCGCTGAACCTGGCCGAGCTGGCGATGATCGCCGGCCTGCCGCAGAACCCGATCTACGCCAACCCGTTTGCCAACGAGGCCGCGGCCGTGCGGCGCCAGCGCTGGGTGCTGCAGCGCCTGCTGCGCACCGGCAAGATCGACCAGGCCACGCACGACGCCGCCGTGGCCACCAAGCTGGTGTACCGCCGCTCGCGCATCGCCGACGTGCCCGCGGCCCACGTGGCCGAGATGGCGCGCCGCGCCGTCTTCGAGCAGCTCGGCGAGAAAGCCTACACCGAGGGCATCCGCGTCTTCACCAGCATCCGCGCCGACGAGCAGCGTGCCGCGCACGCCGCGCTGCGCAAGGCGCTGATCGCGCACGAGCGCCGGCAGGGCTGGCGCGGCCCCGAAGACCAGGAGGCGCTGCCCGCCGACGAGGCCGCCGCCGACCGCGCCGCGGCGCTGGCGCTGCGCGACCTGCGCGACGACGACGACCTGCGCGTGGGCATCGTGATGGCGGCGTCGGCGCAGGAGCTCAAGGTCAAGCTCGCCAGTGGCGACACGGTGTCGGTGGCGGGCGAGGGCCTGCGCCTGGTGCGCGCCGCGCTGCAGCCGCAGGCCGCGGCGGCGCTGGCGGTGAGGCGCGGCTCGGTGCTGCGCGTGATGGCCACGCCCGGGCCCAAGGGCACCACGGCCTGGAGCGTGGTGCAGTGGCCCGAGGCCGATGGCGCCTACGTCTCGATCGACCCCGCCACCGGCCGCGTGCGCGCGCTGGTGGGCGGCTTCAGCTTCGCACGCGCGCCGTTCAACCGCGCCACGCAGGCGCGGCGCCAGCCGGGCTCGAGCTTCAAGCCCTTTCTCTACGCCACCGCCTTCGAGCAGGGCGTGATGCCCGAGACGGTGGTCGACGACCTGCCGCTGCAGACCGAGGACGGCGGCACGCCGAGCTGGAACCCCGGCAACAGCGACGGCAAGTTCGACGGCCCGATGACGGTGCGTGAGGGCCTCGTGCGCAGCAAGAACCTGGTGAGCATCCGCATCCTGCACCGCATCGGCCTGGCCGCGGCGCGCGAAGGCATCGCACGTTTCGGCTTCGACATGAAGCGCCAGCCGAACGACCTGACGCTGGCGCTGGGCACCGGCAGCGTCACGCCGATGGAGATGGCCGCCGCCTATGGCGTGTTCGCCAACGGCGGCTACAAGGTGACGCCGGTGCTCATCGAGCGCATCGTGGCGGCGGATGGCAAGGTGCTGTTCGAAGCCGCGCCGCCGCCGGCCGAGCCCGAGCGCGTGGTGCCGCCGAGCACGGTGTTCCTGGCCAACTCGCTGATGCGCGACGTCACGGCCCGCGGCACCGCGGCACGCGCGCAGGCCACGCTGCAGCGGCCCGATCTCTACGGCAAGACCGGCACCACCAACGACGCGGTCGACGCCTGGTTCGCCGGCTGGGCACCGGGCGTGGTGGGCGTGGCCTGGATCGGTCACGACGAACCCCGCAGCCTGGGCGAGCGCGAAAGCGGTGGCGGCCTGGCGCTGCCGGTGTGGATCGAGGCCATGGCGCGTGCGCTGCGCGGCGTGCCGGTGCAGGCCCTGGAGCCGCCCGAGAGCGTGGTGCCGGTGGGCGGCGACTGGCGGCTCTTCGAGTACGCCGGCGGCGGCTTCATCGCGGCCATCGGCGCGCAGGCCGAAAGTGGCGCACCGCCGGTCGGCGCCGCGGCGGCGGCGGCCTCGGCGGCCAGCCGCTGAGCCCGCGGCGGCGTACGCCCTGGCGCCGCTACGGCAGCTCGGGCGCGATCTGCGTCGCGTAGTCCGACAGCGCGTCCAGCAGTCCTTGCGCGCGCTCGTCGCCCCGCTCCAGCGCGGCATCGAACAGCGCGTCCACGCGCTCCTGGAACACCGTCGCGGTGAGCGCGCCGCCCTCGCCGCGCACCAGGCGCGCCACCCGATGCGCCTGCCAGCGCGCCTGCTCGTCGTCGTCCAGCGTCTCGGGCGCGTTGCGCGCGCGGTAGCGGAACAGCAGTTCCTCCAGGCGCCCGTCCGACAGCGCCACGCGGCCGCCGTGCACGCGCTCGGCCAGCTGCGGCCAGGGCAGCGCGCGCAGGCGGTTGAGCGCACGGCGGTCCTCGTCGCCGACAAAGCCGCCGTAGAGATCTTCATCGACGTCGGGCGGCGTCTCCGCCGGCCGCGCGTACACCTCGCGCCAGCGGGGGGCCACGGCCGCGGCCGCCGCCGGGGCACGCGCCGCGTGGCGCTCAATCACGCCCCGATCGACGCCCCATCGCGCCTCGGCCGGGCCCAGCACCGCGAGGTTGCCGATGACGATGGGGCTCTTGTTGACGTGGATGGTCTTGATGGGCAGCCTAGTCTCGCCCTCGGCCAGGTCGTCGGCGCGCGAGAAGAGGCGCCGGCGCAGCGTGTCGGCGTCCAGCCCGTCGAGCTCGGCCGGGTCATGGGCGAGGTCCCAGACGATGAGCTCGTTCTTGTTGGTCGGGTGGGGCGCCAGCGGCCACACGACCGCCAGGCAGCCACGCTCCACGCCATAGCGGCCCGACAGGTGCACGAAGGGCCGGCCCTGGCCGATCTCGGCCCACACGGCGTCCTTCCTGCGCAGCTTCAGGCAGAAGTCCCACAGGCGCGGCTGCGCGGCCTTCACCAGCCGGGCCAGCGCCACGGTGGCGCGCACGTCGGCCAGCGCATCGTGCGCCTGGCCGTGCTCGATGCCGTTGGCGCGCGTGAGGTCTTCGAGCCTGAACGAAGGCCGCCCCTTCAGCTCACCCGAATGGTGCTTCGGCCAGGCCAGGCCCTCGGGCCGCAGGCTCCAGCAGGTGCGCAGCACATCCAGCAGGTCCCAGCGGCCGCAGCCGTTCTGCCACTCGCGCGCATAGGGATCGAGCAGGTTGCGCCAGAACAGGAAGCGCGTGACCTCGTCGTCGAAGCGGATGCTGTTGTAGCCCACGCCGATGGTGCCGTCGCGCGCCAGCGCGGCCTCGATCTGCTGCGCGAACTCGGCCTCGGGCACGCCGTGCGCCAGCGCGTGCTGCGGCGTGATGCCGGTCAGCAGCACGGCCTCGGGCTCGGGCAGGTGGTCGGGCGCCGGCTGGCAGTGCAGCGTCAGCGGCTCGCCGACCTCGTTGAGATCGAGGTCGGTGCGCAGGCCGGCAAACTGCACCGGCCGGTCGCGCCGCGGGTTGACGCCGAAGGTCTCGTAGTCGTGCCAGAAGAAGGTGGTGTCGGCCATGGGTCCAGTCCTGTTGGCACGATAGCGCAGCGGCCAGACCATCCGGTGCCACGGAGACGGCGCTTCCCAACCGGGCCCTTCAGCTGGCCGCCACAGCGGCCACGGCCGCACGCCCGCACAGCCCTTTGCAACCACCGTGGTTGGTGTTCGAGAGGGCCCCACGCACAGGTGGTGGTTGAGCGGCAGGCGGTGCGCGGTGCGGGCGCGCTGTGGGGCGCCGAGCAGCGCAGCCTTGAGGGCGGCGCGCGCAGCGCGCTTCGTGGACTGACTCACGGCAACTGTTCGAGCGCAGCGGCCGCAGGCCGCGTAGCGAGTTTTGCCGTGCGCCCTCAAGGTGAGCAGGCGAGCCCGGACACAAACAGTCCAGTGGACTGTTTGTGCCTGGCGAGCGGCCGGGCCTCTGGCCCGGCGCGGCCTGCAAGGCCAGGGCAGTCAGCCCGCAGGGCTGACCGCCACACCGTGCGCCTGCACCGCGCACCGCCTGCCGCGACGCGCGATGCAGCTCCAGCATCAACGAACGACCGCAACAGGCCCCAACGGACCTGGGCGACCTCGACAGCCCTCAGTCCGCCTGCTTCCGCAGGAAAGCCGGAATCTCGATCTCGTCCATGCCATTGCTGGCCAGCGCATCCACCTTGGCCGCCGCGTGCGTGCGGTTGGTGCGCCACACGCTCGGGGTGTTCAGGCCCTCGTAGCTGTGCGCCTGCGGCGCGGACTGCACGCCGCCCATGCCCGCGCCGGGCAGACCAGCGCTCATGGTGGCGGTGGCAGGCGCCGCGGCGGCCGGGGTCAGCGGCGTGTTCAGCACCGGCAGGTTGTCGGTGCCGGTGCGCGGCATGGCCTGCGGGTGGTGTTGCGGCGCCTGCACCAGCGTCATCGGCGGCGGCGTCTGCGCCTGGCGGCTGCGGGCACTGCTCAGACCCGTGGCGATGACGGTCACGCGCAGCTGGTCGCCCAGGCTCTCGTCGTACGCGGTGCCGAAGATCACGTGCGCGTCGTCCGCCGCGTAGCGCTTGATGGCGTTCATCGCGTTGCGGCTCTCGGCCAGCTTGAAGGTCTGCTTGCTCGCGGCAATCAGCACCAGCACGCCGCGCGCACCGGAGAGATCAATGCCCTCCAGCAGCGGGCAGGCCACGGCGGCTTCGGCGGCCTTGGTGGCGCGATCGGGGCCGCCGGCCACGGCCGTGCCCATCATCGCCTTGCCCGGCTCGCTCATCACCGTCTTCACGTCCTCGAAGTCCACGTTCACGAGGCCGGGGATGTGGATGATGTCGCTGATGCCGCCCACCGCGTTCTTCAGCACGTCGTTGGCGTGCGCGAAGGCCTGCTCCTGCGTGACGTCGTCGCCCATCACCTCCAGCAGCTTCTCGTTGAGCACCACGATCAGGCTGTCGACGTTGGCCTCGAGCTCGGCCACGCCGTCGTCGGCCTGCTTGCCGCGGCGCTTGCCCTCGAAGTCGAAGGGCTTGGTCACCACGCCCACCGTCAGGATGCCCATCTCCTTGGCTACGCGCGCGATCACCGGCGCCGCGCCGGTGCCGGTGCCGCCGCCCATGCCCGCGGTGATGAACAGCATGTGCGCGCCGGTGATGGCCTCCTTGATGCGCGCCACCGCCTCGTCGGCGGCCACACGGCCCATCTCGGGCTTGCTGCCGGCGCCCAGGCCCGTCTTGCCCAGCTGCACCAGCATGCCGGCGCTGCTGCGCTGCAGGGCCTGCGCGTCGGTGTTGGCGCAGATGAACTCCACGCCCTGCACGCCTTGCGAAATCATGTGCTCGACGGCGTTGCCGCCGCCGCCACCGACGCCGATCACCTTGATCTGGGTGCCTTGTTCGAACTCGTCGATCATCTCGATGGGCATGTGAGCCTCCTAACGAAAGTTGCAGTTGCCTGTGTGTGGAAGGAAATGCGGGCTTCTTGTGGTGACCGTGTTCTTCGTCGTCGGTTCTTCATGAGCCCTCTCGTCTAGAAATTGCCGAGAAACCAGTCCTTGGCGCGGCCGACCAGGTTCTTCACCGAGCCGGCCTGCGCCGCCGCCTTGTGCCCGCGGGTGCGGGCGATGCGCGCCTCTTCGAGCAGCCCCATCACGGTGGCGCTGCGCGGGCTGGCCACCATGTCGGCCAGCGTGCCGCCATACAGCGGCAAGCCCTTGCGCACGGGCTTCAGGAAGATGTCTTCGCCCAGCTCCACCATGCCCGGCATCACGGCGCTGCCGCCGGTGATGACGATGCCGCTGGACAGCAGCTCCTCGTAGCCGCTTTCGCGGATGACCTGGTGCACGAGGCTGAAGATCTCTTCCACGCGCGGCTCGATCACGCCGGCCAGCGCCTGCTTGTTCAGGAGGCGCGGCGCGCGGTCGCCCAGGCCCGGCACCTCGACCATCGCCGACGGGTCGGCCAGCAGCTGCTTGGCCACGCCGTGCTCGAGCTTGATCTCCTCGGCATCCTTCGTCGGCGTGCGCAGCGCCATCGCGATGTCGCTGGTGATCAGGTCGCCGGCAATGGGAATCACGGCCGTGTGGCGCACGCTGCCGTCGGTGTAGATCTGCACATCGGTGGTGCCGGCGCCGATGTCGACCACGGCCACGCCGAGCTGCTTCTCGTCATCGGTCAGCACCGCGCTGGCGCTGGCGCTCGGGTTCAGCACCAGGCGCTCGACCTCCAGCCCGCAGCGGCGCACGCACTTCAGGATGTTCTCGGCCGCGCTGCCGGCGCCGGTGACGATGTGCACCTTCACCTCGAGGCGGCTGCCGCTAATGCCGATGGGCTCCTTCACCTCGTGCCCGTCGATGATGAATTCCTGCGGCTCCACCAGCAGCAGCCGCTGGTCGTTGGGGATGTTGATGGCCTTGGCCGTCTCGACCACACGCGCCACGTCCACCGGCGTGACCTCGCGGTTGTCGCGCACGATCACCATGCCGGTGCTGTTGAGGCCACGGATGTGGCTGCCGGTGATGCCGGTGTAGACGCTGGTGATCTTGCAGGCGGCCATCATCTCGGCCTCCTTCAGCGCCTGCTGGATGCTGGCCACGGTGGCGTCGATGTTGACGACCACGCCGCGCTTGAGGCCGTGCGTGGGCGCCACGCCTAGGCCCGCGAGGCGCAGCTCACCGTCCACCACCTCGGCCGCCACCACCATGACCTTGGCGGTGCCGATGTCCAGACCGAACACCATGTCCTTGTAGTCCTTGGCCATGCGGGTGTTCCTCTTGAATTCAGTTCGCCGCGCGGGCCGGGCCGCCGCTGGCGTTGGGAGTGGTCGTCACGCCGCGCAGGCGCAGCGCGTAGCCGCCGGTGTGGCGCAGGTCGGCGTGCTGCAGCGGCGCGCGCCAGCGCGCGTTGGCGGCGGCGAAGGTGCGCACGAAGCGCTCGGTGCGCGCCAGCACCTCGTCGTCGCTGCCTCGGCCCAGTTCCATGGTCGCGCCGCTGTCGAAGCCCACGCGCCACGAGCCGCGGCCCGACAGGTGCAGCGAGTTCACCTGCAGATCCAGCTTCGCCAGCAGCGGCTGCAGTCGGCGCAGCATGGCCAGCATGTCGGCGGCGCGGTCCTCGGGGCCGCTGAGCAGCGGCAGGGCCTGGTCCTCGACATCGCCGACGTTGGCATCGAACACCTCGCCATGGCTGTTGACGAGGCGCCCGGTGTCGGCCACCTCGGTGGCATCGGCCGACGCGTCCTCGCCGCCCCACAGCGCCGCGGGCTGGTGCTCCTCCAGCCGCACCACCAGGCGATCGGGCCAGACGCGGCGCACCACCGCGCGGCGCACCCAGGGCACGCTCTCGAAGGCGGCGCGGCTGACCTGCAGGTCGACGCTGAAGAAGTTGCCGGCCAGGCGCGGCGCCGCGTTGGCGCGGATGGTGGGCACGCTGTTGCGCGCCAGGTCACCGTCGAGCTGGATGGCGCGGATGGGGAACAGCGGGCTGCGCATCAGCCAGGCCCAGGCCGCAATACCGGCGCCGGCGGCCGCCAGCACGAACACGGCCGTGGCCACGGCGTTCATCAGGCGCACGTCGGCCGGAAGCGCGAGGCCTCCGCGCGCGGGGGCGGCGGTGGGCATGGCGGTGCGGCGCAGCGTGACCATGGTGTCGTCAGGCGGTGGCGTCGGGGCGGGTGTCCAGGGTCGCCTGCGCCAGCAGCAGCAGGCACAGGCGTTCGTAGCTGATGCCGGCCTGGCGCGCCGACATCGGCACCAGCGAGTGGCCGGTCATGCCGGGGCTGGTGTTCATCTCGAGCAGGAAGATCTTGCGGTCGTTGTTTCGCAGGTCCGTCCGCAGCATCAGGTCGGCACGGCCCCAGCCGCGGCAGCCCAGCGTGCGGTAGGCGGCCAGCGTCAGGCGCTGCACCTCGGCCTCTTCCTCCGGAGGCAGGCCGCTGGGGCAGTGGTAGCCGGTGTCGTCGGAGAAGTACTTGTGCTCGTAGTCGTAGTTGCCGTCGGGCGCGGCGATGCGCACCACCGGCAGCGCGCGCGCGTGTTCGCCCTGGCCCAGCACCGGGCAGGTGAGCTCGATGCCGGCGATGAACTCCTCGCAGAGCACGTCGGGGTCGTACTGCGCGGCCAACTTCACCGCTTCCTGCATCTGCGAGTAACCCTCGACCTTGCTGATGCCGATGGAGCTGCCCTCGCGCGGGGGCTTCACGATCAGCGGCAGGCCCAGGTCGTCGGGCACCGCGATGACACGTTCGCGTTGCAGCTGGCCCGGCTGCAGCAGCACCCAGCGCGGCGTGGGCAGGCCCTCGGCCAGCCAGACGCGCTTGGTCATGGTCTTGTCCATCGCGATGGCGCTCGCCATCACGCCGCTGCCGGTGTAGGGCAGCTGCAGCAGCTCCAGCGCGCCCTGCAGGGAGCCGTCTTCGCCCCCGCGGCCGTGCAGTGCGATGAACACGCGGGCGTAACCCTCGTCCTTGAGCGCCTGCAGCGGCCGCTCGGCGGGGTCGAAGGCGTGCGCGTCCACGCCCTGCGAGCGCAGGGCCTGCAGCACGCCGGCGCCGCTCATCAGGCTGACCTCGCGCTCGGCGCTGCGGCCGCCGGTGAGCACGGCCACCTTGCCCAGGGCGGCGGCGTCGATGACTTGATCGAAGTCGATGGCTGCGGTCATGCGGCCGCTCCTTGGGTGACGGGGTCGGGCAGGCTGTCGGACAGCGCCTGCATCGCCTTCGGCAGCGTGCCGATGGACCCGGCGCCCAGGGTCAGCAGCACGTCGCCGCCTTGCAGCGTGGCGTGCAACTCGGCGGGGAGGGTTGCCAGCTGCCGCACGAAGTGGGCACCGGACACGGTGGCGGCCAGGCTCGCGCCATCGGCACCGGCGATGGGTGCCTCGCCCGCGGGGTAGACCTCGGTCAGCCAGGTGGCGTCGGCCAGTGCCAGCACGCGGCTGAACTCGGCGAAGCAGTCGCGGGTGCGGGTGTAGCGGTGCGGCTGGAAGGCCAGCACCAGGCGCCGGCCGGGGAAGGCGCCGCGCGCAGCGGCGATCACGGCGGCCAGTTCGGCCGGGTGGTGGCCGTAGTCGTCGACCAGCAGGTACTCACCGCCGCCGGCCGCGCGCAGCGGGCCCAGCTTGGCGAAGCGGCGGCCCACGCCGGCAAAGCGCTCGAAGGCGCGCGCCGCGGCGTCGTCGGGCAGGTGCAGGGCGCGGCTCACGGCCAGAGCCGCCAGCGCGTTGCGAACGTTGTGCTCGCCGGCCAGGTTGAGCGTCAGCATCAGATCGTCGAAACCCGCCTGCCTTGCGGTGAAGCGCATGCGCCCGCCTTCAAGCGCGGCCACGTCCACGGCCCGCAGGTCGGCCTCGGCGCCCAGGCCGTAGGTCGTGACGTAGCGCTCCAGCCGCGGCAGCACGGCGCGCACACCGGGGTCGTCGGTGCACACCATCGCGCGGCCGTAGAACGGCAGCCGCGCCACGAACTGCACGAAGGCGTCGTGCAGCCGCGCCAGGCTGTGGCCGTAGGTTTCCATGTGGTCGGCGTCGATGTTCGTCACGACCGAGAGCACGGGGCTGAGCTGCAGGAACGAGGCATCGCTTTCGTCGGCTTCGGCCACCAGCAGCTCGCCGGCACCCAGGCGGGCATTGGTGCCGGCGCTCTTGAGCTCGCCACCGATCACGAAGGTCGGGTCGGTGCCGGCCTCGGCCAGCACGCTGGCCACCAGCGAGGTGGTCGTCGTCTTGCCGTGGGTGCCGGCGACGGCGATGCCCTGCTTGTGGCGCATCAGCTCGGCCAGCAGCGCGGCGCGCGCCACGATGGGCAGGCGGGCCGCCCGCGCCGCCATCACCTCGGGGTTGCTGGCCTTCACGGCCGTGCTGGTGACGAGCGCCTGCGCGCCGGCGATGTGCGCGGCGTCGTGCCCGATGTGCACCTGCACGCCCAGCGTCGCCAGCCGCTCGGTGGTGGCGCTGGCCTGCAGGTCGGAGCCGCTGACGGTGTAGCCCAGGCCGGCCATGATCTCGGCCAGCGGGCTCATGCCGGAGCCGCCCACGCCGACGAAGTGGATGTGATGCACGGCGTGGTTCATGCGGCGGCCTTCTTCACCAGCGCCTCGATCTCGTCGGCCACGCGCGCCGCCGCCTGCGGGCGGGCCTGGGCGCGGGCTTTCGTGGCCATGGCCTGCAGCGTGGGCCGGTCGAGCTTCGCGAGTTCCGCCGCCAGCCGCTCGGCGGTCAGCTCGGTCTGCGGCAGGTGCACGGCGCCGCCCAACGCGGCCAGCCACTGGGCGTTGTCGCGCTGGTGCGCGGTGGTGCTGACCACCAGCGGCACCAGGATGGCCGGCACGCCCGCGGCGCAGAGTTCGCTCACCGTGATGGCGCCGGCGCGGCACACCATCAGGTCGCAGGCGGCCAGTTGCGCGGGCATGTCGTCGATGAAGGCCCGCACGTCGGCGTCGATGCCCAGGGCCGCGTAGGCGGCACGCACGCTGGCCTCGTCGGCAACGCCCGTCTGGTGCAGCACCTGTGGGCGAGCATCGGCCGGCAGCTGGGCGATGGCCGCCGGCAGCGTGCGGTTGAGCACCTGCGCACCGAGGCTGCCGCCCACCACGAGCAGCTTGAGCGGGCCCTGGCGCACGGCGTAGCGTTCGGCCGGCGGTGCCAGGGCTTCGATCTCGGCGCGCACCGGGTTGCCGGTGACAACGCTGTTCTTGGTGCCCTGCGCCGCGGCGCCCTCGAAGCCGAAGGCCACTCGGTCGGCCACCGGCAGCAGACCCTTGTTCGACAGCAGCAGCGCGGCGTCGGCGTTCACCAGCACGAGCGGCTTGTTCAGCCAGCTGGCCATCAGCCCCCCCGGAAAGCACACGTAGCCGCCCATGCCCAGCACGGCGTCGGCGGCGCGGCGGTTCAGGATGGCGCGGCAGTCCCAGAAGGCCTTGAGCAGGCGCAGGCCACCGGTGGCGGTGTGCAGCAGGCCCTTGCCACGCAGGCCGCTGAACGTGATGGTGTCCAGCGCGATGCCACTCGGCGGCACCAGCTTGTTCTCCATGCCATGCGAGGTGCCCAGCCACGACACCGTCCAGCCCCGACGCTGCATCTCGCGCGCCACCGCCAGGCCCGGCATGATGTGCCCGCCGGTGCCGGCGGCCATGACGACGAGGTGTGGCATCAAGCCCTCCCCCCTCGCATCAACGCGCGGTTTTCGATGTCGACGCGCAGCACCATCGCCAGTGCCACCGCGTTCATCAGGATGGCGCTGCCGCCGTAGCTCATCAGCGGCAGCGTCAGGCCCTTGGTCGGCAGCACGCCCAGGTTCACGCCCATGTTGATGAAGGCCTGGAAGCCGATCCACACGCCAATGCCCTGGCACATGAGCCCGGCAAACACGCGGTCCAGTGCGATGGCCTGGCGGCCGATGCCGACGATGCGCCGCGTGAGCCAGAAGAAGGCGCCGATGACCACGGCCACGCCGACGAAGCCCAGCTCCTCGCCGATCACGGCGAGCAGGAAGTCGGTGTGCGCCTCGGGCAGGTAGTGCAGCTTCTCCACACTGGCGCCCAGGCCCTGGCCGAAGATCTCGCCACGCCCGAGTGCAATGAGCGAATGGGTGAGCTGGTAGCCCTTGCCCTGCGCGTACTTCGGGTTCCACGGGTCCAGGTAGGCCAGGATGCGCTCGCGCCGCAGGTCATCAAACGCCAGGAACAGGCCCAGCACCACCAGCATCACGAGCGCGATGAGGAAGAACATGCGCGCGTTGACGCCGCCCAGGAACAGGATGCCCATCGCGATGGTGGCGATCACGATGAAGGCGCCCATGTCGGGCTGGCGCAGCAGCAACGCGCCCACGAACACCACCGCCACGACCATGGGCGTGACGGCGCGCCAGAAGTTCTCGCGCACGTCCATGCGGCGCACCATGTAGCTGGCGGCGTACAGCGCGATCGCCAGCTTGGCCAGCTCGCTGGGCTGGAAGTTCATGAAGCCCAGCGGGATCCAGCGGCGCGCGTTGTTCACGACCTTGCCGATGAAGGGCATCAGCACCGCCACCAGCAGCACCAGCGTCACCAGGAAGACCCAGTGCGCGTTCTTCTCCCAGAACGACAGCGGCACCTGCACCGTCACCAGCGCGGCGACAAAGGCCACCGCGATGGCGATCAGGTGCTTCTGCAGGAAGAAGCCCTGCGTGATGCCCGAGAAGCGCGGGTTGTCGGGCAGCGCGATGCTGGCCGAATACACCATCACCACGCCGAAGGCCACGAGCGCGGCCACCACCGCCACGAGCTGCGTGTCGAAGGCGCTCAGGCGCACGGGCCGGGTGCCGGCGACGTCGATGTGCGCGCGCACCGGCAGCGGGCCACCGGCTTCGGCACGGCGGCCCGGCAGGCGTGCCGCGATCGCGGCCCACCAGCCCTGCAGCGTGGCGGCGGCGTTCATGCGAGTTCCCCCCGCTCCACGCTCAGCGCCTGCACCGCGGCCACGAAGACCTCGGCGCGGTGCGCGTAGTTGCGGAACATGTCGAGGCTCGCGCAGGCCGGGCTCAGCAGCACGGCGTCACCGGCCTGCGCCTGCGCGAAGCACCAGTTGACGGCCAGCTCCAGCGAGACGAAGCGCTGCAGCGGCAGGCCGCGCGCGTGTTGCTCGATCACGGCCTCGACGGCTGCGGCGTCCTTGCCGATGGTCGCGACGGCGCGCGCGTGGCGGGCCAGCGGCGCGGCCAGCGGCGCGAAGTCCTGGCCTTTGCCGTCGCCGCCGAGGATGACGACCAGGCGCCCCGGCGTGAGGTCCGCGCCCAGGCCTTCGAGCGCGGCCACGGTGGCGCCGACGTTGGTGCCCTTGCTGTCGTCGTAGGCGTCGACCTCGCCCACGCGGGCGATGAACTGAACCCGATGCGGTTCGCCGGCGTATTCGCGCAGGCCATGCAGCATCGGCGCCAGCGGGCAGCCAATGGCCGTTGCCAGGGCCAGCGCCGCCAGCGCGTTGGCGGCGTTGTGGCGGCCGCGCACGCGCAGCGCGTCAGCCGGCATCAGGCGCTGCAGGTGGATCTCGGGCTCCTCGCCCTTCTTCAGCTTGACGCCCTCTTCCTGCGGCAGCGCGCGCACCAGCCAGGCCATGCCGCTTTCGACGACGAGGCCGAAGTCGCCCGGGGCGCGTGGTGGCTCAAGGCCGAAGCGGACCGCCGCGCGCTCGGGAGTCTTCGGCTTGCCCTTCTGCGGGCCCTTCTCGTGCAGCTCCGGCCGCGGCAGCAGCGCCTCCACGGCCGCGTCGTCGCGGTTGATCACGCACACGGCCTGCGTGCCGAAGATGCGCGCCTTGGCGGCGCCGTAGGCGGCCATGGTGCCGTGCCAGTCGAGGTGGTCCTGCGTGAGGTTCAGCACCGCGGCGGCGTCGGGCTCGAAGCCCTTCACGCCGGTGCCACCACCTTCCAGCTGGAAGCTGGAGAGTTCCAGCACCCACACCTCGGGCAGTGCCTTCCCGGCGTCGGATTCGACGGCACTCAACTCGGCCGCCAGCACGTCCAGCAGCGCCGGGCCGATGTTGCCGGCCATCGCCACCGACTTGCCGGCGCGCTCCACCAGCAGCGCGGTCATCGCGGTGGTGGTGGTCTTGCCGTTGGTGCCGGTGATGGCCAGCACGCGCGGTGCGTAGCCGCGGGCCGCCTTCAGGTCGGCCAGCGCGCGCGCGAAGAGGTCGAGCTCGCCCATCACCGCGATGCCGGTGGCGCGGGCTTCGTCCAGCAGCGGCGCGATGCGCGCATAGGCCGGCGCTAGGCCCGGGCTCTTGAGCACAAGCTGGCTGCCCTGCAGCAGCGTCGGCTCCAGCGCGCCGTGCACGAGGGCCACGCCCGGATGCTCGGCCGCCAGCGCCTCGGCGCCGGGCGGCTGCTCGCGCGAGTCCCACACCGTCACAGCGGCGCCATGGCGGGCGCACCACCGCGCCATGGCCAGGCCGCTGGTGCCGAGGCCCAGCACGAGAACGGGGGTGTTCTGCAGCCAGTCCATCACCGCAGCTTCAAGCTGGCCAGCCCCACCAGGCACAGCAGCATCGTGATGATCCAGAAGCGCACCACCACCTGCGTCTCGGCCCAGCCCTTCTTCTCGAAGTGGTGGTGCAGCGGCGCCATCAGGAAGATGCGCCGTCCGGTGCCGGTGCGTTTCTTCGTCCACTTGAACCAGGCCACCTGGATCATCACGGAGAGCGCCTCGGCGACGAAGATGCCGCCCATGATGCCGAGCACGATTTCCTGCCGCGTGATCACGGCGATGGTGCCTAAAGCGCCGCCCAGCGCCAGCGCGCCGACGTCGCCCATGAACACCTGCGCCGGGTTGGCGTTGAACCACAGGAAGGCCAGCCCCGCGCCGGCCATCGCGGCGCAGAACACCAGCAGCTCGCCCGCGCCCGGGATGTGGGGGAACAGCAGGTAGCGCGAGTAGTCGGCGCGGCCCACGACGTAGGCGAACACGCCGAGCGCCGAGCCCACCAGCACCACCGGCATGATGGCCAGGCCGTCCAGCCCGTCGGTGAAGTTGACGGCGTTGCTCGCGCCGACGATGACGAACCAGCTCAAGGCGATGAAGCCGAACACGCCCAGCGGGTAGCTGATGCTCTTGAAGAACGGCACCATCAGGTCGGCGCGCGGCGGCAGCTCGTTGGAGAAGCCACTGCCCACCCAGCGCAGGAAGAGTTCCAGCACGCGCAGGTTGCTGGTCTCGGCCACGCTGAAGGCCAGGTAGAGCGCGGCGATCAGGCCGATGAGGCTCTGCCAGAAGAACTTCTCGCGGCTCCTCATGCCTTCGGGGTCCTTGTGCACGACCTTGCGGTAGTCGTCCACCCAGCCGATGGCGCCGAAGCCGAAGGTGACGAGCATCACCACCCACACGAAGCGGTTGCTCCAGTCGAACCACAGCAGCGTGCTGACGCCGATGCCGATGAGCACCAGCACGCCGCCCATCGTGGGCGTGCCGCGCTTGCCCAGGTGGGCCTGCACGCCGTACTCGCGGATCGGCTGGCCGATCTTCATCTCGGTGAGCTTGCGGATCACCCACGGCCCGAAGGCCAGGCCGATGAGCAGCGCCGTCATCGCGGCCAGCACGGCGCGGAAGGTGAGGTACTGGAAGACGCGCAGGAAACCCAGGTCCTCCGGGTACAGCGACATCAGCCATTGCGTCAGGCTCAGGAGCACGTGGTGCCCTCCCCCGGCGCGGCATCCACCGCCCCGGCCCGCAAGGCCGTCACGACCTGCTCCATCTTCATGAACCGCGATCCCTTCACCAGCACCGATCGCGCCGCGGGGCGCGTGGTGGTGTCCTGCAGCGCCGCGACCATCTCGGCCGTGGTCGCGAAGTGCCGCGCCGCGCCGGCGTGCGCGCACAGCGCGCCGGCCGTCCAGAAGGCCTCGAGGCCGCGCTCGCGGGCGCGCGCGCCCACCTCGGCGTGGAAGCGCGGGCCTTCGTCGCCGACCTCGCCCATGTCGCCCAGCAGCAGCCAGCGCGGGCCGGGCAGCGTGGCCAGCACCTCGATGGCGGCGAGCACCGAATCGGGGTTGGCGTTGTAGCTGTCGTCCACCAGCGTGACCGTCTCGCCGCCCACGCGCAGCCGGTGCAGCTGCGAGCGGCCGGCCACGGGGCGGAAGGCCGCCAGGCCCTGCTGCACCGCGGCCAGCGGCTCGCCGGCGGCCAGCGCGCAGGCCGCGGCGGCCGCGGCGTTGCGCAGGTTGTGCGCGCCGGGCAGGTGCAGCTCGAGCGTGGCCTTGCCGGCGGGCGTGGCCAGCGTCAACGCCCAGGCCGCCGCGTCGGCGTTCCAGGTTCCGGACACCACGACGTCGGCGCCGCTGCCGGCGCCACCGAAGGTCATCACACGCCGCGTGCCGGCGCGGGCGCGCCAGCGGGCGGTGAACCCGTCGTCGGCCGGGATCACCAGCGTGCCGCCAGCGGGCAGTGCGTCGATGACGGCGCCGTTTTCGTCGGCCACGGCCTCGACGCTCTTCATGAACTCCTGGTGCTCGCGCTGCGCGTTGTTCACCAGCGCCACCGTGGGCTGGGCCAGGCCCGCCAGCAGCGCGATCTCGCCCGGGTGGTTCATGCCCAGCTCGACGACGGCGGCGCGGTGCCAGTGCTCGTCGTCCTGGCGCAGGCGCAAGAGCGTGAGCGGCACGCCGATGTGGTTGTTCAGGTTGCCGGCCGTGGCCAGCATGCCCTCGCCGTGCGCGGCGCGCAGGATGGCGGCCACCATCTGCGTGACCGTGGTCTTGCCGTTGCTGCCCGTCACCGCCACCAGCGGCAGGTGCAGGCGATGCCGCCAGCCGCGGGCCAGCTGCTGCAGCGCGGTGAGCGTGTCGTCCACCAGCAGCCCCGGCAGGCCGCCGGTGCTGGCCGGGCCCAGCGCATCTGCGCGGCTGGCCAGCACGGCCACGGCGCCGCTGGCACGGGCCTGGGCGATGAACTCGTGGCCGTCGAAGCGCTCGCCGCGCAGCGCCACGAAGAGGTCGCCGCCCTGCACGGTGCGGGTGTCGGTGTGCACGCGCCGCACGCGCAGCGCGCCATCGCCGACGACGGCGCTGCCGGGCAGCAGCGCGTGGGCCTGGGCCAGCGTCATCATGCGGCGCCCCCCCGTGCGGTCCGCGCGGCCCGCGCCGCCAGCGCGGCGCGCACCTCGTCGACGTCGGAGAACGGGTGCGCGACGCCGGCGATCACCTGCGTCGTCTCGTGGCCCTTGCCGGCCACCAGCAGCACGTCGCCCGGCGCGGCCTCGTGCACGGCGCGGGCGATGGCCTCGCGGCGGTCGACCACGCCTTCGGCCGCCGTGCCGGCCCCGACCAGCACCTGCGCGACGATGGCGGCCGGGTCTTCGCTGCGCGGGTTGTCGCTGGTCACGATCATGCGGTCGGCCAGGCGCGCCGCGATGGCGCCCATGCGCGGGCGCTTGGTGGGGTCGCGGTCGCCGCCGCAGCCGAACACGCAGACCAGCCGGCCGCCGCGCGACTGCGCCATCGGCCGCAGCGCCACCAGCACCGGCTCCAGCGCGTCGGGCGTGTGGGCGTAGTCGACGACGGCCTCGAGCTCGTCGCCTTCGGCCGTGACGCGCTGCAGCCGCCCGGGCACCGGCGTCACCGAGCCCAGCGCGGCCACGGCCTCGGCCAGCGGCACGCCGGCGGCGCGCAGCCCGCCCAGCACGACGAGCAGGTTGCTGGCGTTGAACTCGCCGACCACGGCGGTGGTGAGCGTCTGCCGCGCCACGCCGTCGGCCGAGCTCTCGGCGACCTCGAACACCAGCCCGTCGGGGCCGTAGCCACGCTCGCCGGCCACCAGGCGCGCGGCGGCGTGCAGCGAGACCGTCCACAGATCCAGGCCGCTGCCGCTCAACTCAGCCGCCAGCTGCGCGCCGAAGGCATCGTCCACGTTCACCACCGCGGCCTTCAGGCCCGGCCACTCGAACAGCCGCCGCTTGGCCGCGCCGTAGGCCTGCATGGTGCCGTGGTAGTCGAGATGGTCCTGCGTGAGGTTGGTGAACAGCGCGACGTCGATGGCGCAGCCCGCGAGCCGGTGCTCGACGAGGCCGATCGACGAGGCCTCCATCGCGCAGGCCACGAGGCCGTCGCGCTCGAAGCCGGCCAGCGTGGCGTGCAGCGTCACGCTGTCGGGCGTGGTCAGGCCCGTGCCCTGCAGCCGTCCCGGGCCGCGCAGCGACGGCGGCTCGCCGACGCCGAGCGTGCCGACGACGCCGGCCGGCCGGCCCAGCGCCGACAGCGCCTGCGCCGTCCACCAGGCGGTGCTGGTCTTGCCGTTGGTGCCGGTGGTGGCCACGACGGTGAGCCGCTCGGACGGGCGGCCGAAGAAATCATGCGCCACCGCGCCGGCCGCGGCCTTGAGCCCCGGCAGCGTGGCGATGCGCGCATCGTCGCCCAGGCCCAGCGCGGCGGCGCCTTCGGCCTCGACCAGGCAGGCGGCCGCGCCGGCGGCCAGCGCCGCAGGCACGAAGCGGCGCGCGTCGGCGGCCTGCCCGGGCCAGGCCACGAAGCCGTCGCCCGGCTGCACGCGGCGGCTGTCGGCCACCAGGCTGCCCCGCGCCGCATCGACGCGGTCACGCAGCCAGCCTGCTGCGTCGGCCGGGGTGTGCAGCGCCTGCATCAGAAGCTCTCCGGGGCCGCGGGCACGGCCTTGGCGGCGATCTGCGCCTTGACGTCCAGGTCGGGCGGCACGTTCATCATGCGCAGGGTCTGCGCGACGACCTGGCTGAACACCGGCGCGGCGATCTCGCCGCCGTAGTACACGCCCTTGCCGGGCTCGTCGACCATCACCGCGACCACGATGCGTGGCTCGGCCACCGGCGCCAGGCCGACGAAGAACGAGCGGTACTTGGTGGTGCTGTAGACCTTGCCCTCGAGCTTGCGCGCCGTGCCCGTCTTGCCGCCCACCGAGTAGCCCAGCGCCATCGCCTTGGGCGCGGTGCCGCCGGGGCCGGCGGCCATGCGCAGCATGTCGCGCACGGCGCGGGCGGTCTCGGCACTCATCACGCGCTGGCCGGCGACCGCCGCGCCGCCGCCATCGCCCCCCTCGCGCTTGGCGATGCTCACCGGCAGCAGCTCGCCATCGCGCGCGAACACGGTGTAGGCGCGCGCCAGCTGGAACAGGCTCGCCGAGAGGCCGTAGCCGTAGCTCATGGTGGCCTGCTCCACCGGGCGCCAGCTCTTGTAGGGCCGCAGCCGGCCGGTCACCGCGCCGGGGAAGTCGATCTGCGGCCGCTGGCCCAGGCCGATGGCGGTGAACATCTCGTGCATCTCGCGCGCCGGCATCTGCATCGCCATCTTCACGGTGCCGACGTTGCTGCTCTTCTGGATGACCTCGGCCACGGTCAGCGTGCCGTTGGGGTGGGCGTCGGTGATGCGGCTGCCGGTGATGACGATGTGGCCCGGCGCGGTGTCGATGCGCGTGTCGGGCCGCCACGGGCCGCGCTCCAGCGCCAGCGCGGCGGTGAAGGGCTTGATCGTCGAGCCAGGCTCGAACACGTCGGTCAGCGCGGCGTTGCGCAGCCGCTCCTTGCGCATGGTCGAGCGGTCGGCCGGGTCGTAGCTCGGGTAGTTGGCCAGCGCCAGCACCTCGCCGGTCTTGACGTCGAGCACGACGACGCTGCCGCGCTGCGCGCGGTGCTCCAGCACGGCCTCGCGCAGACGCTGCCAGGCGAAGAACTGCACCTTGCTGTCGATGGCGAGCTGAACGTCGTCGCCGTTCTTCGGGCTGGCCTGGTCGCCCACGTCCTCGACGACGCGGCCGAAGCGGTCGCGCACCACGGTGCGCTCGCCGTCGGCACCGGCCAGGCGCTGCTGGAAGGCCAGCTCGATGCCGTCGATGTCGGTGAAGCCCACCACGTGCGCGGCCGACTCGCCCTCGGGCCAGCGCCGCTGGTACTCACGCACCTGCTGCACGCCCTTGAGCTGCAGCGCCTGCACGGCCTGCCACTGCGCCTCTTCGGCAAAGCGCCGCAGCGTCACGGTGCCGGTGGCGCCATCCAGGCGCTCGTTCAGCTCGGCCGGCGTCATCTTCAGCGCCGTGGCCAGTGCCTTGCGCTGCGCCACGTCGGCGGCAAAGGTCTTGGCATCCACCTGCACGCTGGGCATGGCCACGCTGGTGGCCAGCAGCTGGCCATGGCGGTCGAGGATGCGGCCGCGGCTGGCGGGCAGCGGCTGCGTCATCACGAAGCGCTTCTCGCCCTGCGCCTGGTAGAAGTCGGTGTGCAGGATCTGCAGCCACACGGCACGGCCGAACAGCACCAGGAAGGCCAGCGCCACCATCGCCACGACGAAGCGGCTGCGCCAGGGCGGCGTGGGGCTCGCCAGCAGCGGGCTGGTGGCGTAGTTGACGCTCTTCACCGAGCCGGTGCCCGAGGGCGGGCGCGCGCCGCTGGCGTGCTGGCGGCCCGGCGCGCTCATCGCGTCGCTCCCGGGGTGGCGGCGGTGTCGTCCACGTACACCGTGACGGCCGGCGTGACCGTGCTCATCTTCAGCTGCTCGCGCGCCACGCGCTGCACACGCGCGTGCGTGGCCTGGGCCTGGCGCTCGGCATCGAGCCGCTTGTACTCGGCGTCGAGCTGGCGCTGCTCGACGCGCGCGCGGTCGAGCTCGGCGAACACGCGGCGCGACTCGTAGGCCGTGCGCACGAGGCCCAGGCTGCTGCCCAGCAGCAGCGCGACGAGGAGGAGGTCGAGCTTGCGCATCGCCGCGGTCTCGTCAGCAGGGCACCGCCGTGCGCTCGGCCACGCGCATGACGGCCGAGCGGGCGCGCGGGTTGGCGGCGATCTCGGCCGCCGTGGGCTTGATGCGGGCCAGGGCCTTCAGGCGCAGCGGCTGCGGCGGCGCCATCGGCGCGCGGCGGTCGTAGACCTCGCGGCTCTCGGCGGCGATGAAGGTCTTCACGATGCGGTCTTCCAGCGAATGGAAGCTGATCACCACCAGGCGGCCGGCCGGCGGCAGCAGCGCCAGCGCGGCCTTCAGGCCCTGGTGCAGCGCCTCAAGCTCGGCGTTGACGTGAATCCGAAGAGCCTGAAACGTGCGCGTTGCAGGGTCCTGGCCCGGCTCGCGGGTCTTGACGGCGCGAGCCACGAGTGCGGATAGCTCGAGTGTCGTGCGGACGGGATCGCCGCTTTCGCGGCGAGCGACAAGCGCCTTTGCAATCGCAGCAGCAAACCGTTCTTCGCCGTAGTCACGAATCACCTCCTCGATGGTCTTGGTATCGGCCCGGGCCAGGAACTCGGCGGCGGTCTCGCCGCGCGTGGTGTCCATGCGCATGTCCAGCGGGGCGTCGGCGCGGAAGCTGAAGCCGCGCGACGCGTCGTCGATCTGCGGCGAGCTCACGCCCAGGTCGAGCAGCACGCCCTGCACCCGGCCGATGCCGAGGGCGCTCAACTCGGCCGCCATGTCGCCGAAGCTGGCGTGGCGGATGGCCAAGCGCGGGTCGTCGATGCGGGCCGCTTCGGCCAGCGCCGCCGGGTCCTTGTCGAAGGCCACCAGGCGCCCCTGCGGCGACAGGCGCTGCAGCACAGCACGGCTGTGGCCGCCACGGCCGAAGGTGCCGTCGACGTAGGTGCCCTCCGGCTGCGTGACGAGCGCCTCGACGGCCTCGGACAGCAGCACGGTGGTGTGGGACCATTCGGTGTGCGGGGCGTTCACCGGCGTCACCGGATGACCAGGCTCTTCAGCGCCTCGGGCGCGCCCAGCGCCAAGGCCGTGGCCTCGCGCACCTCGTAACGCTGCAGGTCCCAGATCTCGAAGCTCGAACCCATGCCCAGCAGCTTGACCTCGCGATCCAGCGCCGCCCAGCTGCGCAGCTCGGGCGGGATCAGCACGCGGCTGCCGCTGTCGATCTCCACGTCGGTGGCGCTGCCGATGTACAGCCGGCGCCAGGCGTCGTGCTCCTGCGGCAGCGACAGCAGGTGGGCCTCGAAGGGCTCCCAGACGTTCATCGGGTACAGGCTCAGGCAGCCGTGCGGGTGTTTGGCGACGACGAGCTGGCCGTTCACCGAGGCCATGAGCTGCTCGCGCCAACGCGCGGGCACCGTGAGGCGGCCCTTGGCGTCCAGCGTGAGCACCGGCCCCCCGCGAAAAGTCATGCCCGACGATCCTTCCCTGCGTGGGCCCGGCTGCTCGTCACCGAGGAAAGGCCCACAAAAACCCACAAAACGACACCAAACCCCACTGTAGCGCAGCGGGGGGCCGGGCGTCAACGCGCGGTCACGGAAAAAATCAATCAAATCAACGACTTAGCCGTCGATTTGGAAGTGGCGGGCGGAAAAAGTCGTTCCCGATGAACCACTTGGCATCGGGTGTGAAAGTGGTTTCGAGGGCTTACGGCCTTCTTGGGGGGTGGCCCCGCGCGGGCCGGGTCGTTCAGCCGCCCGGGCGCGAGGCCCACACCAGCCGCGCCGCGGCCAGGTCTTCCAGCGCCGTGCCGACCGACTTGAACACGGTGCGCTGCTTCTCCTGCGTGCGCCCGGGGACACGGCCGCGCGCCAGCTGCGCCAGCGTGGCGCGCACCTCGGCGGCGGTGAACACGCCGCGGGCCAGCGGTCCGAGCAGGTCGCCGCTCTTGGCGAGGGCCTCGTCGGTGTCGACGGCGATGCGGGCACCGCGGAAGCAGTCGTCGTCGGCCTCGCGCAGCGCCGGCGTGAAGCTGCCGATCAGGTCGAGGTGGCTGCCCGGCGCCAGCCAGGCGCCCTGCACCAGCGGCTCGGTGGCCAGCGTGGCGGTGCTGACGATGTGCGCGGCAGCCACGGCGGCGGGCAGTTCGGCGTCGCTGACGACTTCGACCTCGTAGCCCTCGGCCATCCAGCGCGCGGCCAGCGTAGCGGCAGCCTCGGGCCGGCGCGCCCACAACGCCACATGGTGCAGCGGCCGCACGGCCGACATCGCCGACGGCAGCAGCGCGGCCACGCGGCCGGCGCCCAGCACCAGCAGCCGGCTGGCGTCGGGCCGCGAGAGGTAGGCCGCCGCCAGCGCCGAGGCCGCGGCGGTGCGGCGCGCCGTCAGCACGTCGGCGTCCATCAGCGCCAGCGGGCGGCCCGTGGCGGCCTCGAACAGCAGGTAGCTGCCGTGCAGGCCCGGCAGGCCGCGCGCGGCGTTGCCGGGGGCGACGTTGATGACCTTCACGCCGTAGAGCCCGGGGTCGCTGTCCGTCGGCCGCGTCCAGGCCGGCATCAGCAGCGAGGTGGTCTCGCCGCCGCGGCCGTCGGGCAGGCGGTGCACGTGGCGCGCCGGCACCTCGGCGCCGGCGGCAAAGGCCTCGCGCAGCGCGGCGACCAGCCGGTCGAAAGGCAGGGCCGCCGCCACGGCGTCGGCGTCGAAGAGCTGCAGCATCGTCATGCCGCGATCATGACGCCGGCTTCAAGTCGCGGGGATGAGCCCCTCGTGGCGCGCCACGCGCTCCAGCGCCGTCTCGAACTGCGCGCGTGCCAGCGCCGTCACCTGCCGGAGGTAGGCGTGCAGCTCGGCGTCTTCGGGGCTGCGGTGCTCGCACTCGGCGCTGTAGGCCTCGAAGTGCGACAGCTGCACCAGCAGGTCGGCGATGTGCCGCGGGCACTCGCAGGCGATGGTGGTCGACATCACCGCGAAGGAGGCCAGCGCCTCGTCGTCCCAGCGGCGCGACGGCACCGGCATCGTCGGCAGCGGCGTGCCGGCCGATGCCGTGGGCAGGTCGAGCTGCTGGCGCCAGCCGCGCAGCCACTGCGCCAGCCCGGCGTCGCTCTGCGGGCCGCGCAGCAGGCTCAGCTCCGGCATGCGGCCGAACAGCCGGCAGGTGCGCTCCGAGGCAAAGCCGTACAGCACGGCCATCGGCTTGCCGCGCCAGACGGGCATCTTCTCGTACAGGTGGTCGAGCCAGTCGTCCTGAAGGCTGGAGGCGTACACCAGCAGCGCGTCGGCGGTGGCGGCCAGCGGCTCTGCGGCGGCTTCTTCCAGCGTCTCGAACGGCCCCTGCAGGTGCAGCAGCCGGCCGGGCGGCGACAGGGCCTGCTGCACCGGGCCCTTCAGGCGCTGGCCCAGCATCTTGCCGACGACCAGCACACGCCAGGCCTGCGGCGGTGCGGGTGCGCGCGACGACAGGCTGCGCCCGCGCGACGGCATTTGCTCGGGCGGCCGCGTGGCGCTGCGCGCCGGCACCGAGGGCATCGGCGCGTCGATCGCCAGCGACGGGGCGCCCACTCCGGCGGGCGCCAGCGTGGCCTCGGCCACGGCGGCGCCGGCCGTCTGCGACAGCGTGCGGGCGTGGGTGTCGACCACCTGGCGCAGCTGTGCCAGGTCGAGCTTGGCCAGGCTGCCGATGGCGTGGCCCAGGTCGGTGAGCTGCTTGAGCTGCGCCAGCCGCTGCACCTGCGCCGCGCTGTACAGCCGCTGGCCGCTGGGCGAGAGCTGCGGCTGCGACACCTGGTAGCGCCGCTCCCACACGCGCAGTGTGGCCACGGGCATCCGTAGCATGCGGGCGACGGCGCCGCTGCGGTAGCGGGGCTCGTGCTGGCTCGGATCGTCGACCGTGGGCGCAACCGCGTCAGACTCGCTCATGGCATCTCCTTGCACTGGCTTTGACGCGCATTGACCGCGTCTATGGCTGGTCATTCTGCGCCTGAACCCGGCGTGACGCACAAGTGCCTATGCTTGCCCCCATGGCTCGCACAGGCAACCCGTCCCCGCCCCCCGCCGCCGGCTTCAAGGGCAACAAGGCCGCCCTGCCGAGCAAGCCTTGCGTGGCCTGTGGCCGGCCGATGAGCTGGCGCAAGCGCTGGGCCAGGAACTGGGCCGAGGTCAAGTTCTGCTCCGACGCCTGCCGCGCCAGGAGCCACCACGGGGCCCGCGGTGGCTGAGCGCCTGCGCCACCTGGTGCTGGTGCTCGGCGACCAGCTCGACGCCGACGCGGCCGCCTTCGACGGCTTCGACCCCGCGCAGGACGCCGTCTGGATGGCCGAGGTGGCCGAGGAGTCCACCCACGTCTGGAGCAGCCAGCCGCGCACGGTGATGTTCCTGGCCGCGATGCGCCACTTCGCGCAGGCCCTGCGCGCCGCCGGCCGGCCGCTGCACTACACGAGGCTCGACGACGCGGCCAACGCGGGCACGCTGGCGGCGCAGCTGGCCGCCGACATCGCCCGGCTGCGCCCCCAGGCCCTGGTGATGACGGCCCCCGGCGACTGGCGCGTGCTGAAGGCCCTGCGAGAGGCCGCGGCCGCCGCGGGCCTGCTGCTCGACGTGCGCGAGGACCGCCACTTCTTCTGCACCGTGCGCGAGTTCGCGGCCCACGCGAAGGGCCGCAAGCAGCTGCGGCTGGAGTTCTTCTACCGCGAGATGCGCCGCCGCCATGGCGTGCTGCTCACCGCCGCCGGCGAGCCCGAAGGCGGCGAGTGGAACTACGACGCCGAGAACCGCAAGCCCTTTGGCGCCCAGGGCCCGGGCGCCGTGCCGCCGCGTGCCGTGTTCGAGCCGGACGCGATCACCCGCGAGGTCATCGCGCTCGTGCAACAGCGCTTCCGGGGTCACCCCGGCCGCTGCGACAGCTTCGGCTGGCCCGTGACGCGCGAACAGGCGCTGCAGTCGATGCAACGCTTCATCGACGAGCGCCTCGCCGGCTTCGGCGACGTGCAGGACGCGATGTGGCCCGGCGAGCCCTGGCTGTGGCATTCGCACCTGGCCGCGGCGATGAACCTGAAGCTGCTGCACCCGCGCGAGGTGGTGGCCGCGGCCGAAGGGGCCTATCGCCGTGAAGGCGCCGGGCGGGCGCCGCTGGCCGCGGTGGAGGGCTTCATCCGCCAGATCCTCGGCTGGCGCGAGTACGTGCGCGGCATCTACTGGACGCAGATGCCCGGCTACCTGGAACGCAACGAGCTTGGCGCGCACGAGCCGCTGCCGGACTGGTTCTGGACGGGCGACACGGCCATGGCCTGCCTGCGCGACACCATCACCCAGACGCTGGCGCACGGCTACGCCCACCACATCCAGCGGCTGATGGTGACGGGTCTCTTCACGCTGCTGCTGGGCGTGGACCCCAAGGCCGTGCACGCCTGGTACCTGGCCGTCTACGTGGACGCGGTGGAGTGGGTGGAACTGCCCAACGTGCTGGGCATGAGCCAGTACGCCGACGGCGGCGTGATGGCCAGCAAGCCCTACATCGCCACCGGCCAGTACATCGAGCGCATGAGCCCGCACTGCAAGGGTTGCCGCTTCGACCCCACGCAGCGCACCGGCGAGCGCGCCTGCCCCTTCACCACGCTGTACTGGGACTTCCTGATGCGCCACGAAACGCGCCTGGCCGCCAACCCGCGCATGGCGCTGCAGGTGAAGAACCTGGCGCGGCTGGATGCACCCGAGCGGCGCGCCGTGGCCGAACGCGCCGCCGCCATCCGGCGCGGCGAGGTGGGCGTGGCATGAACTCGCTGTTCGACGCCATGCCCGCCGCCTGGGCCGATGCGCTGCCGCCCACGCGCAGCGCGGCGCTCGCCCGCATCGCCCGCGTGCAGCCCGGTGCGTATGCGCGCACACGCAACCGGCTGGATGGCGCCGTCACGGGCCTGTCGCCCTACCTCACGCACGGCCTCGTCACGCTGCACGAGGTGCTGGCCGGCATACAGGCACGCGAGCCGCTGGCGGTGCAGCACAAGCTGGTGTTCGAGCTGGGCTGGCGCGCGTACTTCCGCCACGTCTGGGCGCACCAGGGCGAGCGCATCCTGCGTTCGCTGCACGAGGGCCCGCGGCCCGAGGCCGCCTACGCCACCGAGCTGCCAGCCGACGTGCGTGAGGCGCGCACCGGCGTGCCCGTCATCGACGAGGCCGTGCGCACGCTCTACGCCACCGGCACGCTGCACAACCACGCGCGGATGTGGCTGGCGAGTTATGTGGTGCACCTGCGCCACGTGCACTGGCGCGCCGGGGCCGACTGGCTGGTGGCCCACCTGCTGGACGGCGACCTCGCCAGCAACCACCTCAGCTGGCAGTGGGTGGCGGGCACCGGCAGCCACAAGCCGTATCTCTTCAACGCCGAGAACGTGGCGCGGCACGCGCCGCGCGCCTGGCACAGCGAGGGCACGGTGGTCGACCGCAGCTACGACGAACTCGACCGCGCCGCCCACGGCCCGCACCCGCTGGCCGGCCCGGGCCCGGCACGCGCCGCCGCCACGCCCGAGCCGGCGCTGCTCGGCGCCCCGCCGGCAGACCTGGGTCTGACGGCGCCCGACGCCACCACCGCCGAGCGCCTGCGTGGCCGCGAGGTCTGGCTGGTGCACCCCTGGGCGCTGCGGGCACCGCCGGCCGACCTGCCCGGCGAAACGCTGTGCATCGGCCTGTACCTGCACGAACACCACGCGGCCTGGCCCTGGCCCGAGGCGCGCTGGCGCTGGGTCGACGCCGCCATGGCCGCCGTCACCGCCGAGCGCTGGCAAACGAGCGCCGTCGATGCCACCACGGCGCTGGCCGGCGCCGCGCGCGTGCACAGCGTCGACGACCCGCACCTCACGCGCTGGCTCAAGCGGCTGGCGCGGCTGGACCCGGCGCCGACGCTGTTCCCGCCGGTTGAGCGGCCCTGCAGCAGCTTCTCGCAGTGGTGGACCCGCGCCACGCGCGGCCTGCAGCGCGCCGAGGAGCTGCTGTGAGCAAGCCGCGGCCCGACGACACGCTCACCGTGCTGTACGACGGCGGCTGCCCGCTGTGCCGGCGCGAGATCGCGCACGCGCAGGGCCTGGCGCAGCGCCAGGGCGACAGTGGCCTGTGCTTCGTCGACATCAGCGCCGATGCCAGCCGCGACGCCACCGAGCGCGCGGCACTGCTGGCACGCTTTCACGTGCAGCGCGGCGACGGCACGCGGCTCGACGGCGCCGCGGCCTTCGTGGCCATGTGGCAGCGGCTGCCCGGCTGGCGCTGGCTGGCGCGGCTCGCCCGGCTGCCGGGTGTGCTGCCGGCGCTGGAACTCGGCTACCGCGGCTTCCTGCGCCTGCGGCCGGCGCTGCAGGCGCTGGCGCGGCGCCTCGAGCCGACGCCGGGCCTCGGCACCCACCTCGAACGCGAGCTGCGCTCCGACCATGCCGGCGAGACCGGCGCCGTGTTCATCTACCGCGGCATCGCCACCGTCGCGTGCTGGCGGGGCGACGCCGACCTGCTGGCCTTTGCGCAGCGCCACGGCGAGACCGAAGCCGAGCACCTGCGGCTCGTGGAAGAGTGGCTACCGCCGCACCGCCGCAGCAAGCTGCTCGGCCCCTGGCGCCTGGCCGGCTGGCTGACCGGCGCCCTGCCCGCGCTGGCAGGCCCGCGCGCCGTGCACGCCACCATCGCCGCGGTCGAGACCTTCGTCGACCACCACTACCAGCAGCAGATCGACCACATCGCCACTCACGGCGCGCCCGACGGCCTGCTGCCGCTGCTGCAGCGCTGCCAGGAAGACGAATGCCACCACCGTGACGAGGCCGCGGCGCTGGCCGGGCCCGGGCGCAATTGGCCGCTGCGCCTGTGGTGCGCGCTGGTCGGCAGCGGCTCGGCGGCCGCCGTGGTGCTGGCGCGCCGTGTCTAACGTCTGAACGGATCAACCATGAGCTTCAATGACATCGCCCTCGTCACCGGCGCCCGCGGCGGCATCGGCCGTGCCCTCGTGGCGCGTCTGCGCGCGCGCGGCCTGCGCGTGGCGGCCGTGGGCCGCGACGCCGCGCTGCTGGCCGACTGCCCGGCCGATGCCCACATCGCCGCCGACTGCACCACGCCCGAGGGCGCGGCCGCTGCCTTCTCGGCCTGCCGCGAGCAGCTGGGCGCAGCGCCCTCGTGGCTCGCGCACGCGGTGGGCAGCACGCTGATCGCGCCACTGCACCGCACCAAGGCCGAGGCGGCGCGCGAGGTGCTGCGTGTCAACCTCGAGAGCAGCCTGTGGACGCTGCAGGCCTGGATCGCCGCGCTCGAAGGCGCGCCTGGCGAAGCGGTGTTCGCCAGCTCGGTGGTGGCGCGCATCGGCGTGGCCAATCACGAGGCCATCGCGGCGGCCAAGGGCGGCGTCGAGGCGCTGGTGCGCAGCGCGGCGGCCACCTACGCCGCGCAGGGCCTGCGTCTCAACGCCGTCGCCCCGGGCATGACCGAAACGCCGATGACGGCGAACATGCTCAAGCTCCCGGCGATGCGTGAAGGCGCCGGCAAGCAGTACCCGCTCGGCGGCGTGCAGACCGCGGATGAAGTGGCCGCGGTGATGGACTGGCTGCTGTCGCCCGCCGCGGCGCGGCTGACGGGCCAGGTCATCGCGGTGGACGGCGGCTTCACGACGGTGCGGCCGCTGGTCAAGTAAGCCGGAGTCCGTGCATGGCCGGGGCGCTGGTGTGGTTCAAGCGCGACCTGCGCGTGGCCGACCACGCGCCGCTGGCCGCCGCAGCCACGGCCGACGCGGCGCTGGGCCTCGTCATCCTCGAGCCGGCCTGGCTGCAAAGCCCCGAGTGCCACCCGCGGCACGTGGCCTACCTGCTGACGTGTATGACCGCGCTGCGCGAAGCCCTCGCCGCGCGCGGCCTGCCGCTCGTGGTGCGCGTGGGCGAGGCCGTGCCGGTGCTGGCCGCGCTGCGGCGTGAGTTTGCGTACACGCAGCTCTTCAGCCACGAGGAAACCGGCCCCGGCTGGAGCTACACGCGCGACATCGCCGTGGCGCGCTGGTGCCGCGCCGAGGGCGTGGCCTGGACCGAGTGGCCGCAGACCGGCGTCGTGCGCCGCCTGAAGGACCGCCGCGGCTGGGCCGGCCGCTGGCTGCAGCGCATGGACGCGCCACTGGTGCCGGTGCCGGCGGGCTTTCGCGCGGCGCGCGGCATCGAGCCCGGAGTACTGCCGAGCCTGCGCGACCTGGGCCTTGGCCCCACGCCGGCCATGCCCGCCGCCGGCGAGGCCGTCGCGCATCGCGAGTTGGACGATTTCCTGGCCGGCCGCGCCATCGGCTACCGCCGGCACCTGTCGAGCCCGCTGACGGCCGAGCGCGGCTGCAGCCGGCTGTCGGCGCACCTGGCCTTCGGCACGCTGTCGATGCGCCAGGTGCACCAGGCCACCGAAGACGCGATCCGCGCCACGCCGCACCGCGAACTCGCCTACGGCCTGCGCGGCTTTGCCAGCCGGCTGCGCTGGCACTGCCACTTCATGCAGAAGCTGGAGGACGAGCCGCAAATCGAGTTCCGCAACTTCGCGCGCAGCCACGACGGCCTGCGTGCCGGCGACGGCGTGCACGAAGGCGCCGTCGACAGCGCGCGCCTGCAGGCCTGGTGCGAAGGCCGCACCGGCTTTCCGATGGTCGACG
>JAIXTY010000268.1 GCA_027483705.1 Rubrivivax sp.
ACGGGCCTCGGGCATGCACCTCATCCTGGCCACGCAGCGGCCCAGCGTCGACGTGATCACCGGCCTGATCAAGGCCAACATCCCCACACGCATCAGCTTCCAGGTCAGCAGCAAGATCGACAGCCGCACCATCCTCGACCAGATGGGCGCCGAGGCGCTGCTGGGCATGGGCGACATGCTCTACATGGCCAGCGGCACCGGTCTGCCGGTGCGCGTGCACGGCGCCTTCGTCTCGGACGACGAGGTGCACCGCGTCGTCGACTACCTCAAGACGCAGGGCGAGCCGAACTACGTGGAAGGCATCCTCGAGGGCGGCGTGCTCGACGGTGAAGGCGATGCCGCGCAGGCTGGCGGCGCGGCCACGGGTGGCGGCGAGAGCGACTCGATGTACGACCAGGCCGTGGCCGTGGTGCTGCAGCACAAGCGGGCCAGCATCTCGCTGGTGCAGCGCCACCTGCGCATCGGCTACAACCGGGCGGCGCGGCTGCTCGAGCAGATGGAGCAGGCCGGGCTCGTCTCGCCGATGGGCCACAACGGCAACCGCGACATCCTCGTGCCCAAGCGTGATGAATGAAGCGCGATGAATGACGCGCAATGTGTGAAGCGCAGCTGAAGGACGCATGAACACCCACCGCACGATCCGCCGCGCCATCCTGCTGCTGGCCGGCGCCGGCCTGCTGACACCGGCCCGCGCGCAGGACGCCGTCGAGCGGCTGCGGGCCTTCGTGCGCGACACGAAGTCGGGGCAGTCGGCGTTCACGCAGGTCGTCACGGCGGCCGACGGCAAGCGCCGCCGCACGAGCAGCGGCGAGTTCGCCTTCGCGCGGCCCGACCGCTTCCGCTTCGTCTACCGCAAGCCCTTCGAGCAGACCCTGGTGTCCGATGGTCAGAAGGTCTGGCTGCATGACCCCGACCTCAACCAGGTGAGCTCGCGCAAGCTCGGCCAGGCGCTGGCCTCCACCCCCGCGGCACTGCTGGCCGGTGGTGCGCTGGAGCCCGCGTTCGCGCTGGCGGCCGAGCCGTCGGCCGAGGGCCTGGAGTGGGTGAAGGCCACGCCGCAGGCCCGCGACGGTGCGTTCCAGTGGATGCGCGTGGGCTTCCGCGGCGCCGAGCTCGCGGTGATCGAGGTGCTCGACAGCTTCGGCCAGCGCACGCGGCTGGAGTTCGCGCGTTTCGAGGCCAACGCCGCGATCCCGGCCGAACGCTTCCGTTTCGTCGTGCCGCCCGGCGCCGACCTCGTCGAGCAGTAGCGGCGCATTGCGCGGCATGGCGCAGGAACCCCTGTTCGACGACGCACCGCCGGCGCCCGGCAGCTCGGCCGCGACCGCCGTGCCGCTGGCTGAGAGGCTGCGGCCGCGCACGCTCGACGAGGTCGTGGGCCAGCGCCACCTGCTGGCACCCGGCAAGCCGCTGCGTGTGGCCTTCGATGCCGGCCGGCTGCCGTCGATGATCCTGTGGGGCCCGCCCGGCGTGGGCAAGACGACGCTGGCGCGCCTCTTGGCCGGCGCCACCGGCGCGCACTTCATCGTGCTGTCGGCCGTGCTGTCGGGCGTGAAGGAGATTCGCGAGGCGGTGGAGCAGGCGCAGGCGCTGGCCCGCCAGGGCCGCGCGACGGTGCTGTTCGTCGACGAGGTGCACCGCTTCAACAAGAGCCAGCAGGACGCCTTCCTGCCGCACGTGGAGGCCGGGCTCTTCAGCTTCATCGGCGCCACCACCGAGAACCCGAGCTTCGAGGTCAACGCGGCACTGCTGTCGCGGGCCGCCGTGTTCGTGCTGGAGCCACTGGCCGAGGGCGAGCTGGGCGAGCTGCTGGAGCGCGCCCGGGCCGTCACCGCCGGCCCGGCGCTCGACGACGCGGCGCGCGCGCAGCTCGTGGCCTTCGCCGACGGCGACGGCCGCCGCCTGCTCAACGGCTACGAAGGCGCCGTCGCTGCCAACCCCGGCGCCGCGGAGCTGGGGCCTGTGCAGCTTGAGGCCGCGCTGGGCAAGCTCGTGCGCCGCGGCGACAAGGGCGGTGATGTCTTCTACGACCTGATCTCGGCGCTGCACAAGAGCGTGCGAGGCTCCGACCCCGATGCCGCGATGTACTGGCTGGCGCGCATGTTCGATGCCGGCATGGATCCGCGTTATGCCGCACGCCGGCTGGTGCGCATGGCCAGCGAGGACATCGGCCTGGCCGACCCACGCGCGCTTGCCCTCACGCTCGATGCTGCCGCGGCCTTCGAGCGCCTGGGCTCGCCTGAGGGCGAGTTGGCGCTGGCGCAGGCGGCGGCCTACCTGGCGGTGGCGCCGAAGTCCAACGCCGTCTACAAGGCCTGGGGTGCGTTGCGTGAGCAGGTGGGCCGCGACGGCACCCATCCGGTGCCGGTGCATCTGCGCAATGCACCGACCTCGCTGATGAAGTCGCTCGGTGTCGGCGCGGGCTACCGCTACGCCCACGACGAGGCGGGCGGCTATGCCGCGGGCGAGACCTACCTGCCACCGCACCTGGTCGGCCGCCGCTTCTATGAGCCCGTGCCGCGTGGGCTGGAGCTGCGCATCGGTGAGAAGCTCACCGAGCAGCGGCAACGCGATGCCGAGGCCCGCGCCACGGGCGAGCCCGGTGGGAAACCCCCCGCAGGAAGCCCCGGTAGCGACACCTAGAATCCGCGCCGTTCACACCGGGCCGGGTTCTTGCATGGCCTGCCGGGCAACGGAGACACCCCCCGCATGGAAACCTTCATCCAGCAGATCATCAACGGTCTGGTTCTGGGCAGCATGTACGCCCTCGTGGCCCTGGGCTACACGATGGTCTACGGCATCATCAACCTCATCAACTTCGCCCACGGCGAGGTGCTGATGTTCGGCGCGCTGACGAGCTGGACGGTCGTCGTGCTGCTGGCCGATTCGGGCCTGCCCGGCTGGGCGCTGATGGTCATCTCGCTGCTGTGCGCGGTGGTGGTGTGCGCGGCCCTGAACTTCACGATCGAGAAGCTCGCCTACCGGCCCTTGCGCAACGCGCCCAGATTGGCGCCACTGAGCACCGCGATGGGCATGACCCTCTTGCTGCAGACGATCGCCATGATCATCTGGAAGCCCAACCCCAAGCCCTACCCGCAGCTGCTGCCCACGGACCCCATCGACCTGGGCGGCCCCGTCATCACCGTCACGCAGATCCTGATCCTCGGCGTCACCGCGGTGGTGCTGGCGACGCTGATGTACATCGTCAACCGCACCAAGCTCGGCCGCGCGATGCGCGCCACCGCCGAGAACCCGCGCGTGGCGGCGCTGATGGGCGTGAAGCCCGACTTCGTGATCTCGGCCACCTTCGTGATCGGCGCCGTGCTGGCGGCCGTGGCCGGCATCATGTGGGCCGCCAACTACGGCACCGTGCAGCACACGATGGGCTTCCTGCCGGGCCTCAAGGCCTTCACGGCGGCGGTGCTGGGCGGCATCGGCAACCTGGCCGGCGCCGTGGTGGGCGGCCTCGTGCTGGGCCTGGTGGAGGCACTGGGCGCCGGCTACCTGGGCGCGCTGACCGGTGGCGTGCTGGGCAGCCACTACGCCGACATCTTCGCATTCGTGGCGCTGATCCTCGTGCTAACGCTGCGGCCGCAGGGCCTGCTCGGCGAACGGGTCGCCGACCGCGCCTGAGGAGGACGAGGGCATGAACTCCACCTCCACCAAGCTGGCCGTCTTCACGGGCTGCGCCATCGCGCTGCTGGCCCTGCCGCTGCTGATGCAGTCGGCGGGCCTGGGCGCGGGCTGGGTGCGCATCCTGGCACTGGCGCTGCTGTACGTGCTGCTGGCCCTGGGCCTGAACATCGTCGTCGGCTATGCCGGCCTGCTCGACCTGGGCTTCGTTGCGTTCTACGCAGTTGGGGCCTACATGTACGCGCTGCTGGCCAGCCCGCACCTGTTCGAGAACTTCCCCTGGATCGCGCAGATGCTGCCCAACGGGCTGCACACGCCGATCTGGATGGTGATCCCGCTGGCCGCAGGCCTGGCCGCCATTGCGGGCGTGCTGCTGGGCACGCCGGTGCTCAAGCTGCGTGGCGATTACCTCGCCATCGTGACGCTCGGCTTCGGCGAGATCATCCGCGTGTTCATGAACAACCTCGAGCACCCGGTGAACATCCCCAACGGGCCGCGGGGGCTGGACCGCATCGACCCGATGACCATCGGCCCGCAGGCCGAACCGTGGATCAACTTCGGCAAGCCGCTGGTGGTGGGCAACTTCACCATCCCGTCGGTGACGCTGTACTACTACCTGTTCCTGGCGCTCGTGGTGGCCAGCGTGATCATCTGCCACCGCCTGGAGCAGAGCCGCATCGGCCGCGCCTGGATGGCCATCCGCGAAGACGAGATTGCCGCCAAGGCCATGGGCATCAACACCCGCAACATGAAGCTGCTGGCCTTCGGCATGGGCGCCACGTTCGGTGGCGTCAGCGGCAGCATGTTCGCGGCATTCCAGGGCTTCGTCAGCCCCGAGAGCTTCAGCCTGATGGAAAGCGTGATGATCGTCGCCATGGTGGTGCTCGGTGGCATGGGCCACCTGCCCGGGGTGATCCTCGGCGCCGTGCTGCTGGCGGCACTGCCCGAGGTGCTGCGCTACGTGGCCGGGCCGCTGCAGCAGATCACCGGCGGGCGGCTCGATTCATCCATCCTGCGTCAGCTGCTCATCGCGCTGGCGATGATCGCCATCATGCTGCTGCGCCCGCGCGGGCTGTGGCCGGCGCGTGAACACGGCAAGGCGGCCTCGCAGCCGGCGGGTGGCGCGGCCGAGGGGGCCAAGGCATGAGTGGCGACGTCGTTCTCAAGGTCGCGGGCGTCAGCAAGCGCTTCGGCGGGCTGCAGGCGCTGTCCGACGTGGGCATCACCATCCGCGGCGGCCAGGTGTATGGCCTGATCGGCCCCAACGGTGCCGGCAAGACCACGTTCTTCAACGTCATCACCGGCCTGTACACGCCCGACAGCGGCAGCTTCGAACTCGGCGGCGCGCCATACGAGCCCACCGCGGTGCACGAGGTGGCGCGCCAGGGCATCGCGCGCACCTTCCAGAACATCCGCCTGTTCCCCGAGATGACGGCGCTCGAGAACGTGATGGTGGGCCGCCATGTGCGCACGAAGTCCGGGCTGCTGGGCGCCATCTTCCGCACGCCGGGCTTCAAGGCCGAAGAAGCCGCCATCGCCAGCCGTGCCCAGGAGTTGCTCGACTACGTCGGCATCGGCCGCTACGCCGAGTTCCGCGCCCGCACGCTGAGCTACGGCGACCAGCGGCGTCTGGAGATCGCACGCGCGCTGGCCACCGACCCCAAGCTGATTGCGCTGGACGAACCCGCCGCCGGCATGAACGCCACCGAGAAGGTGGTGCTGCGCGAGCTGATCGACCGCATCCGCAAGGACGGCCGCACCATCCTGCTGATCGAGCACGACGTGAAGCTGGTGATGGGCCTGTGCGACCGCGTGACGGTGCTCGACTACGGCAAGCAGATCGCCGAAGGCACGCCCGCCGAAGTGCAGAAGAACGACAAAGTGATTGAAGCCTATCTGGGCACAGGAGGGCACTGAGATGGCCGAAGTTCTGTTGAGTGTCAAAGACCTGAAAGTCGGCTACGGCGGCATCCAGGCGGTCAAGG
>JAIXTY010000175.1 GCA_027483705.1 Rubrivivax sp.
CTGCAAGAGTCGGTCATGTCGATCCGGATGATTCCGATGTCGACCGTGTTCAACCGCTTCCCGCGCATGCTGCGCGACCTGGCGGCCAAGCTCGGCAAGGAGGTCGAGCTGCTCACCGTCGGCGAAGCCACCGAGCTCGACAAGGGCCTGGTCGAGAAGATCACCGACCCGCTGACGCACCTGGTGCGCAACAGCTGCGACCACGGCATCGAGCTGCCCGCCGAGCGCATCGCCAAGGGCAAGCCCGAGCACGGCACGATCTCGCTGATCGCCAGCCACCAGGGCGGCAGCATCGTCATCGAGGTGCGCGACGACGGCAAGGGCCTGAACCGCGAGAAGCTGCTGAAGAAGGCGCGCGAGCGCGGCCTGGAAGTCTCGGACGCGATGAGCGACGCCGAGGTCTACGCGCTGATCTTCGCGCCCGGCTTCAGCACCGCCGACCAGGTGACCGACGTCTCCGGCCGCGGCGTCGGCATGGACGTGGTCAAGAAGAACATCACCGCCTTGGGCGGCACGGTGGAGATCGACTCTGCCGAGGGCTACGGCATGACGGTGCGCGTGCGCCTGCCGCTGACGCTGGCCATCATGGACGGCATGAGCGTCGGCGTCGGCGAAGAGGTCTACATCCTGCCGCTGAGCAGCGTCGTGGAGTCGTTCCAGGTGCAGCCGGGCATGGTCAAGACGATCGGCGGCTCCGGCCGCGTCGTCGAGGTGCGCGACGAGTACATGCCGGTGCTCGACCTGGAGAAGGTCTTCGAGGTGCCGCGCTTCGACTTCGACCGCAGCACCAACATCATGGTGGTCGTCGAGGCCGAGGGCGGCCGCGTCGCGCTGCTGGTGGACGAGCTGCTCGGCCAGCAGCAGGTGGTGGTGAAGAACCTCGAGAGCAACTACCGCAAGGTCGACGACGTCTCCGGCGCCACGATCATGGGCGACGGCCGCGTCGCCCTCATCCTCGACATCGGTGCGCTGATCCGCCGCGCTCGCCACTGAGTCCAGTCCGGAGAGGACGCACGACATGCTTGCACCCATCGCCGCGCTGATGAGGCGCTTCTCCATCCGCACCCGCATGCGCGGGGCCATCGCGACGGTGCTGACGCTGTTTGCGATCGTCGGCATCGTCGGCGTGGCCGGCGGCGCGCGCCTGAAGGCGCTGAACGTCGAGTTCATGGAGCACTCCATGCACGAGACGGCCACGCTGGCGGCCATCCGCGAGGAACTCGCCCAGGTGCTGATCCTCGAGAAGAACATGGTCATCGACTATGAGGACGGCGTGGCCGTGCTCAAGCACCGGGAGACCTGGCAGGCGCACCTGGCGGCCGCGAACAAGGCCCTGAAGGCCATGACCGAGGGCGAGGCCGACGAGGACAACGCGGTTGCCGAAGCCGCGATGAAGCACCTGGCCGACTACCAGCAGCGCAGCAAGCCGGTGCTCGACAACATCCAGAACGGCGGCTACGACAGCGCGCGTGTCGCCGACCGCATGCTCGGCCGGGCCAAGGAGTCGTACGGCCTGGCCCTGGGCGAGGTGGCCAAGATCGCCACCATCGTGAACGCCGAGGTCGGCCACACGCAGGAGGCCTTCGACGGGGCCATGACGGTGATCCTGGTGGCCTTCTGCGCCACGCTGGGCGCCGTGGTGCTGGTGGTGGTGCCGCTCACGCTGCTCAATTCCAACTCGATCACCAGCCCGATCAGCTATGCGGCCACCGTCGCCTCGGCCATCGCCGAGGGCGACCTGACACGGCCCATCCGCGTCGAGGGCCGCGACGAGGCGGCCACGCTGCTGGACGCGCTGTCGCGCATGCAGGAGAACCTGCGCCAGATCGTCGGCCGCGTGCACGGCGCCGCGCAGAGCATCCGCGCCGCCAGCAGCGAAGTCGCCAAGGGCAACGCCGACCTGTCCACGCGCACCGAGCAGACCGCCGGCTCGCTTCAGCAGACCGCCAGTTCGATGTCGCAACTGACCAGCACCGTGCAGAGCAACGCCGGCGCCGCCGAGCAGGCGCGTGCGCTGGCCGTGTCGGCGGCCGAGGTCGCCGGCCGCGGCGGCGAGGTCGTGGCCCAGGTCGTGAAGACCATGGATGAGATCAACGGCAGCAGCCACCGCATCGCCGACATCGTCGGCACCATCGACGGCATCGCCTTCCAGACCAACATCCTGGCGCTGAACGCCGCGGTCGAGGCGGCCCGCGCCGGCGAGCAGGGCCGCGGCTTCGCGGTGGTGGCCGGCGAGGTGCGGGCGCTGGCGCAGCGCTCGGCCGGCGCCGCGCGCGAGATCAAGGCGCTGATCGGCGCCAGCGTCGAGAAGGTCGAGAACGGCGCCCGCCAGGTCGGCGAGGCCGGCGAGACCATGAGCCGCATCGTCGAGAGCGTGCAGCGCGTCACCGCCATCGTCGGCGAGATCAGCGCCGGCGCCGCCGAGCAGAGCGCCGGCATCGGCGAGGTCAATGGCGCCGTCACGCAGCTCGACCGCATGACGCAGCAGAACGCGGCCCTCGTCGAGCAGAGCACGGCCGCGGCCGAGAGCCTGCAGGCCGAGGCCCACACGCTGACCGAGACCGTGGCGACCTTCCGGCTGCCGGCCACGGCCTGATCGAGATTCCAACCATCCATCACCATGAAGCTCAATCACCTGAAGATCGGCCAGCGCCTCGGCCTGGCCTTCGGCGGCGTCGTCCTGCTGCTGCTGCTGACTGCCGTGATCACCGGCCTGCGCCTGGGCGAGTTGCGGAAGACCGCCATCACCGTGAGCGACTTCCAGTCCAAGGCAAACCTGGCCGACGCCTGGCGCAACGACGTTGAGCTCAACGTCAACATGGCTCTCGCGCTCGTCAAGAGCGGGGGCATCACCGACGTTCAGGAGTTCATCGAGCCGCGCATCAAGGCTGTGAGCGCGCGCATCTCCGAGCGGCACAAGACCCTGACGGACGAGCTGCAGGACGAGGAATCGCAGCGCCTGCTGACGCAGGTGACGGAGGCCCGCAAGGTCTACAGTGCCACACGAGAGGAGGTCTTCCTGGCCATGGCCGCCGACCCGGTGGCAACGCAGAAGATGGTCAGCGGCCAGATGATGCCGCAGGCCGAGAAGTACCTGGCTGCCGTGACCGCCGTGGCCGGCCACCTGACCACGCAGGCCGACCAGTCGACGGCGCAGCTCAGCCAGGCCGTGACCTCCGCGATCACATGGCTGACCGTGCTGGGCGTGGCCGCGGCCGTGGTCTCGGCGCTGGCAGCGCGACTGATCACGCGCTCGGTCACCCAGCCGTTGGCGCAGACGGCATCGGCCGCCGCCCGCATGGCCGAGGGCGACATGTCGCAGCCCGTGGCGGTGGAAGGCCGCGACGAGGTGGCCGACCTGCAGAAGGCCCTGTCGGCCATGCAGCAGAACCTGTCGCGCCTGGTGGGCGAGGTGCGTTCCAGCACCGAGAGCATCGCCACCGCCAGCGCCGAGATCGCCACCGGCAACCAGGACCTGTCGACGCGCACCGAGCAGACCGCGAGCAACCTGCAGAAGGCCGCCAGCAGCCTAGAGCAGCTGACCGGCACCGTGAGCCAGACGGCCGACAGCGCCCGCACCGCCAACCAGCTGGCCGCGTCGGCCAGCACCGCGGCGCAGCGCGGCGGCGAGGTGGTGTCGCAGGTCGTCAGCACGATGAACGACATCCAGGCCTCGAGCCGCCGCATCGCCGACATCATCGGCACCATCGACGGCATTGCCTTCCAGACCAACATCCTGGCGCTGAACGCGGCCGTGGAAGCCGCGCGCGCCGGCGAGCAGGGCCGCGGCTTCGCCGTGGTGGCCTCCGAGGTGCGCAGCCTGGCGCAGCGCAGCGCCGAGGCGGCGCGCGAGATCAAGAGCCTCATCGGCGCCAGCGTCGAGAAGGTCGAGACCGGCACGCGCCTGGTCGGCGAGGCCGGCGGCGCGATGGAGGAGATCGTCTCCGGCGTGCGCCGCGTGACCGACGTCATCGGCGAGATCAGCGCCGCGACGACCGAGCAGAGCGGCGGCCTGCGCCAGGTGAACGAGGCCGTGGCGCAGCTCGACCAGATGACGCAGCAGAACGCCGCGCTGGTGGAGGAAAGCGCCGCCGCCGCGCAGAGCATGGCCGAGCAGAGCCGCCGACTGACCGGGACCGTGAGCCGCTTCAAGGTCGACGCCTACAGCCACCCCGTGGCGGCGAGCCCGGTGGTCTCGCCGGCTCCGGTGCTGGCGGCCGTGCCCGCCGAGAGCGAGACCGTCAAGCCGGCATCGCCCAGCCCCAGCCCCAGTCCCAAGGCACTGGCCGGCCAGGCCGTGAACCGCGTGCGGGCGTCGGTCCAGGCGGCCGTCGCACCGCGCAAACCCTTGGGCAAGCCGGTGGTGAAGCCGGTGGAGAAACCCGTGGCCAAGGCGGCACCGGTCGCCGGCGCGAGCGCTGCAGCCGCTCCGGCCCCGGCCCCGGCCCCGGCGGCCAGCACGCCGCCGGACGACGACTGGGAAACCTTCTGACGCCGGACCGAACCGCGCCGCGGCCCGCCCTTCAGGACCAGCGGCCCGCTGCCGATAAACCGAACACCCCCCGACATCCGAGTACCGAGGATCCAACATGGACATGATCGCCGAAGCCAGCCACGTCGCCCGCCATGAAGCCGCCCGCGCCGCGATGGCCGCCGCCGGCTCCGCCCCGTCGCGCACCGCGCAGGGTGGCGAGTTCCTCACCTTCCGCCTGGGCGCCGAGGAGTACGGCATCGACATCCTGCGCGTGCAGGAGATCCGCTCCTACGAGCAGCCCACGCGCATCGCCAACGCCCCGGCCTTCATCAAGGGCGTGGTCAACCTGCGTGGCGTGATCGTGCCGATCATCGACCTGCGCGTGAAGCTCGGCTGCGAGACGGTGGAATACAACACCTTCACCGTCGTCGTCGTGCTCAACGTGAAGGGCCGCGTCGTGGGTGCCGTCGTCGACTCGGTGTCCGACGTGCTGGAGCTCAACAAGGAACAGATCAAGCCCTCGCCCGAGCTGAACTCGTCGGTCGACGCCAGCTACATCACCGGCATCGGCGCCGTGAAGACCGCTGGCGCCGGCGACGACGGCAAGGACGCCGAGCGCATGCTGATCCTGATGGACATCGAGGGCTTGATGAGCAGTGCCGACATGGGCCTGATCAACGACTGACAGGGCCCCCAGGCTCGCTCTCGCTCGCTGCCCCCCGAGGGGGATGCCCCGCAGCGGCCCGGCAGTGCCGGATCCGTGCGGGTGGCTTGATATGGGCGCGGGCCGCGCCGCGCCGCCACCACCAATGCGTACTCCATGAAGTTGTCCCTGGCCCAGCGTCTCTGGCTCCCCACGATCGTGCTGGCGGTCGTCATTGCCGTCATCGGCAGCGTGGTGGCGATGCGCACGCAGTCGCAGGTGCAGGCCACGGCCGACCGGCAGCAGGTGGCGGAAGCCCGGCTCGAGAAGGCCCTGCAGGCCAGCTCGCTGGCGCCCGAGGCGCTGGCGCCGGTGCGGGCCGAGGTGGCCGAGATGCACCGCCTGCGCGTCGAGGTCGGCGAGCAGCGCAAGGCCACCGTCAAGGCCGTGCTGGTGGTGATGGCCGTGATCGTGGGCTACGTGGCGTGGACCACGCGCTCGATGGTGCGCTCGATCCGCGATCCGCTGGCCGAGCTGGCCCGCGTGGCCGAGCGCATGGGCGGTGGCGACCTCACGCCGCAGATCGACACCACGCGCCACGACGAGATCGGCTCGCTGGCACACAGCGTCGCCGGCATGCGCGATGCGCTGGCCACGCTGGTGCGCCAGGCGCAGCTGTCCAGCGACTCCATCCGCACCGCCAGCGCCGAGGTGGCCAGCGGCAACGCCGACCTCAGCCAGCGCACCGAGCGCGCGGCCGGCGCGCTGCAGCAGACGGCCAGCTCGATGGAGCAGCTCACCGGCACCGTGCGCCAGACCGCCGAGCGCGCGAGCAGCGCCTCGCAGCTGGCCCAGGGCGCCAGCGGCACCGCCGTGCGCGGTGGCGAGGTGGTCAGCGACGTCGTGCGCACGATGGACGAGATCAGCGCCAGCGCGCGCCGCATCGGCGAGATCACCTCGGTGATCGACGGCATCGCCTTCCAGACCAACATCCTGGCGCTCAACGCCGCCGTCGAGGCGGCGCGGGCCGGCGAGCAGGGCCGCGGCTTCGCCGTCGTGGCCGGTGAGGTGCGCACGCTGGCACAGCGCAGCGCGCAGGCCGCCAAGGAGATCCGCTCGCTGATCGCCTCGAGCAGCGAGCGCGTGGAGGCCGGCTCGCGGCTGGTCGGCGACGCCGGCAGCACGATGCAGCAGGTGGTCGACCAGGTGCGCGAGGTGGCCTCGCTGGTGGGTGAGATCAGCCACGCGGCGTCGGAGCAGAGCACCGGCATCGGCCTCGTCAACGGCGCCGTCGGCGAGCTCGACGGCATGACGCAGCACAACGCCGCGCTGGTGGAGCAGAGCACGGCCGCGGCGATGAGCCTGCGCGAGCAGGCCGAACGCCTGGCCGAACTGGTGGGCCGCTTCCGCCTGGCACCGGCCTGAAGCCCGCGGCGGCGCCGGCTGGTGCAGACTCGCACCCCATGCCCCGCCGCCTGCTGCTGCTGGGCGGAGGGCCGGCCCACACCCGGGTGCTGGCGTCCTTCGCCCGAGAACCCCTGGCCGGCGCCGACCTGGCGCTGCTGACGCCCGACCCGCACCTCGTGCAGACCGCGCTGCTGCCGGCCTTCGTGGCCGGCCGCGTGGGCGCCGAGGCCTGCCGCGTCGACACCGCGGCGCTGGCGCAGGCCGCCGGCGCCACCTGGGTCCGCGGGCGGGTCGTGGCCTTCGACGCCGCCCGCCGCAGCGTCACGCTGGCCGACGGGCAGACGCTCGACGCCGACCTGGTGTCGATCGACGAGCCCGGCGCGCTCGACCGCGACGCGCTGCCCGGTGCGCGCGAACACGCGCTCGCCCTGCACCCGGCCGAGCCCTTCGTGGCGCTGTTCGGCGGTCTCGTCGAGATGGCCTCGCGCCGCGAGCTGGACATCGTCGTGCTCGGCAACGGCCCCGAGGGCGTGGAGTGCGCGCTGGCGCTGGCCCAGCGGCTGTCGGCCCCGGGCACGCCGCCCTCGCGCGTGGCCCTGGTGCAGGGTGGCGGCGATCCGCTGGCCGGCTGGCCGGCCGAGGCGCGGGCGCAGGCGCAGCGGGCGCTCGGGCGCGCGCGCATCACTGTGTTCCGCGAGCCTGCTGCGGCGCTGCGCGAGGGCACGGTCGTGCTCTCCAGCGGCGCGCGCCTGGCCTGCGACGCGGCGCTGCTGGCCGCCGCGCCGGTGCCGCCGGCCTGGCTGGCCGGCAGCGGCCTGGCGTGCGGCGCCGAAGGCCGGCCGGCCGTCACGCCCACGCTGCAAGGCGTGGCCCACGCCGAGGTGTTCGCGCCCGGCCCGGCGGGGCTGCTCGCGGCCGAGGCCCTCGCGGCCAACCTGCGCCGCGCGGTCGCCGCGGGGCCGCTGCAGCCCACGCGTGTGCGGCCGCCCGGCACACGCTGGCTGCGCCTGGGCCGCGCCGGGGCCGTGGTGGCCTGGGGCTCGGTGGTGATGGCGGGCTGGGCCGTCGGGGCCTGGTGCGCACGCCGCGACGGCCTGGGCGCCGCGCCGTGGCCGGCTACTCGTTCGGCCGGAAGCTGATGATCAGCAGCGGCGGCACGCGGCCGTCGGTGTCGGCCGGCAGCTTCGGTGTCTTGTCGATCGCGCGCAGCACGGCCTCGTCCCAGTCGGCATGGCCGCTGCGCTTGACGAGGCGGCGCGAGATGATGGTGCCGCCCGGGGCCAGCGTCACCTCCACCTCGGCGGTGGCGCGCGACGGCGCCTGGCCGGTGTAGGTGATGTTGGGCAGGATGGCGGCCTTCACGCGGCCCTGGTAGGCCGCCGAGGGCGCAGCCGACTGCGCCGCGGTGCCCGTGCTCCCGGTGCCGGCCACCGCGCCGGCCTGGCCGAGCATGCGGCGCAGGTTCTCCTCGCGCTGGCGCGCCAGGCGTTCTTCGGCGGCCTTCTCCTCGGCGGCCGCCTTCGCCTCGGCAGCCTTGGCTTCGCGCTGGCGGCGTTCGTCGTCGGCGCGGGCCGCGGCGGCCTTGCGCTCGGCCTCGGCCTTGCGGTCGGCTTCGGTGCGGCGTTGCTTCTCGCGCTCGCGTTCCAGCGCGATGTCGGGCGGCGGTGTCGGCGTGGCCGCGGCCTTCGGGGGGACCGGGGCGGGCGTGGGCGCCGGCGCGGGCGGTGGCGGCGGAGCTGGCGCCACGGGCTCGGGCGGCGGCGGCGCGGTGGCAACGGGCACGGCGGCCCACAGCTCGGCCGCCACCGGCTCGGGGGCATGGGTGCGCCAGTCCACGCCCAGCGTCAGTGCCGCGATCAGCACCGCGTGCACGCCGAAGGCCAGCACCGCACCGGCGCCCAGCCCGCCGGGAGGCTGCGGCACCAGCACCGACGACGGCATCGTGATGCTGCCCATCGCGCGATCAGCTGGCCTGCTTCACCGACAGCCCGACGCGGCGCACGCCGGCGCGCTGCAGCGTGTCCATCACGCGCACCACGCTTTCGTAGCGCACGCTCTTGTCGGCGCTGATGACCACCGGCACCTCGGCCGCGCCGGCGCCGCTGCCCTGCTTGCCGCGCACGCGCGCCGCCAGCTGGGCCAGCGGCACGGGCTCGGGCTCGGCCTGGCCGTCGGCTCCGGCGCCGGCCACGCGGATGCGCAGCCGCTCGTCGGTGCCGACGATCACCTCGATGACGGCCGGCGGCCGCTGCTGGCTCTTGCCCACGCTGGGCAGGTCGACGACGCCGGTGGTGATGAGCGGCGCCGTGACCATGAAGATGATCAGCAGCACCAGCATGACGTCGATGAACGGGACCATGTTGATCTCGTTCATCGAGCGGCGGCCGCGGCCGCCGCGGGAGCTGAGGGCGGGCATGGGGCTCAGCGGATCTGCGTCGTCGTGGCGGCCATCGTCGTCTGGCCCGGGCCGGTGCCGCCGCCGGCATTGCGCTGCAGGATGTTGGAGAACTCCTCGATGAAGGTCTCCATCTGGATGGCGATGCGGTCGATGTCGCGCGCAAAGCGGTTGTAGGCCACCACCGCCGGGATGGCCGCGAACAGGCCGATGGCCGTGGCCACCAGCGCCTCGGCGATGCCCGGGGCCACGCTGGCCAGCGTCACCTGCTGCAGGTTCGACAGGCCGACGAAGGCATGCATGATCCCCCACACCGTGCCGAACAGGCCCACGTACGGGCTGACACTGGCCACGCTGGCCAGGAAGCTGAGGTTGCTCTCGACGACGTCGAGCTCGCGCTGGAAGCTCGCGCGCATGGCGCGGCGTGCGCCGTCGAGCTGCGCGCCGCTGTCCAGTCGCTTCTCGCGCAGCTTCAGGAACTCGCGCATGCCGCTGGCGAAGATGCGCTCCATCGGCGCGCTGTCGGTCTTCTGGCCGACCGCGGTGTTCAGCTCGGTGAGGCTGCGGCCGCTCCAGAACTCGCGCTCGAAGTCCTCGTTGGCGTTGCGCACGCGCTTCAGGCCGAAGAGCTTGCCGAAGATCACCGTCCAGCTGGCCAGCGAGGTGATCAGCAGCCCGGCCATCACCAGCTGCACGACGAGGCTGGCCTGCAGCACCAGGGCGGTGATCGAAAGATCGGTGTTCATGTTCTGGGCGGTGGTGCCTCGGGGGCTTCAAGGGCGAGCTGGATGGCTCTGGGAATGCGGCGCGGGCGCAAGGTTCCGTGGTCGACGCAGCCGATGCGGATGTCGCCAGCGGCCAGCAGCGTGGCGCCGCGCCAGGCCTGCTGCACCAGGCGCATCGACGCGCTGCCGCGTTCGGCCAGCGCCACCGTGACGTCGAGCCGGTCGTCCAGCCGCGCCGGTGCGTGGTAGCGCAGGGCGGTCTCGGCGACCACGAAGATGGCGCCCTCGGCTTCGCGCAGCGCCTGCTGGTGCACGCCCAGGGCGCGAAGCCACTCGGTGCGCGCGCGCTCGAAGAACTTCAGGTAGTTGGCGTAGAACACGATGCCGCCGGCGTCGGTGTCTTCCCAGTACACCCGCACCGGCCAACGGAACAGCACGCGGTCGGCGTCGGGGGCGGGCGCGGCGGAGTCCGCGGCAAGAGGCGCTGGCATGCGCGGGCGATGATAGCGGCGGGCCGCGTGCGCTCTGGCCATCGGCCCGCCGGCCGTCAGGGTGTGGTGGCCACCTTGCGCCAGACCGGACCCCACAGCGGATGGCCGGTCTCGGAGCGGTCGAGCGCAAACGCCGGGTCGGCGGCGCGTGCGGCGCGGAACGAGGCCTCGCATTCGGCCGGGCGTTCGCTGGTGCAGGCGATGAAGGCCAGCAGCTTGTGCGCGCTGGCGCGGTCGCGGCGGCTGGCCAGGCTGCCGGCCAGCGCGCGGCGCAAAGCCGCCTCGGCCACGCCGTACTGGCCATCGTCGTAGGCGCGCAGGCCCTCGACCAGCGCACGTTCGGCCGGCCGCTCCAGCAGCTCCGCCAGGCCCGACGGCGCCGGCTTCGGTGCCGCGCAGGCGGCCAGCAGCGCCGCGGCCGCGATGGTGCTCGCCCGGCGCAGCCTCATGGCACGAAGCGGTGGCGCAGCACGGTCACGCCATCGGCCTCGACCTGCACCGTGGCAGCCAGCGGCGGGAAGTCGGCGTTGCGCACGACGACCTGGTGCGTGCCGGCGGCGAGCGCGAGCCGCGTCAGCGGCGGCGCGGTGCCGACGACGCGGCCGTCGACCTCGACCTCGCCCCAGGGGCTGATGGCCAGCTGCAGCGTGCCGCTGGCGGCGGCCACGGGGGCGGGCGTGGCCCCGGCGGCGGCGCCGGTCGGGGCCGTGGTGCTGGGGGGCAACGAGGTCGAACGGGTGCGGTTGCCCGACGACGTCGTGGCCGGCTGAGCCTGGCGTGGTGCCGGGTTCAGGGCCTGGTTCGGGGCCGGCCGTGCCTCGGGTGGTGTCGCGGCGGCGCTGGCGGCGGTGGACGAGGCCGGCGCATCGACGGGCACCATGTGCGCCCCGGGCGCCGCGCCCGTCGCCGTCGCCGGCTCGATTGACGGCGCTGCACCCGAAACCGGCGCCTCGATGGCCGGGCCCGTGCGGCGCGCGGCCCCCACGGCCACGGCCAGCAGGGCGGCGCCGGCCATCGCGCCACCGGCCCACAGCAGCGCGCGCCGGCGCGGCGGCGCCCCGCGGCGCGATGCCGGGCGCGGCTCCGCCGGCCGCGCCGGCTGGCTGGCAGCGTGGCTGTCGAGCCATCGACGCAGGTCCATCGCCATCGCCAGTGCGCTGTGGTAGCGCTGCTCGGGGTCGCGCGCCATGGCCTTGGCGGCGATCGTCGAAAGCACACGCGGCACCTCGGGCCGCACCTCGTGGGCGGGTGCCGGGTGGTGCGTGAGGATGGCGGTGCTGATCTGCTCGACCGAATCGCCGCCGAAGGCGCGGCGGCCGGCCAGCAGCTCGTAGAACACGACGCCGAGCGCGTGGATGTCGGTGCGGGCGTCGACCGCGCGGCCTTCCAGTTGCTCGGGCGCCAGGTAGTGCGGCGAGCCGAGCACGAAGCCCTCGAGATGCGAGCTCGGCCGCCCATGCGCCACGCGGGCGATGCCGAAGTCCAGCACCTTGGGCTTGTCGCGTTTGCCCAGGAAGATGTTGGCCGGCTTGATGTCGCAGTGCACGACGCCGCGCGCGTGCGCGTAGGCCAGCGCGTCGGCCACGCGGCGCACCAGCAGCGCCGCCTGCGCCGGCGTGGGTTGCCAGCCCGCGGTGAGCGCCTGCCGCAGGTCGCGGCCGTGCAGCCGCTCCATCGCGATGTACACGCCGTGCGCTGACAGCCCAGCGTCGTAGATGGTGACGATGTGCGGGTGGTTCAGGCCGGCCACCGCGCGCGCCTCGTTCAGGAACAGGCCGTCGAGCGCGACCCGCTCGCGCGGGTCGGTCTCGAACTGCAGCGTCTTCACGGCGACCACGCGCGACAGCAGCGGGTCCCAGGCCTCGTGCACCTGGCCCAGGCCGCCGCTGCCCAGCGGCCCCTTCAGGGCATAACGGCCGATGTGAGCGAGCGTCGGCCGCTGCTCGGCGGGCAGCATGGGTTCCAGGTCCGAGGGCGCGGGCTGGCTGTCGAGCAGCCCGGAGTCGCCCGGGTGCGGCTGCGAGTCGGCGGGCTGCGAGTCGTTCAGGCCCGAGTCCGGCGGGCGCGAGTCGGCGCCCGTGGGCAGCGAGGCCACGGTGGATGCGAACTCGTCGTCGCCGGCGACGCCGGACGAGCCGGTGCCAGGCCGCTGGAACAGGTTGTAGCCCACGATGACGGCCACTGTAAGCGGCGATCCACGCCGTTCAGCCGCCGAAAAGCGCTGCCAAAGCCGGCAAACGTGGGTCTCGGCCGGGCAATGGCGAGCGTCGGTGTCTGCGGTGAGGGGACGTTACCGCCCGGCGCGGTTCAGCGCAGTTCGCGGCGCAGGCGCTCGATCGCCGTGTGCAGTGTCGGCAGGCTGCTGGCGAACGACAGCCGCACGTAGCGCTCGGCCGCGTGCGGGCCGAAGTCGCGGCCCGGCGTCAGCGCGACATGGGCGTTTTGCATCAGGCGCTGGCAGAAGGCCCAGCTGCTGTCGGCGTGGCGCGAGCAGTCGAACCACGCGTAGAACGCGCCGTCGGGCATCACGGGCACGGGCAGGCCGAGCGCCTCGAGGGCCGGCACGACAAAGTCGCGGCGGCGCCGGAACTCGGCGCGGCGGCGCTCGTACTCGGCCAGCGAGTCGGGCTCGAAGCAGGCCAGCGCGGCGTGCTGCGCCAGCGTGCTGGGGCAGATGTAGAGGTTCTGCGCCAGCCGCTCCACCGGCCCCACCAGCCATGGCGGCAGCACCAGCCAGCCCAGGCGCCAGCCGGTCATGCCGAAGTATTTGCTGAAGCTGTTGATGCTGACGATGTCGTCGCCGCCGGGCAGGCCCAGGGCGGTGTGGCTGTAGCGCTCGTCGTAGCTCAGGCCGAGGTAGATCTCGTCGACCAGGGTCACGCCGCCGCGCTCGGCCACGGCGGCGGCGATGGCGGCCATCTCGGCCGGATCGATGGACGTGCCCGTGGGGTTGCCGGGGCTGGCCAGCAGCACGCCTCGCGTGGCCGGCGTCCAGGCCGCGCGCACGCCGGCGGCGTCGAGCTGGAAGCGCGCCCCGGGCCCGGCCGGCAGCAGCCGGGCCGTGGCGCCGGTGGCGGCGACGAAGTGGCGGTTGCAGGGATAGCTCGGGTCCGGCATGAGCACCTCGTCACCGGCCTCGAACAAGGCCATGCAGACGAGCTGCAGCGCCGCCGAGGCCCCCGCGGTGACCACGATGCGCCCGGGATCGACCGCGACGCCGAAGCGCTGGCCGTACCAGGCGGCGATGCGGCGGCGCAGCGGCTCCAGGCCCGTGGCCTGCGTGTACTGGGTGCGGCCGCCGGCCAGGGCCGCGGCCGCGGCGGCCTGCACGGCCGACGCGGCGGTGAAGTCGGGCTCGCCTATGTTGAGGAACACCATCGGCTCGCCGCCCTGGGCGGGATCGCAGGCCGGCGATTCGGCGATGCGCTGCGCCGCCTTGGCCAGCTCCATCACGTAGAACGGCTCGATGTGCTCGAGCCGGCCGGCCAGCCGCGGGGTGCCCATGCCGGGGGTCAGCCTGCCCGGCGGGCGCGGCCGGCGGCTGCCTCGTCGGGGCGCAGCTGCGCCGCGCACTTGTCGAGCACGCCGTTGACGTACTTGTGGCCGTCGGTGCCGCCGAAGGCCTTGGCCAGCTCGACGGCCTCGTTGATGGCCACGCGGTAAGGGATCTCGATGCAGCGCGCGAGTTCGAAGCAGCCGATCAGCAGTGCCGCGTGCTCCACCGGCGACAGCTGCGAGGTCTTGCGGTCGACGTGGCGGGCGAGCACGGCGTCCAGCGTCGCGGCCTCCTCGATGCAGCCGTGCAGCAGCGCGTCGAAGTGGGCGCGATCGCACTTGTCGAAGTGCTCCAGCTGCGCGATGTGGGTCTCGACCTCACCCACGGGCGCGGCCGACACCAGCCACTGGTACAGGCCCTGCAGCGCGAACTCGCGCGAGCGGCGGCGGGCGGAGCGCGGCGCTGCGCGGCGGGCCGGGGGCGCCGGCGGGGCCGGGGTGTCGGTGCTCACGAGAGGTCTTCCATCAGATTGGCCATTTCCACCGCCACGCGGGCGGCATCGCGGCCCTTGTCCTCGGCGCGGGCCCAGGCCTGGGCCTCGTCCTCGACCGTGAGGATGGCGTTGGCCACCGGCACCAGGTGATCGAGCGCGACGCGCGTGACGCCGGCGCCGCTTTCGTTGCAGACGAGCTCGAAGTGGTAGGTCTCGCCGCGGATCACGCAGCCCAGCGCGATGAGCGCGTCGAAGTCGCCGCTGTCGGCCATGGCCTTCAGCGCCACCGGGATCTCCAGCGCACCGGGCACGCTGACGTGGCGGATGTCGGCCTCGTCGACCTCGAGGCGTTCAAGCTCGGCCAGGCAGGCCTCGGCGAGCTTCTTCGTGATGGCGTCGTTGAAGCGGGCGCGCACGATGCCGATGCGCAGGCCTTCGCCGACGAGGCTGCCGCTGTCTTCGGCCAGGCGGCCCTGGTCAGCGCCCTGCATGGCCGCGGGGCCGGCGGGTGCCGGCCGGGAAAGTGTGGTGATTCATGGATTCAGGTTCCGGCGGCGACGAAGCCGCTGATCTCGAGACCGTAGCCGGCCATGCTGGGCATGCGGCGCGGGCTGCCGAGCAGGCGCATGCGGCGCACGCCAAGCTCGCGCAGGATCTGCGCGCCGACGCCGTAGGTGCGCAGGTCCATCTGGGCCTTGGGCGGCGGCGGCGAGGGCGTGTCGCCCAGCAGGGTGGGCAGCAGCGCACGCGCGTCGCCGCTGGCGTTCAGCAGCACGGCCACGCCGGCGGGCGCGCGCTGCAGCGCCTGCAGCGCCTGGGCCAGGGGCCAGGAGTGGCCGCCGCCGCGGGCATCGAGCAGGTCGAGCGCGGTGAAGGGCTCGTGCACGCGCACCAGCACCTCGTCCTGAGGCTGCCAGCGGCCGTGGCGCAGCGCCAGGTGCAGGCCGCCGCCCTTGTCGCGGAAGGCCAGGCATTCGAACTCGCCCTGGGGCGTAAGCAGCGCGCGCGACCCGATCCGCTCGATCAGCGTCTCGTTGCGGCTGCGGTAGCCGATGAGGTCGGCGATCGTGCCGATCTTCAGGCCATGCTCGCGCGCAAAGACTTCGAGGTCGGGCAGGCGTGCCATCGTGCCGTCTTCGTTCATCACCTCGCAGATGACGGCGGCGGGCGAGAGCCCGGCCATGGCCGCGAGGTCGCAGCCCGCCTCCGTGTGGCCGGCGCGCATGAGCACGCCCCCGTCCTGCGCCTGCAGCGGGAAGATGTGGCCGGGCTGGACGAGGTCGGCCGGCCGGGCGTCGCGCGCCACCGCGGCCTGCACGGTGCGTGCGCGGTCGGCGGCGCTGATGCCGGTGGTCACGCCCGTGGCGGCCTCGATGGACACCGTGAAGGCCGTGCCGTGTTGCGTGCCGTTGCGCGTGGTCATCGGCGGCAGCTGCAGCCGCTCGCAGCGCTCGCGGGTCAGCGTCAGGCAGATCAGGCCGCGCGCGTGGCGCGCCATGAAGTTGATGGCTTCGGGCGTGACGTGCTCGGCGGCGAGCACGAGGTCGCCTTCGTTTTCGCGGTCTTCCTCGTCGACGAGGATCACCATGCGGCCGGCCGCCAGCTCGGCGACCAGCTCGGGAACGGGTGCTATGGGCATGCGCGATTCTAGGCGGGGCCCCAAAAGCACCACGGCGGCCCGAGGGCCGCCGTGGATGGGAGCGATTCGCCCGGCGCTCAGACGCGGCGGCGAAGCAGCGACAGGCCGGCCAGGGCCGCGCCCAGCAGCGCGAGCGTGCCGGGGGCGGGCACCGGCGTCGGCGCCGTGCGCGGCGCGGCGACCACGGTGAAGCTGTCGAAGGCGAACACGTCGGCGTCGACGAGGCGCGTCGGGGCCGTCGCGGGCGCGAACGAGCGGAAGCGAACGCCACGGAACCACTGGCTGCTGTCGGTTTCGCTGGCGGTGACGCCGAAGTACAGCACCGAGCCATCGGCCTCGGTGCCGACGATGGCACCGCTGGGCGTCAGCGTGGCCAGCACGGTGGGGTCACCCGGCAGGCCGCCCAGGATCTCGAGTTCCAGCACGCCGCCGAAGTCGCCCACGTCGACCCCGAAGAAGCCGAACTTCACGACCGGGTTATCGAACCACAGCTCGAAGGTGGCGCCACCGCTGGTGGCGCGGGTTTCCCAGTACTTGCGGCCCATGCTCGCAGGGTCGGCCGAGACGCTGTAGCGGCCTTCCGAGGTGGTGCCCGCGGGCAGCTCGACGATCTTGCCGGCCGTGCCGGTGAGTCGCGCCACGACGGCGGTGTCGCCGCTGCCGAACGAGATGTCCAGCGGCCCGGTCGTGCCCGCCGTGAAGCCTTCGAAGTCCTGCACCTGCGGCATGCCGTCGCCGAAGAAACTGCTCCGGGCTTCCAGCGCGGCTTCGAAGTTCGTCAGCGGCTTGTCCGGGTCGGTGCTGCCGCTCTGGCCGTAGCTGACCCCGTAGGAGACCGTGTACGCCTGGGCCGACTGCAGGCCTGCCAATCCAACGAGTGCCACCGCTGCGGTGATGATGTTCTTGATCACGTGAGACTCCAGATGTCCGACCGTCACTGGTAACTGTTCGTTTTCAGTCGGCTTGTACCCCAACTGATGCAGCTTCCGTGCCACGAAGCCGCTGTTGAGATGCAAGCCCTTGATTTCCTTGGGATTGTGCAGGCCGCACCGCGTGTCCTCCATCCCCGGACCCTGGGGTGCTGTAAGTCCGGGCGACACGGGCAGACGAGGGGGGGTCACGTTGCACGCAGGGCGCGCAGGCGGAGGTCCTGGCCCGCCGGCTGACAGTCGATCCAGCGCCAGGTTGCGTCGCCGGTGAGCGCCCGGCTGCCGAACTCTGCGGGCAGGTCGGCCAGCGCACGCCCCTGGCCCAGCAGCTTGGGGGCGAGGTAGAGCAGGCATTCGTCGACCCAGCCCGCCGCCAGGAAGGCGCCGGCGAGCACCGCCCCGGCCTCGACGTGCAATTCGTTGATGCCGCGGCCGGCCAGCGCGGCCAGCAACGCGGCCAGATCGACGCCGGACTGGCCGACGCCGGGCGGGGCGGGTGCCAGCTGCAGCAACTCGGCGCCGGCGGCCTGCAGGGCCTGCGCCCGGTCGTCCGGTGGCGTCGTGCCCACCACGAGCACGCGGCCTGGCGACGCCAGCAGGCGTGCGGTCGGCGGCGTGCGCCAGTGCGAGTCGAGCACGATGCGCAGCGGCTGGGCCGGCGTCGGCACCAGGCGCACGTCGAGGCGGGGATCGTCGGCCAGGACCGTGCCGATGCCGGTGAGCACCGCGCCGGCGCGCCGCCGCCAGGCGTGGCCGTCGGCGCGTGCCGCTTCGCCCGTGATCCACTGGCTGCGGCCGTCCGGCAGCGCCGTGCGGCCGTCCATCGACGCGGCCAGCTTCAGGCGCACCCAGGGCCGCCCACGCTCGAAGCGCGAGAAGAAGCCGATGTTCAGCTCGCGACAGGCTGCCTGTTCGGCGGGCTCGGCCATCGCCACCGCGATGCCAGCCGCGCGCAGCCGCGCCAGCCCCTGGCCCGCCACCTGGGGGTTCGGATCCACCGCGCCGACGACGACACGGCCGATGCCTGCCCGCACCAGGGCGTCGCAGCAAGGCGGCGTGCGGCCGTGGTGGGCGCAGGGCTCCAGCGTCACCCAGGCCGTGGCGCCGCGGACCTCGAGGCCTGCCGTGGCCGCATCGTGCAGGGCCATGACCTCGGCGTGCGCCTCGCCCGCCCGCTGCGTGGCGCCCTGGCCCAGCACTCGCCCGTCGGGCCATCCGATGACGCAGCCGACACGGGGATTGGGCTCGGTGAGGCCCACGCTGGTCGCCGCCAGTGCCAGCGCCTGCTGCAGGCGCAGCCGGTCGAGGTCGTCTGGCTCGCTCAAGCCCGCCTCCCGGCCATCAGCTGGCGGGATCCTGCGGCCAGGTGTTGCTCTCGATCAGGGTCGCCGTGTCCTCGTCGGGGCAGCTGTAGGCCGAGCTGCCGTCGCCGGCGCTGATGACGAGGAAGTTCTTGTTGAGCTGCGGGCCGTTCACGCGCAGGAAGCTGTAGGGGTTGCGCGCGTTGTAGTCACTGAAGGACTCGCCGGCCGCCGTCACTTCGCTGGCGGCCGTGAACTGCCGCTCGTCGGGCGTGTAGCGGCAGACCTTGTACTTGTCCGGCTCGTCGTCCGACAGCGACGATGCCAGCGAGATGCCACCGAAACGCACCCGGCCCGACCACACCCGCTGGCCCGGGGCACCCGGGTCGAGCAGGGTCGTCGGCAGGGCGCAGAAGTACTCGAGGCGGGTGGTGCCGGCCAGCGCCGTGGTGCAGGTGATGGCACTGCCACTGGGCAGGTAGCCGGAGGGCCGCTCCACCTGGACCGTCACCGACAGCGCCAGGTCGCTGGGGTTCTCGGCCTCGGTCGCCGTCGGTTCGCCACCCGTGGCGAAGGCGATCCGGCCGGTGAGCAGCCACCGGTTGGCCGTCGCGCAGGAGCTGGGGCTCACCGACGTGCAGATGCGCGTGATCAGGCCGCTGCTGTTGCTGAAGATCCAGCTCACGCCCGGCGAGGCGCCCGGCGGCGTGAACCGGCTCGTGCCGTCACCCAGGTCGACCGCGCCACGCGGAACGGCCACGTTGCGCCCCTGTGGCAGCTGCATCGCCGCGCGGTCGGTGCGCATGGCGTGCAGCGCGGCCAGGTCGGGCGGGATGCCGGCGACCATCGTGCTGAGCTCGACGAACTGGTTCGGCGTGGCCGCGTCCGAAGCCCGGCGGTCGGCCCACCTGACGCGCACCTGCACGTGGCGCAGCAGCGGGTCGTCGGCGGTGGGGGTTGCCACCAGCGTCTCGCGGAAGAAGGTGGTGTTCACCGCCGACGCCGCGACCGAGGCCGCCGCGACCGGCGCGATGGCCTGGAACGACTGCTGCGAGCCCGTGATGTCGGCCGTGAGCAGCACGCTGAAGTTGCGCACGCGCTCGATCTCTTCCTGCGCCAGGCGCACCGCCTCGGCCCGCTGCCGGGAGAGGTCGGCGTTGGAGCGCAGGTTGGTCTGCATGCCGACGACGCCCAGCATGCCGAAGGCCATCACGGCCAGGGCCACGAGTGCCTCGATCAGCGAGACGCCGGCCTGGCGACCCGGGCGGCAGGGCATGGTCACGGCATGCTCCAGTCGCGCCAGGAGCCCGACACGCGCGAGAAGTTGCCGACGCCGGTGCGCACCGCGGCGAGCACCGTGCCGTTGTACTCGATCGACGTGGTGACGGTGCCGGTGACGGCGCCGTCGACGACGATTGCCCCGTTGATACGGCCGGCGCCGGAGGTCACCCAGCCCGTCGTCGGATCGGCCGGCCGCAGCAGCAGCAAGCCATGGATCGTGACGCTCGGGGTCGAGAACGTGAGGCTGCCGTTGATCACCATCAGCACGGGGGCCGTGGCGCTGCCGATGTCGCCGCTGCTGTCCACGCTGAGGTCGCCATTGATCCACAGCGGCCGCCGCGGATTGGCTTCGATGGCGTCACGCACCTGGGCTGCGTCGCAGCCGCCGATGCCGCAGTTGAGCGTCACGACCGCCGGCTGCTGGATCCAGCGCTGTGGCGGCAACAGCATCATCGAGGCGAAGAAGCGCTCGGACACCGAGAAGGGTGCCAGAGCCGGCAGGTCCATCGTGGTGTCGTCGGGGATCGTGGAGCCGCCGAGCGCATTGCCGGCGATCGTGGTCAGCGACAGCCCTGGATCGATGGTGCCGCTGGCGTGCACGGTAATGCCGCCGTCGGCGACCCGGACGTTGCTGACCGCCAGCGTCGACACACTGACGTCGCCTCGCGCCGTCAGCGCGGCGCGCGGCATCACCATGCTGCGGCCGCTGATCAGGGCGATGGCCCCGACGATCGACCGGCCCTCGTTGGGCACGCTCGCGCCGGTCAGGCCCAGGCAGTTGTTGTCCAGCCGGGTGCAGCCGACCACATCGATGCGGATCAGGCCCGGCTGGTTGGTGGTCGCGATGGCCCGGAAGCGCACGCGGAAGGCCGGTGCGATCTGGTTGCCCGAAGGCCCGGCGAGCGTGGGGTCGCCGTCTTCGGGGCACGAGCACTGCCAGCGCCCCGACGCCTGGTCGAACACGCAGGTCGGCGTCAGCTGCGTGCCGCCGGACTGCAGACGGGCCGACACGATGCCGGTGCTGGTGTTGAACGCGAGGTAGCGGTCGCGGAAGCTGGTGTCGGTGAGGTCGGTGCTGGCTTCGCAGGCGTCGTTGATGCGGCCGCCGTTGAGCATCATCAGCGCCCACTCCAGGCCGGCATCGGCCGCCTCCAGCGACTGCGTCGAACGGTACTGGTTGATGCCCGTGCGCTGCTCGAAGATCATGTTGCGGCTGGTGTAGGCCGCGACCATCGAGACGATGAAGAACAGCACCATCACGACGACCAGCGTCGCGGCACCCTTCTGGCCCGGCTTCAGGCCAGACATCCGGCGCAGGGCGCTCATGGCGGGCACACCGCGGCGAGCGTCACGTCGGCGGTGTGGGTGAAGAACTGCAGGTGCTCGTTGCGCAGCCGCACGCGCGAGCGGTGCGAGCGTTCGACGTCGGGCAGGGCGCGCGAACGGGCGTTGATGGTGATCTCCAGCGTGCGCACGTTCAGCGTCGGCCAGCAGTTGGAGGTCGTGTCGGGGCAGGGCTTGTTGCACGGCACCCGCATCACGGTGTCGTCCAGGCGCTCGACCTGGAAGCCAGTGACCTCGATCGTGCCGGGGTCGGTGAGGTCCTGCCAGCCACCGGCCCGCAGCCGTGTCTCGATCACGCCACGAGCGGTGTCGAGCCTGAAGCCGAACGGGCCGTCGGTACCCGGGCCGGTGGGGTAGTAGTTGAACGAGACCTCGTCGTCGCCCGTGCCGCTGGCCGGCGTGAGCACGGCCGAGTGCATGTTCGCGGGCGGATCCGTGATCGTTCCGGACAACCAGATGCGCGGCGCCAGGAAGGTGTCGGATCCGATCGAGCCGGCGCGCCGCAACTCACGGCTGATGATGTCCGCCGTCGAGCGAAGATCCTGCTGAACTTGCGTCTCGGCGATCAGCCGGCGGTTCTCGACGATCTGGCCACTGAGCAGCACGCTTGCGCCGGCCACGATGATCAGGCCGATGGCGATACCCACCATCAGCTCCACGATCGACAGGCCACGCTGACGGCGCGGGCTGCTGCGGGGCCTCGTCATGGCGCGCATGTCGTCCCGCCCATGACCGACGACGACGGCGAGCACAAGTTGGCCCGACCGGAGCCGTTGACGACCGCCCGCATCGTGCGCGGCTCGTCGGCGCTGGAGTTGATCTGGAAGCCCGTGACCGACAGGATGGCCTCGTCGAGCGGCGTGAAGCGCAGGCCGCCGGTGCGCGGATCGAAGGTGAGCGTGTCGGGTTGACCTGAAGCCACGCGCACGTTCACGTCCGTCGTGTTCGGCACGACGACGGTGCGCACCTCGGTGGTCTGGGTCGGGTACGCGGCGCAGCGCGAGCCTTCGGCGGCCAGACAGTCGCAGGTGACGGCGTTGAAGGTCGCCGGGTCGGGCCGCGTGAAGATCACGTAGCACGAGGCGCCGCTGGCCCCGGTGGTGAACTGGAAGCGGACACCGACGAAGGCGCCCCGGCTCACGGCCTCCGACCGCGCGAACTGCAGGTCGGTGGCAAGCTGCGCGTGGATGCTGCGAAGCCGCTGCGTGACGATGTAGTCCTTGAAGGAAGGCGCGGCCAGGCCCAGGATGATGACCGTGATGGCCACCACGACCATCAGCTCCACGAGCGACAGCGCCTGCATGCGCGTGCGGGCGGCCAGGCGGGCCGGGAAGGCGCGGCGCCCGGTCGCGCGCGGGGGCTTGGCGGCTGGCGTGCGGGCCGGCGTGTCCATTCAGCGCTTCCAGCAGACGTCGGAATCGGTGAACGTGAAGGTGCTGCAGCTCTCGCAGCTGGCGTAGGTGACCTGCGCTGCCACGACACGGGCCGCCAGCCGGGCGCAGCGGCCGTCGTTCGCCTGCGACTTGGACGACACGGCCGTCGCCGTGACCACGTACTGCGTGCTGGCCGTCGCGGTTTCGGTGCTGACCGCCAGCGTGTAGTAGCCGCCCGGCGTGGTGGTGCTGCTCAGGATGCCCAGCGCCCCCAGCGTGTCGGCGTAGTTGGCGTTGTTGCTGCGGAAGCGCTCCTGCGCCTGCTGCACCGCGCTGACGGCCGTGAAGGCCTCGGTGCGCCGGCTCTTGCGCATCGAGTCCATGAAGCTCGGGAAGGCGACGGCACCGAGGATGGCCAGGATCGCGATCGCGATCATCAGCTCGATGAGCGTGAAGCCTCTCGAGAGCCGGGGTCGGTGCGGGCCGGTACGGTGCATGGCGCGATTCTGGTGCCGTCGGGGGCAGGCGCCCAGCCGCCGATGGCCGTTCGTCGGCGCGCCGATGCCGTTCGTCTGCCGGCCCCTCAAGTCTGGGGTGGTCCTGACCGCAGCGTCAGCAGCGGGCGTGCCCGGCCACGAGGCCATCCGGCGAACAGGTGCGCACCCGCCCCATGATGTTGACGACATGGTGGACCGCCTGGCCGTCGGCCAGGGTCAGACGCAGCGTGCCGGTGGGCGTGACGGTGCCGCGCTCGGCATCGAACAGCATCGATGCCGACGACGTGCTCAGCGCGACCAGGCCATCGCCCGGCAGCGTGGCCACGCGCAGCGCCGTCGCGCCGGGAGCGCAGCTGGCGCGGCCGGTGCTGTCGCAGCCGCAGCCGCGCGAAGGCCCGGTGTGCACCACGTAGCAGGCCTGGGTGCTGTTCACGGCCAGCCGCACGGGCAGTGACTGGGCCACGGCCAGGCTGCGCGCATGGCGCAGGTCGGTGGCGAGCTGGGCGGATGCGGCCTCGAGCGCGCGCCTTTCGCGGGCTGCCTGCCAGCCGGGCAGCAGGCTGCCCACCAGCGTGGAGGTGATGGCCAGCACCACCGTGGCTTCGACCAGGCTGGTGCCGGACTGGCGGCGGGTGACAAATCGGGTCATGGCGGGCTTCCGGCAGGGCTTCGATGAAAGCCACTGTAGAAACCGGCCGGCTCGCCCGCGTCCCCACCGCGCGGGCCGCGGGAGGGGGTGCGTCGGCAGCCCCCGGCGGGGCCCCCCGGCAGGGGGTGGCGCGGGATCAGATGTCCCGGATCAGCTGCCGGAACTCGTCCACGTCCTCGAACTGCCGGTACACCGAGGCGAAGCGCACGTAGGCCACCTTGTCGATGCGCTTCAACTCGCGCATCACCAGCTCGCCCAGGCGGGCGCTGGGCGTCTCGCGGGCGCCGCTGGCCAGCAGCTTGTCCTGGATGCGCTCGATGGCCGCCTCGACCTGCTCCACGCTCACCGGCCGCTTGCGCAGCGCCAGGCTCATGCTGGCGCGCAGCTTGGCGGGGTCGAACTCCACGCGTGTGCCGTCCTTCTTGACGACGGCCGGCATCTGGATCTCGCTGCGCTCGTAGGTGGTGAAGCGCTTCTCGCAGTGCAGGCAGCGGCGGCGCCGCCGCACCACGTCGCCCTCGTCGGACTCGCGGGTCTCGACGACCTGCGTGTCCTCGTGGGCGCAGAAGGGGCAGCGCACGGCGGGTGCGTTATCGGTACACCGGGAAGTCGCGCGTCAGCGCGGCGACCTTGGCGCGCACGGCGGCGATGTTCGCGGCGTCGTGGGGCTTGTCCAGCACATCGGCGATCAGGTGGGCCGTCTGCCGGGCCTGCTCTTCCTTGAAGCCGCGCGTCGTCATGGCCGGCGTGCCCAGGCGGATGCCGCTGGTGACCATCGGCTTCTGCGGGTCGTTCGGGATGCCGTTCTTGTTGCAGGTCATGTGGGCCTCGCCGAGGATGGCCTCGGCTTCCTTGCCGGTCAGGCCCTTGGGGCGCAGGTCGACCAGCATCACGTGGCTCTCGGTGCGGCCGCTCACGATGCGCAGGCCGCGCTCGATGAGCGTCTCGGCCAGCACGCGTGCATTGGCGACCACCTGCTGCTGGTAGGCCTTGAAGCCCGGCTGCAGCGCCTCGTGGAAGGCCACGGCCTTGCCGGCGATCACGTGCATCAGGGGGCCGCCCTGGATGCCGGGAAAGATGGCGCTGTTGATCTTCTTGGCGATGGCCTCGTCGTTCATCAGCACGATGCCGCCGCGCGGGCCGCGCAGGCTCTTGTGCGTGGTGCTGGTGACGACGTCGGCGTGCGGCACCGGGTTCGGGTAGACGCCCGCGGCGATGAGGCCGGCGTAGTGCGCCATGTCGACCATGAAGTACGCGCCGATGGCCTTGGCCACGCGGGCGAAACGCTCGAAGTCGATGCGCAGGCTGTAGGCACTGGCGCCGGCGATGATGAGCTTCGGCTTGTGCTCGTCGGCCAGGCGCTCCATCGCGTCGTAGTCGATGGCCTCGTTCGCATCGAGACCGTAGCTCACGACCTTGAACCACTTGCCACTCATGTTGAGCGGCATGCCGTGCGTGAGGTGGCCGCCTTCGGCCAGGCTCATGCCCATGATGGTGTCGCCGGGCTGCAGCAGGCCGAAGAACACCGCCTGGTTGGCCTGGCTGCCGGAGTTGGCCTGCACGTTGGCGTAGCCGGCGCCGAACAGGGCCTTCAGGCGCTCGATGGCCAGCGTCTCGACCACGTCGACGTGCTCGCAGCCGCCGTAGTAGCGCTTGCCGGGGTAGCCCTCGGCGTACTTGTTGGTGAGCTGCGAGCCCTGCGCAGCCATCACGGCCGGGCTGGTGTAGTTTTCGCTGGCGATGAGCTCGATGTGCTCTTCCTGGCGGCGGTTCTCGGCCTGCACGGCGGCCCAGACCTCGGGGTCGACGGCGGCCAGGGTGGAGGTGGATCGGTCGAACATGGCAGTCCTCTTCGGTGAGAAGGGCCAACGGGTGCGGGCCGGCGCCATGGGAGGCAGGCACGACACGGCCGAGGGCTGCCCAGGCGAACGGCTGACACCGGCGGGCTGAAGTGCCGAAGCGGCCCGCGGCCTGCGCTTCCCGGTGGTCGTCCACCTCGGGGCCGGGCGGCCCCTATCGCCAGTCGCGCAGGGCGCCAGTGTAGCGCCCGGGGGGTGTCGGCCGGGCCCGCAAACGCGCGTCAGCGCGCCAGGGCCACGCGCTCGGGCAAGGCGGCCGGCACCGAGGCCGGCGCGGCGGCCGGGCGTGGCCCGGCGGCGGGCAGCTCGGTCGGGACGACCGTGGCGTCCCTGGGCATGGTGGGCACGACGATCGGAGCGTTGGCCGGCACGTTGCGGCCTTCGGCCACACCGCGCATGTGGGCCTGCTCGGCCATCACCTTGGCGGCATAGCCACCGTCGCCGTCCAACAGCGCCGCGCCGACGTAGAAGCGCAGGCCCTCGGCCACGCCGCCGGCGCGGGCGATGCACTCACGCAGCACCTGAACGCCGACACGCAGGTTGGTGATGGGGTCGAAGGCGGCGTGCGTGCCGCCAAAGGCCTCGTACTTGTCGTCGTGCACCCGCGTCATCACCTGCATCAGGCCCTGCGCGCCCATCGGGCTCTGCGCAAAGGGGTTGAAGCTGGATTCGACGGCCACGATGGCCAGGATGAGCGTCGGGTCGAGCCGCGCGCGCTCGCCCAGCGCCCACGCCTCGCGCACCAGCGCGCCCACGGGCTCGGGCGCCACCTTGTAGCGGCGGGCGATCCATTGCGTGAGCGCCTGCTGGTCGCGGCGCAGGTCCTTGGGGTCCAGCGCCGTGGCGCGCGAGATCGCATCGGGCTCCTCCAGCGCCGTCAGGATGTTGCCGCTGGCCTGGTCGCGGCGCTCCTGGCGGTCCTGCAGCCACTGCAGCGCAGTCTGCTCGAACTCGTGGCGCAGGTCGGGTCGGCCGGCGCCGAAGGCCACCAGCACGATGGCCAGCAGGCCGACCACCGCCAGCGTGTTGTGGCTCACCGCCAGCAGGCCGCGGGCAACGTCGCCGGCAAACACCGTGGTCGACCGCGCCGTCGCGCGCCAACCCTGGCGCAGCATCTCGTGGGCTCGCATCGTCGACACTCTCCCGTCGTGCCGCGGCCTTGGCCGCGGGCGGCAGCGGCCGCTGGGGCGCGCTGCGGATAATCGTTCGACGGGGCGCCCATCCAGGCGTTGCATGGGGGCCGGCTGCCCGTCGTCGCAGGGTCCGCGTGGCGGATCGAGGCAGGCGCCTCGGGGAAAACCCTGTTGGTCGAAATCGGCGCGGACTCTAACAAGCGCTAAATACCCGGTCAAGAATATGAAGCGCCAACTACAGAACCTGTGGCTATGAAGTACGCTGATCTCCGAGACTTCATGGCCCAGCTCGAAGCCCAGGGTGAGCTTCGAAAACTCGGCGAACCGGTGTCGCCACACCTGGAACTCACGGCCATCGGCGACAGGCTCCTGCGATCCGGCGGTCCGGCCCTGCTGTGCACGGCGCCGGTCGGTTACACGATCTCCTGCTTGATCAACCTGTTCGGCACCCCCCGGCGCGTGGCGTTGGGGATGGGGGCGTCCGAGGTGGCCGAGTTGCGCGAGGTTGGCTCGCTGCTCGCCAGCCTGAAGGAGCCCGAGCCCCCCAAGGGCCTGAAGGACGCCGGCAAGCTGCTGCAGATGGGCAAGGCGCTGTGGGACATGAAGCCGGCCACCGTGCGCCGTGCCGCCTGCCAGGAGGTGGTGATCGAGGGCGACGACGTCGACCTCGGGCGCCTGCCGGTGCAGACCTGCTGGCCGGGCGACGCCGGGCCGCTGATCACCTGGGGCCTGGTGGTGACGCGCGGGCCGCAGTCGGTGGCGCAGCCGCGGCTGCGCCAGAACCTGGGCATCTACCGGCAGCAGGTGATCGGCCGGCGCGAGGTAATCATGCGTTGGCTGGCCCACCGCGGCGGCGCGCTCGATTTCCGCGAGTTCGCACGGGCCAACCCGGGCCGGCCGTTCCCGATCGCCGTGGCGCTGGGCGCCGATCCGGCCACCATCCTGGGCGCCGTGACACCGGTGCCCGACACGCTGTCGGAGTACCAGTTCGCCGGCCTGCTGCGCGGTGGCCGCACCGAGGTGGTGGACAGCGGGGTGGGGGAAGGCGAGCGCCGCCTGCAGGTGCCGGCCAGCGCCGAGATCGTGCTCGAGGGCCACATCCCGCCAGCCGAGCCCGGCTTCGCAGGCGAGAGCGAGCGCGGCGTGCGCCTGAAGGAGCTCAACGGCTACCTGCACGCCCTCGAAGGCCCCTTCGGCGACCACACGGGCTACTACAACGAGCAGGACTGGTTCCCGGTGTTCCGCCTCGCCCGCATCACGCACCGGCGCGACCCGATCTACCACTCCACCCACACCGGCAAGCCGCCCGACGAGCCGGCGGTGCTGGGCGTGGCGCTGAACGAGGTGTTCGTGCCCATCCTGCGCAAGCAGTTTCCGGAGATCGTCGACTTCTACCTGCCGCCCGAGGGCTGCAGCTACCGGATGGCGATCATCTCCATCAAGAAGGCCTACCCGGGCCACGCCAAGCGGGTGATGTTCGGCCTGTGGAGCTTCCTTCGGCAGTTCATGTACACGAAGTTCATCGTCGTGACGGATGACGACGTCGACATTCGCAACTGGCAGGAAGTGATCTGGGCCATCACCACGCGCATGGACCCGGTGCGCGACACCACGCTGGTGGAAAGCACCCCGATCGACTACCTCGACTTCGCGTCGCCCGTCAGCGGCCTGGGCGGCAAGATGGGGCTGGATGCCACCAACAAGTGGCCGGGCGAGACCACGCGCGAGTGGGGCCGCACGATCGCCATGGACGCCGCCGTCACGGCACGCGCCGAGGCCCTGGTGCAGGGGCTGCTCGCCGCGGGGCATGGATGAACGATCAGCTTGTGACGCTCCGCCGGCGGGCGTAGATTCGACACCGCCTTCGACGAAGGCAACACCGATGGCGCAGTCTCTGCGCGTCAGGGGCCCCGGACTCCATGCCTCCGGAGCTCCACCTGGTGGCGAGAGCCACCCGCCCCTCCGGCCGGCGACGGCTCGGAGGGGTTTCGCCTTCAGCGCCTGCCAAACGACATAGACCACGCGGGCGGCTCGGTCGTCACGCGCGACTTCGATAATCCCGCGATTCGGCCCGCGCCACGACGCGGGCCCATGACGACATCCCGGGGAGCGCGCGTGTTTTCATTCTTCGAACGGCTGGTGGACCCGTATCCGCCGCAGCCGCCGGCCGATCCGCCCAGCAACTTCTTCGCCTTCCTCTGGGCCTGCACCCGGGGCGCGAGGCCCTTCCTGCTGCTGGTGACGCTGTTCACCGCCGCCATCGGCGCCTTCGAGGCGCTGCTGTTCAGCATGATGGCCCACGTGGTGGACCTGCTGGCGAAGACGCCGCCGGCCGAGCTGTGGCAACGCCACGGCTCGCTGCTGGCGGTGCTGGGCGGCATCCTGGCGCTGAGCATCGTGTTCGCGGCGCTGCAGGCCCTGTTCAAGTACCAGGGCATCTTCGGCAACTTCCCGATGCGGCTGCGCTGGAACTTCCACCGCCTGATGCTGGCGCAGAGCATGTCCTTCTACCAGGACGAGTTCGCCGGCCGCATCTCCACCAAGGTGATGCAGACGGCGCTGGCCGTGCGCGACACCTGGCTGATCTTTGCCGACATCCTGGTCTACGTCGTCATCTACTTCGCGACCATGATCGCCGTGGTCGGCGCCTTCGATGCGTGGCTGATGGCGCCCTTCCTGGGCTGGCTGGTGCTGTACGTGATCACGCTCACCTACTTCGTGCCGCGGCTGGGCAAGGTGGCGCAGGCGCAGGCCGACGCGCGCTCGCTGATGACGGGCCGCATCACCGACGCCTACACCAACATCGCCACCGTCAAGCTGTTCTCGCACGCCCAGCGCGAGAGCCAGTTCGCGCGCGGCGCGATGCAGGAGTTCCTGGGCAGCGTCCAAGCGCAGATGCGCCTCGTCACGGCCTTCGAGACCGTGAACCAGGTGCTGTCGGTGCTGCTGATCGCCAGCATCACGGTGGTGAGCCTGCAGCTGTGGGCCGGCTCGCTGGTGGGCGTGGGCGCGGTGGCCGCGGCCACCGCGATGGCGTTCCGCCTGAACGGCATCTCGCACTGGGTGATGTGGGAGATGGCGACGCTGTTCGAGCACATCGGCACCGTGCAGGACGGCATCGCCACGCTGTCGCGGCCGCGCACCGTGGTCGACCGCGCCGACGCCGCGGAACTGAAGGTCACCCAGGGTGAGGTGCGCTTCGAGCACGTGGGCTTCGCCTACGGCAACGGCAAGAAGGTGATCGAGGGCCTGGACCTCGTGATCCGCCCGGGCGAGAAGATCGGCCTCGTGGGCCGCTCGGGCGCTGGCAAGAGCACGATCGTGAACCTGCTGCTGCGCCTCTATGACCTGCAGGAAGGCCGCGTGCTGATCGACGGCCAGGACATCGCCGGCGTCACGCAGGACAGCCTGCGCCGCCAGGTGGGCATGGTCACGCAGGACACCTCGCTGCTGCACCGTTCGGTGCGCGACAACATCGTCTACGGCCGGCCCGAGGCCACCGAGGGCGAGATGCGCCGCGCCGCCGAGCGCGCCGAGGCGGCCGAGTTCATCGACGGCCTGACGGACCCCAAGGGCCGCGTCGGCTACGACGCCCACGTCGGCGAGCGCGGCGTCAAGCTCTCCGGCGGCCAGCGCCAGCGCATCGCCATCGCCCGCGTGATGCTGAAGGACGCCCCGATCCTGCTGCTCGACGAGGCCACGAGCGCGCTCGACAGCGAGGTCGAGACCGCCATCCAGGAAAGCCTGTACCGGCTGATGGAAGGCAAGACCGTGGTCGCGATCGCGCACCGCCTGAGCACCATCGCCGCGATGGACCGCCTGGTGGTGATGGACAAGGGCCGCATCGTCGAGGTCGGCGATCACCAGAGCCTGCTGGCCGCCGGTGGCATCTACGCCCGGCTGTGGTCGCACCAGAGTGGCGGCTTCCTGGCCGAGGAACTCGACGACGACGAGGCGGTGCCGGAGCCGACCGCGCCGACCGCGCCGGCCGCATCCACCGCACTGGCGGCCTGAGCGCCGCCGGTCAGGGCGCGGTGGCGTCGGTCGGCTTTGGCGCCAGCACCATCGGCGTGGTCTCGACCCACGCCGCCTCGGGGCCGCCCTGCTGCAGGCGCTGCAGCACCTCGCTCAGGGCCAGCCGGCGCGTCTCGGGGTCCTGCACGGCCTGAGCGGCCCGGGCGGGTGGGTCGGCGGGCAGGGCGTCGATGTCGACGTCGACCTTCATCGCCCGCGGCAGCGGCGATTCGACGGCCGGCGGGCGCGCCGAACCCTGGCGCAGGAACTCGATGAGCGCCACGAGCACCGACACCGCCAGCAGCGATGCCAGGCCCCAGCCGACGGTGAGCCAAAAACCTTGCATGCCGCGGCTATCGGCGCCGCCGGCGTGCGGCTTGAGGCCGCCGGGCCGACAATCGCGGGTTTTCCGCCGCCGCCGGGCCGCCCCGGCGCCCGATCGCCGTGAGCCCGACGCTGCTCGACCGCCCGAACCCCGCCCCCCCGGCCGCGCCGACGCCCGCTGCGAAGGCGCTGACCGCCTGGAAGCCGTTCTGGGCCAAGCGCTTCGGGCGCGCGCCGTTCCTGCCGATGAGCCGCGCCGAGATGGAGCGCCTGGGCTGGGACAGCTGCGACATCGTCATCGTCACCGGCGACGCGTACGTCGACCACCCCAGCTTCGGCATGGCCGTGATCGGCCGCGTGCTCGAGGCGCAGGGTTTCCGCGTCGGCATCATCGCGCAGCCCGACTGGCAGAGCGCCGAGCCCTTCAAGGCGCTGGGCAAGCCCAACCTGTTCTTCGGCGTGGCGGCCGGGAACATGGATTCGATGATCAACCGCTACACCGCGGACCGGAAGATCCGCAGCGACGACGCCTACACCCCCGGTGGCGCCGGCGGCCGGCGGCCCGACCGCGCCACGCTCGTGTACACGCAGCGCTGCAAGGAGGCCTGGCCCGAGGTGCCGGTGGTCATCGGCGGCATCGAGGCGAGCCTGCGCCGCATCGCCCACTACGACTACTGGCAGGACAAGGTCCGCCGCAGCATCCTGGTCGACAGCAAGGCCGACCTGCTGCTGTACGGCAACGCCGAACGCGCCGTGGTCGAGGTGGCGCACCGCCTCGCGCGGCGCGAGCCCGTCCACCGCATCGTTGACGTGCGCGGCACGGCCTTCATGCGCCGCACCGACGAAGCCGGCAACGCCGCTTTCGCCGACTGGTTCGAGATCGACAGCACCGAGGTCGACCGCCCCGGCCGCATCGACGCCCACATCAACCCGTACCTGACCACGAGCGAGGCCGCGGCCGAGCAGGGGCAGAGTTGCGCCAAGGAAGGCGGTGCCGATCCCGCCGCCGTTCCCGCCATGGCCGTGGTGGCCATGCCCACCAGCCGCAAGACCGGCGCCGTGGCGCTGCCGCCGCGCGAGCGCACCGTGGTGCGGCTGCCGAGCTACGAGCAGGTGAAGTCCGATGCCGTGCTTTACGCCCACGCCAACCGCGTGCTGCACCTCGAGACCAACCCCGGCAACGCGCGCGCACTCGTGCAGGCGCATGGCGACCGCGACCTCTGGCTGACGCCGCCGCCGATTCCGCTGACGACCGCCGAGATGGACTGGGTCTTCGACCTCGAGTACGCCCGCGCGCCGCACCCGGCCTATGCCGACGCCGACGGCCGCCACGACGGCCCGACCAAGATCCCGGCCTGGGAGATGATCCGCTTCAGCGTGAACATCATGCGCGGCTGCTTCGGCGGCTGCACCTTCTGCTCGATCACCGAGCACGAGGGCCGCATCATCCAGAGCCGCAGCGAGGACTCGATCATCCGCGAGATCGAGACCATGCGCGACAAGGTCGAAGGCTTCACCGGCGTGGTGTCCGACCTCGGCGGCCCCACCGCCAACATGTGGCGCATCGGCTGCAAGAGCCGCGAGATCGAGGCCGCCTGCCGCAAGCCGAGTTGCGTGTACCCCGGCATCTGCCCGAACCTCAACACCGACCACGGCCCGCTGATCAAGCTGTACCGCCGCGCGCGGCAGCTGAAGGGCGTGAAGAAGATCCTCATCGGCAGCGGCCTGCGCTACGACCTGGCCGTGCAGAGCCCGGAGTACGTGAAGGAACTGGTCACGCACCATGTCGGCGGTTATCTCAAGATCGCACCCGAGCACACCGAGGGCGGGCCGCTGTCGAAGATGATGAAGCCGGGCATCGGCAGCTACGACCGCTTCAAGCAGATGTTCGAGGAAGCCAGCGCCGCCGCCGGCAAGAAGCAGTACCTGATCCCTTATTTCATTGCCGCGCACCCCGGCACCAGCGACGAGGACATGATGAACCTCGCGATCTGGCTCAAGCGCAACGGCTTCAAGGCCGACCAGGTGCAGACCTTCTACCCAAGCCCGATGGCCACGGCCACGGCGATGTACCACACGAACCTGAACCCGCTGAAGGGCATCAGCCGCGACGGCAGGCGCGCCGAGCGCGTGGACATCGTCCGCGGCGAGAAGCGCCGCCGCCTGCACAAGGCCTTCCTGCGCTGGCACGACCCCGCCAACTGGCCGCTGCTGCGCGACGCGCTCAAGACCATGGGCCGCGCCGACCTCATCGGCAACGGCAAGCACCACCTGATTCCGGCCTTCCAGCCCAGCGGCGAGGCCGGCTACACCAGCGCGCGGCGCAAGAACAGCACGGGCGCCGGCGAGCGCACCTCGCCGGTGACCAAGGGCCGCGTGCTGACGCAGCATTCCGGCCTGCCCCCGCGCGAGACAGGCGCCGGCACCCCGCCGCGCGCCCGCCGCCGCCCGCGCTGACCCCCCTCGGCCAAGGGGGCTGTACCCGCTGCCGACCGAGGGCGAGTCCCGTCGTCCACCGGCGCCGGCCGTGCTACGGTCATCGGTCAGTCACAAACCAGACCAGGAGACAACCCATGCGCCACTCGATGCGTCGATGGATGACCACGGCCGCGATCGGCCTGGCCACCTGGGCCGGCGCCAGCGCCGCCCACGCGTACAGCAACCTGTACTTCTTCGGTGACAGCCTCACCGACACCGGCAACATCTTCGCGCTGACCGGTGGCGCCACGCCGGCGGCACCGTACTTCGCCGGCCGCTTCTCCGACGGCCCCGTGTGGGCCGAGACGCTGGCCACCAACCTCGGCCTGCCGGCCGCGGCAAAGGCCAGCCTGCAGGGTGGCAACAACGCCGCCTTCGGGGGCGCGCGCACCAGCGGCGGCGCCATCCCCAGCCTCGTGGCGCAGGTGGGTTCGTTCACCGGTGCGCCGGGCGCGCAGGACGGCGGCACGCTGTTCGTCGTCGTCGGGGGTGGCAACGACATGCGCGACGCGCGCACGGCCTTCCCGACCATGGACGCCGCCGGCGCGGCCGGCCGCGCCGCCGCGGCCACCACGGCCGCCAACAACCTGCGCACCACGCTCAGCCTGCTGGCCGCCGACGGCGCGAAGCACGTGCTGCTGGCCAACCTGCCCGACCTCGGCGCCACGCCCGAGGCCGTCCTGCTGGGCCTGGTGGCCGTGGC